>CAMBIK010000189.1 GCA_945867435.1 Klebsiella pneumoniae
GCTTGGGGCCCCGCCCGCATGTCCTTGCTCGCAGTCTCCGCCGCCGGAGCGGGCGTTTCGAGAGCGGCACGGTCGGCCGGCTGAAGCGCAGGCAGCTCCTTCCTCGCAGCAAGCAAGATCGAGGGAGGGAGCACGACGGCCGCCGGTTCGGGTGGCCGGCTGAGTGTCCAAGCCGCGCGCCCACTGACGAGAACGAAGGTCAGGATCGCCGCGAGGATTCGCCGGTCCAGCGCCTACTCCAGGTTGCGGAAGGCGGTGACCATGACCGTGCGGTCATTGCCCCCCATGTTGGCGGCAAGCCCCACCTTGGGAGTGGAAGGCACCTGATAGCCACCGGCCAACCCCTTCATCTGCTTCCAAATCTCGATGGCCTGCTTCACGCCGGTGGCCCCGACCGGGTGGCCGAAGCCCACGAGCCCCCCACCCGTGTTCACCGGAAGGCGACCCTCGATGTTCGTCGCTCCCTCCCGCAGGAGCGCCGCGCCCTGCCCTGGTGCCGCAAAACCGAGGGCCTCGGTCATCAACAGTTCGGTCACCGTGAAGCAGTCGTGAACCTCGGCCACGTTCACATCCTCAGGTCCGATCCCGGCGGCCTGGTAGGCCTTCGCCGCCGCGGCGCGGGTGGTCCACAGCTGGGTCAAGTCGCCATCCTCGTAGAGCGAGGCCGTGCTGTGACCGTACCCGGTGATCTCGATGGCATCCGCGAACGTCTTCCCGGCCGCCTTGAGGCCGGCTTCACTCACGACGAAACAGGCGGATGCGCCATCGCTCACCTGGGAACAGTCGCTCATCTTGATGTAGGGAGCGTAGTCAGGGTTCTGCAGGAAGCACGGATTCTTCTCGTTCACGCTTCCAGCCGTGGCGAGGTCCATCCGCTTCGCCTTCATGTGGGCCAGGGGGTTCCGGTTCGCGTTGGAGTAGGCCTTCACCGCCGCACGCCCAATGTCTTCCTCTGTGACGCCGAACGCTTCGCGGTAGGCCTTGGTACGCTGGCCAAACAGCGCCGGAAACGTAAAGTCATCGATGCTGCGCTGACGACGATAATGGCTCGCGCGGGCCAGGTAGTCCGCCCCTTCCCGTGCGCTCACGGTCGTCTGAACCTCCACGCCGGCGACCAGCGCGGTGTCGTTGCCGGCCCGAATCGCATCGATCGCACAGGCGAGCGCGAGCCCCCCCGACGCGCACGCCGCTTCCACGCGGGTCATCGGCTTGCCCGCCAGGCCAGGGTGGCATCCCGCCAGCGCGGCGCCCAGATGGCCCTGCTGGCAGAACAGCTCTCCGAGAAAGTTGCCGAGGTAGCCCTTGTCGACGCGCTCCGGGTCGACGCCCGTGACTTCGAAGGCAGACCCGACCGCCGATGCGAGCATGTCTTCCACACCGGGGTTCTCCCGCTTTCCGAAGTCCGGATGGTTCTTCCAAACGAAGTCGGGGTGACCCTTACCAATGAAGGCGGTGTTGGCTCCACCAAGGAGGAATACGCGACGCTGAGACATGGCAGGCTCCGGGACGAGCCTGAGCTAACCGTCTGCCGCCCCCTGCGCCCCCGCGCCGGTGAGCCGCTCGCAAAGCGCAGCGGGGCTCGCGTTATCGGCTAGCCAGGAGACCGGGAAATACTTGCGTTCGAGCGCGGCCCAACGGCGGGGTTCGCCCGAGAAATCGTGGCTGAACACCGCGGGGACCTCACAGCCCACGGCGCGAAGGGCGGCGAGGATGTAGACGCCCTGGTTCTCCTCCAGGAAGCGCGTGGCCCGAACGGGATCCCCATTGAAACGTTCGGCCGTCTCGGCAAGATCACCGAGCAAACGCCCCGCCTCGATGCGGTCGAAGCGCATGTCGAGGAAGAGGCAGTCGAACGACTCGGACCCGGCCGCAAGGAGCGCTGCCGCCCCATCCCCGGCTCGCGTGAAGCGGAAGCGGTCGCCAACGAAGCGCCCCAGGGTTTCCGAGTACTCAAACCCATCTTCAACGATGAGGACCCGTGGCAGCATGGGCCACAAGTAGCCCGGCATCCTCCTCACCTCCCCCCTCCAAAAGCTGAAACTGGACGATCACGGCCTTGGCCCCCGCGGCTCGGCCATCCACGCGGATGCTGCCCCCGTGACGATTGGCCAGGTCCACCGCCAGCCCCAGACCCCGACCGATGAACCGGCTGCGAATCATGGCGTTGGTGAGCGTGCCGGGCGCATCGTCGATCACGGCGATCTCTGCGAGCGGGTGACCGGTCACGTTGTCCTCCGTGTCCGTAAGGGAGACGGCGAGCGTGGTCGCGCCCGCGCTCAGCGCGTTGCGGAGCAGGTTCGCGAGGATGTCCACGAGGTCGGGACGGAAAAGGCGGAGCGTGAGCGCATCGCCCGTGACCCAAAGGTCGGGCAGCGTAGTGGAGGCGAAGCCCGGCTCGGCGGACACCCGGTCAAAAACCTCACGCACCAACGCTTCATCACAGCGAACCACACAGATCTCGCGGACAGTCGCCCCGAGCGCAGCAAAGACCTCGCCGTTGATCACGCGACTCAGCTCGCGGAGCTCCGCCGGGTCGGGGTTCCGAATGCGGCGTAGGCGCGTCAACGCCCGGTTGAGCGGGCCGAACGTGGGGTCCGTGTCGGGAACGAAGCGAACACCGTGCGAGCGGCCCAGCGTGACCAGGGCCTCCTCATAGGCGTTCAGGCGCGCCTGCAGTTCCGGCAAGCGAGAGACCATGGCCTCCCAAGGCCCAGAATCCCCGTTGGCCAACGCCGTGGCGACCTCGGGAAGGACGGTCGTGTTGTGCTTGAGCACTTCGTGCCGGATCGCCGCTAAGTAGCGGGCAGCCTCGTGCCAGTTCTCGGGGATCGCTTTCAGGAGCTCGGGAAGGGTGCGGCCGGAACGCCGGCGCCACCACCATGCCGTGGGAACGCCGAAGCCGAGCAGCACAACGGCTACGGCAAGGCCGATAAAGGCCCTCTTGCGGGCCTCGATCTCCGTTCGCAAGGCCAGGGCGGCCTGGCGATTGGGGGATGCGAGCGATGCGTTAGCCTCAAAGATCTCCAGCTCAGCCTCGGCACCGCTCCAATCGCCCATCCCTCGCGCTTCCCTCGCGAGCGAATAGCGCGCATCCACGGAGCCGAGACCGGCCGCCTTCCGGAGACAATCGAGCCGAGACTCGCGCCCCTCAGAGAGACTCGCAAGGTTTATCCAAACATCAGGCTGCCGAGGATCGGCGGCGAGCGACCGCTCCCACAACGCCACCGCTTCCGGCGTCTGCCCCGTCTCGTGAAAAAGCCCGGCGCGGGTGTTTAGCAACCGTGGGTAGTTCGGCTCGACCGCCAGCGCGAGATCGAGCTCGGCCAACGCCTCGTCTCGTCGGCCCCGCTCCAGGAGCAGGAGCGCCAGCTTCCAGTGTCGCTGGGCGTCGAGGGACACCGCCAGCGAGGCATTCGCCGCTTTCGCGGGCAACTCCGGAGCCGCCCGCGTGAGGGCCGCGAGGTTGACCGAGGACGCCTCGGCCCAGGGCCCGCTCGGATCAGTGGCGAGTACCCACCGATAGGAAGCCACCGCGTCGTCGAAGCGCAGCCCGGACTGCTGCACCCGCGCCAACTGAAACCGGAGCGCCACGTCGCCGCTGCGGAGTCGGCAGGCCGCCGCCAGCTCCTCCAACGCCTCTGCGTTGCCGCGCCCGCCGTAGGCATTGGCCAACAGGCGACCGAGCCGGGCGCGCGCGGTCGCATCATCCGGGGCGAGCAACCTGGCGATGCGGGCCTGCACCTCGGCCTCGCTCCAGCTTCCGGAGGCGAAGAGCGCGTCGGAATACGCTCCGTGAGCGACGGCAGATCCAGGGGCGCGGGTCACCAGGACGCCTGCCACAGAGGTCGCAGTCGGCACATCGCCCACGGCTAGCGCAGTCTCCACCCGAGCCACCAACCGCTCCAAATCGGGCGTGAGAGGCTGGTCGACACCGAGATCGAGGAGGGCTGCCGCGGACTCCAACTCCAGGCGGTCGAGCCGGCCGCGGGCTTCGGCGGCGGCGGTGCCCTCGGGATGTCCGTCCAGATAGGACCTGAGGAGCGGGACGGCTGCGGAACCAGCGGCATCCGCAAGCGCGAGCAGGGTCGTTCCGTCCGGCTCTGCACCTCGAAGCAGGCTTATGTAGCTATCCCACGCCGTCCGAGCACCAGCAACGTCGGCTGCCCGGAGGCTGAGCCGGGCCTCGTGAAGGTAGGGAGTCGGGTCCCCCAGGTATGCGACCTGCAACGACCGCCACAGCAGCAAGGCCTCCGCGCCCCGGTCCACCTCGATGAGCGTGGCCAGCGCCTCGGTCACCGCAGGATCGCCACGGTTGGACCGATACAGCTCTTCCGCCTGGGCCCGTTGCCCCTGGGCTTCAAGCGCGCGACCCACCCCCAGCAACGCAGGCACAAAGGCGGGATCGTGGTTGAGGACCAGCCGGTAGAAACCGGCGGCGGCACCGAAGCGACCCGCGGCCTCCTGTTCCTCGGCACGCAAATAGAACCCCTGGGCCGCGGAATCAAGCGCATCGATCGGTTCGGCGAGAGCGTTCGTGAGCATCCACAACAAGAACGCCGGTTTCATCCGTTGCCCTAGATCGCGGACTCGATCGCGGCTTCGAGCAGCGCCTCGTCAGGAACCTCAACCCGCGCGAACACCTTGAGATCACGATCGATCACGAGAAGCGCAGGATACACGCCGTTGGTGACCGGCCCACTAAAGCCCGTGGTGTCCGCAAGGATGGGTTGGTCGAGGATCCCAAAGGTCTCGGCCCACCCTTGAAGCTCTGCCGTGTCGGGCACTTCCCCGTCGAGATCTTCCGAGAGCACGGTAAGGTATACGAAGTCCTCGTCCTTGAACTTGTCGGCCGTCGCCTGCAGGCTTGCGGCCATCGCCTGGCAAGGGCTGCACCAGATGGTGGAGACATCCAGCACCCACACCCGGCCGTAGAACTGCCAGAGGTCCACCTCGTCCCCGTTCTGGTCGGCCAAAAACTGACGGCCGATCACCTCACCAACGCCAAATCCCTCCTCTTCAAGGACAGGAATACTCGGTGCAGCGGGCCAATCGTTATCAGGAATCTCGTATTCCCCAGTGGGCGCACCTGCCGGACTGTGCAAAACGGGAATGCACGCGGTCAGCAACGGAAGCCACATGCCCAGAGCATATCCGTTGACGCGCCGACCGGCGCGGGTGAGGCGGGACCATCATGCCAGCCCGACTCACGGTCGACGATCTCGTCGCCAGCTACCACGCCTTCGAGGTCCCTCGTGAACGCTGGCTCATCGGCGGCGAGTACGAACGTGCCGTCGTTCGCGGAGACGGGGGTGCGGTCGGGTACCACGACGCCGATGGCATCCGGTGGATCCTGGAGCGGCTGAACGAGCGCCTCCATTGGAAAGAGAAGCGAGAAGGTGAGTTTCCGGTGGAGTTGGCCGGTGAAGGCGCAAGCATCACGCTGGAGCCAGGAGGCCAGGTAGAGCTATCGGGTGCCCCCTTCCGCCGCCTCGGCGACCTCGCTGCAGAGGTTCGGCGTAACCGGGACTTGCTCTTGGACCTCTCGCAGGGCCATGACCTGCATTGGACCGCCTGCGGGCTCACCCCGTTCGCGCCCATCGCAAGCATTCAGTTCGTACCGAAGGGCCGGTACGCCATGATGGGCGATTTCCTTCCCGAGTACGGCGATCTTGCCCATTGGATGATGAAGGGCACCTGCTGCGTTCAGGTAAACTTGGACTTCGACAGCGAAGCGGACTGCGCCCGCAAGTTCCACGCCTCGCTGAACCTTGCGCCGCTCAACGTAGCGTTGTTCGCCAATTCTCCGCTTGCCGAAGGTCGAGACACCGGCTGGATGAGCTACCGCGGGCACATCTGGAGTCGCGTGGACCCCCGCCGCACGGGCTTCCCCGCCCAGGTGAGGGATGGCTACACCCACCGCGGCTGGGTGAACTACCTGCTCGACGCCCCGATGATGTTCTACAAACGCGGCGACAGCTGGCTTCCAAGCGGCAATCGCACCTTCCGGCAGTGGATGGCCGAAGGGATCGATGGGCAGTTCCCCTCCCCCGACGACTGGTCGCTCCATCTCACCAGCGTATTTCCCGAGATCCGGGTCAAGCGGACCATCGAAATCCGTAGTGCGGATGCGGTGAACGTTGAGCTTGCGATCGCGTTTTGCGCTCTTTGGACCGGACTGCTGTACGGCGCACTTGAGGAAGCCGAGGCGCTCGCGGCCGCGTTCGCCGCCGCCGGGTGCGCGTTCACCCGCGAAGAAGGCTTCGCGCACGCCTCCCGGCACGGACTTGAAGGCGAATGGGGCGACCGAACGCTAGCCGCCTACGCCCAGGACTTGATGGTTCTCGCCCGCAAGGGGTTGCGCGTCATCGGGGAAGACGAAACCTTGCTCGACCCGCTCGATGCCATCGTCGCGACCGGCCGTTCGCCGGGTGCCGCGCTGCTCGACGCGTTCCGCGCGGATCCGTCACCCAAGAATGTGCTGCGGGCTGCGGCGTACTAGGCTCAATGCAGCTCAGCCCTTGCTGGCGGCGACCTGACGCACTCGCTCAAACATCAGGACCGCCGCGGTGACGCTCACGTTGAGGCTCTGCAGGCCTCCGGCTAGGGGGATCCCGATGATGGCATCCGCCCGCTTCTTCAGCGTGTCGCTCACCCCCTTGTCTTCACCGCCCAGGACCAGGGCAACGGGACCGGTGAGATCGAGGTCCCACGGAGCGATCCCATCCATGTCCGCGGCGAGGATGCGCACCCCCGCCCGCTGAAGCTGCGCCAAGGCGCTTGAGAGCCCCTCGCGAATGACCGGCACGGCCTCGGCGCCGCCCATCGCCACCCGCTGAACCACCGGCGTAAGCCCCTTTCCCCGCTCGGTCGGGATGATCACGGCCGTCACGTTCGCGCCGAGCGCCGAACGCAGAATTGCACCAAGGTTGTGTTCATACTGCACCTCGTCCACAAGCACGAAGAACGCATCGAAGCCGGCGGCGGCGATCGCCTCTTTGACCGTGGGCTGTTCGAGTTGGGCTGCTTCCGCGATGATCCCGTTGTGTACGCCCGTGGCGCTCATGCGATCGAGCCGATGGCGCTCCACCGTCTCGACAGGCACGCCGGCCGACGCCGCCATGGCCAAAACGCCCTCGAGCTTGGCGTCGAGCCGGGCCCCGGCGTCAAGCCAGATGCGAAACACGCGCCTACGCTTCCGAAGCAGCGCCTCTTCCACCACATTTCGGCCTTCAAGACGATCCCCGCGAACGGGAGGCAGCGCGTTGGACGCGGGCGGGGGGGCGGCCTGATGGGCTGTTTGCGGGCGGCGGGGCGGGGAGCGGGGGGGGCGCATCGCGCGGGGCTAACCCAAGGGTCGGCACGACGTCACTTGTGCGCCCATCCGCAGGCAGCCGGTAGCCTTCCCGACACGGACGACAATAGAACGCCTCATGGAAAGCGCGCGGCTCCACCCCGACGACAACAAGAGCCCCACGGAGAGCGCAGAGTCTCAGGAGTTCCTCGCCCGCAGCAACCGTTCGGCCGT
>CAMBIK010000190.1 GCA_945867435.1 Klebsiella pneumoniae
CGCAGATCGCTCATGACGAAGAACGCCCGCCCGTCGGCTAGGGCCTCCAGCCGAATGGGGTAGCGGTCCGACGTAGACCACCGGTGAGCAACCCGCGGTTGGCCCTGCTCGGGCACGACCCACCAACACACCACATCCGCGGTGGCGACGAGCTGGTATTCCGCCCCGTCCGGAGCGACATCGGTATCCACCGGAGCGAGCGGGTCGGCGGAGGGACATCGGACGGCAGCGAAAGCGACAGTGGCAAACAAGGCGAGCATGGGAACCTCGTCCGAGCGGCATGCACGCCGCGTGCCAACGGGCCAACCTGTCTTTTTCGGCGCGAGGTGACGGACGTCCGTCAGCCCTGACAGTCATATTGACCAGAGGGGTTTTGGCGTCAAGTCGAGGCCCCAATAACCAGCTTTCCACCATAGCAATTCAGCGTCGATATTTCAGGCATCGAACGGCACTATTTCGCGTGCGCTACAGCCCCAGGTTCGCATCCACCGTGACAAAACCATTTTCGGGGCCATCGATCTTCAGGCCTTCGATGGTGATGCTGAAACCGGAGATCTCCGGAAGCGGGATTTCTCCCAACGCGCCGGTCAATGCAGGCAGCAGAAGCGGAATCAACGCTTCCAACAAGTCTTCCGTGTCCTTGCTCGCCACGGTGTTTGCCGCGGGGAGAACCACATCGAACCACACTTCGGGGTCGCCGATCGTGGGCGACAACATGCCATCGGTCACCGCCAGATCAAGCCCTGCAGTGAGCGTAACGTAGACCCGCAAACGCAGGTTTTCATCAGTCGCTTCGCCGTCGTAGAGGGAGAGTTCGAGATCCCCCATCTGCAGGTCCAGCATCTCGGTGCCTGTGCCCGGCACGACGACCGGAGGAAGCAGGGGCTTCGTTTGAATGTGCAGGTCGGCGATGCCAAGGATGTCACCGAAGGTGCCCAGGTCGAGACCCAGATCCGGTCCCCCCATGTCCTGGTCCAGAACCCCGGCCCCCCAGAACGCATAGAGTGCCTGATTCAGGAAGTCTTCGCCGATAGAGACTTGGAAGCCAGGCGAGGCCGAAGCGTAGGTAGGTACGGTGTAGTTTCCGAACAAGGACCCCAGCCCAATGTCCTCGTGGATCCAGATGTCGGGGTAGACTTCGGTGCCCAACCCAAGCGACATACCGTAGTCGTCCACGCTGGCAGAAAAGGGTTCGGCGGCCAGGACAACGGTCGCGGCACCGACCGCGAAGCTGGTGGAAATCTCGAGCGACCCGGCGGCATCCGCCACGGCCGCCGGCACCTCGTCGACGATGGCGGATTCAAGGGCATCGACCATGAATCCTTCGACGAGCGCACTCAAATCAAGTCCGAAGAAGCCCATGACATCGTAAAGCCAGCTGTCCCAGTCGAACGTAAAGTTGGTGCTGGTGACCGTGCTGGAGCCCACGGACATCCCCAGCTCGCCAGCCGCCACATAGGGGTACAGATCCATGTTCACGGTAATATCATCGGCGTAGATGCTGCCATCTGCGCTTAGGCCGATCCCAAGAACGGTGCCATCCGCCTCCCAATCGAGCCACGGATCCAAGACCTGGAACGTGGTGTCGAGGTACCCTCCGGCGGTGGGATCAATCTCGAGGTTGGTACCGCCGATGCTTGGGTTCCAGATGTACAAGTCGAGCGAGTACCAGGTGATGCAGATCTCGGTGAAGATCAGGTCGATGCACGTTTCAGAGGAAGTGCTGACCACGGGGTTGGGAACCAGCGCCGTGAGGTCGGTATCGCCGATCAGGCCTTCGCCAAGCGACTCCAGAGTGTCGAACCCATCCTCGTTGATCCGCGCCACGATGCCATTTCCGATCTGGCTGCCGTTTGGCTGAAACTGGCCATCGAGCACGCTGCGGGTGTCGTTGGCCCCGTTGTCATCCACATCGGCCACCTCGGTTTCCACGAGGTTCAAGCCGAAGTCGTAGTCGAGGGTGTGGGTGAAGCTGCCATCGCCGTTGACGGGAACGACCATGCCGTTGACGGTCAACTCTCCGATCGCGCTCCATTTATCGCTTACTTCGCCGGTCATCAGCGCGGAAGGATTGACCTCCCAGTCGCCGCGCTCGGGGTTGTAGATAACCAAGTCTGGGCCAGTGCTGTCGATGAGGAAGGGGCCGACGCTTGCGGTGAGATCTTCATAGGTAGCCGTGACCGTATACCAGCCTTCACCGAGGAAGGTGATGTTCGGGCCGGCGATGGTGGGGCTGGCTTCCCCACCGCTAACTTCCAGTTCGGCACGCTCATCCAACGCATTTCCGTAGTCGTCTCGAACGACTGCGGTGGCGATGGTGGTTTCGTAGATCTCGAGGTCCACATCGCTCAGCGAGAGGTCGAGCTGGGTGGGAAGGCCCGCCACGATCCGGAAGGCTTCGACATCGCTGACCATGTCGGCGGTCGCCGTGAGCTGGTAGACCCCAGGAACACCCGAAGAAACCCGAGGTTCGGCAATCACTACATCGGTGCTGCTGCTGTCGATCGAGATGTGATCCCGAGAAATCGCGTTCCCGAACCTGTCTGCCGCCGAAACGGTCCATGTCAGCGGCTGACCGGCGCCGGCCTGGATGCCGGAGAGCTGAAGGTCCACGGTCGCCGCCACGTCGGGGTTGACCTGCAACCACGCATTATCGGCATAGCCATGCTCGCCCCAGGCCGTGGTCGCCGTGACCAAATGAAGGGCGGCCACCTCGGGAAGCACGGTGCCGGAACCCGCATCGGCCCAAGTGGTGTGCAGGTTGGTCTGGTGGTCCGAAATGATGTCAACCTGAACGGGCACGACCGATTCGTCGTCGAAATGGAGCCTGGCGGTCCATTCTACCGGCGTGCCGGCCACCACGACATCCGCGCTGGTGAGCAGTTCCAACCCGATGGGAGTTGCGCCTTCCCCAGGCTCGGTCGCGATGCAACCGGGAAGCAGAATGAGGAGTGTGATGCTGAGCAAGCGCATGGTTCCCTCGGGGCCCCACCTAGTCCCCGATATGTATACTGCAAGCGCGGGGAAAGCGAGCCGCCAAGCCACCCCCAACCCGAATAGGCTGCGCCGATGTTGCTCACGCTCCTCGCTGCTTCCTGCTCCACAGACGACCTGCCCGCGCCCCCCCCCTCCTTCGCCGATCCCGATGGCGCCACGCTCGGCTTGGACGAAACGGAGGGGTTGGTGTGGACTCAAGCCGGCGGCACCCCCCATTCGCTCAGCTTTACCCTCGTTGAATCAGGAGCCTACGATCCTGATTCGTGCAGTTATGACCCGTGGTGGCTGTACAACGATCGAGAAGCGGCGGGAACGCTCGCCACCGCCGGTTTCGAGGCCGACGTGGCCGAAGCATGCAACGGCAACCTCACCTTCCGCGCTTCCACCGCGGTCATCTGGTCCAAGGACCACTTCGAGATCGCCTTCCAAGGCGGCCGACTCGCCCAGCTCGACGTAGACGCCACCGGTCCCGGGCTGCGACTAACCGTCATGCCTTCCGAGGCCGAAGGACCGATTCCCTACCTGGGCCTCACGCTCGGCGCAACGACCGAAGAGCAGTTCTACGGCCTGGGCGAGACCTTCGACAGCGTGCTGCATCGCGGGCGGGTGCGGCCGATGCAGATCGAAGTGGATCTGGTCCGAGAGAGCTCCTACAACGAGGTTCATGTCCCGGTGCCGCTCCTCGTGTCCAGCGCGAATTGGGGCCTGCTGGTGGACAGCTTCCTTCCCGGCGTGTTCGACGTTGCCGCCACGCACCCCGATTCCGTCACTGCCCTGTTCCGCCAGGAAGGAGGCCTGAACTTCGACCTTTACGCGCCGCCCACCGCCCCGGAAGTGACGGGCCGCTACTGGTCGCGCACCGGGGCTCCCGAAGTTCCCCCCGACTGGGCGTTCGCCCCGATCCAATGGCGAAACGTGGTCGCGAGCGGCGAGGATGTTCTCGACGACGCCCGCACGCTTCGAGATCTCGGCATTCCCACAGGGGTACTTTGGGTCGATAACCCCTGGCAGACCACGTACAACTCGATGGTCCCTGACCCCGCCCAGTTCACCGACTGGCCGGGCATGATGGATGAACTGCACGCGCTCGGCTTCCGCATGCTCGCCTGGACGACCCCGTACGTCAGCGACCTCGACCCCGAGCACGACCTGTACGAACAGAACGGCTGGCTGGTCCAGGGGCCGATGTTGTTTTCCACGTTCGGCGACATCGTGGATCTCACCAATCCCGCCGCCGCCGCCGCGTGGGCCGGCCGGGTCGCGGCTGCGAAAGACATCGGAATCGAAGGTTGGAAGCTGGATTACGGAGAAGATGTGCAACTGGGCGGCTTCGGCGCCCGCATCAACCCGGCCTGGGCCTTCGACAACGGCAGCGACGAACGCTCCATGCACCACCAATTCAGCGTTTTCTATCACACACCGTACGTGACCCCTTACGACGAAGCGGGGATGCTGCTCGGGCGTGCGGGCTGCCTGGGCGGCCAGACCGTGACCGACGTGATCTGGCCGGGAGACCTGGACAATGGCTTCGAGCAGTGGAACGACGAATCCGAGGAGGAAGGGATCCTCGTGGGCGGCCTGACCTCCGCGATCCACGGTGGCACGAGCCTGTCGATGAGCGGCTACCCGTTCTACGCCAGCGATACGGGTGGCTACCGCGGCGGGCGCCCCACGAAGGAGAGCTTCATCCGGTGGATGGAATACGCCGCCACCCTGCCCATCTGGCAATACGGTGGAGCGGGAGAAAACCACAACGCTTGGGACTTCACGGACTACGGCACCAGCCAGTTCGACCAGGAGACCCTCGACGCTTTCGCAAGGTATGCCGTGCTTCATACCCGCCTCTGGCCCTACTATCAGTCGGCGGTCGCCACCATGCTGGCGGCGGGCGTGCCGATCGTGATTCCGCAGGGATTGGGAGACCCGAACGGAGGCGTACACGACGAGGTCAACTACTTTGTAGGCGATTCGCTGTTCGTGGCCCCGGTCATCGACGAAGGCGCCACCGTGTGGACCGGCAGCCTGCCGGAAGGCGAATGGGTCCACTGGTGGACAGGCGAACGCTACTCAGGTGGCGACGTACAGACCCTCGACGCCCCGCTCGGGGTGGGTCCGCTGTTCCAACGGGCGGGCAGCGTGGTCCCGCTTTTGCGACGCACCATCGGGACCCTTTCGCCCGCAACGGACCCGAGCGTAGAGTCCTGGGTGGAAGAACCCGGAGCGTTGAACGCCCGGATCGTGCCCGGACCGGGAGCCTACGCCAAGGTGGCCGACGGAGCTTCCATCGCGGCCGGCAGTCGCGGAAAGGTCGTACTCGAGGCGGGCACGGCCTATTCAGGCTGGGATGTCGAGATCTACTCCCCGGAAGTGGGGCAGGTGGTCGTGGATGGGGCGGCAGTCACCGAGGGTGCCGAAGGTTGCACCAGCTGCTTCTTGGTGAACTCACCATGGGTGCGGGTGGTGCTCCCCCCCGGCGGTCACGCCGTCGGCATCGAGTAGGTTCCGATGATCACGCGGGCAGGCCGGATCAACTGGCGACCGTTGCGGTAGCCGAAGGAGAACACGCTCAACACCGTGTTGTCCCGCTCCTGTTCCGCGACCGGTTGACTGTGGATGGCTTCATGCAAGTTCGGGTCAAACTGTTCGCCTTCCGCGCCGACTTCCTCCAAGCCGAGCGTGCGCAGCGCAGTCATGAACTGGGAATGCACCATGCCCAACCCGTGGGCCGCTTCGGGGGCGACAGGGCCCAACGGCTGGATCGCACGGAGAAGGTTTTCCACAGGCTCGAAGAGGGCGGCCACGATCTCGCCGCGGCGCAGCTCTTCCCGCAGCGAGGCGCCACGTTCAAGCCGGGCCTTCGTGGCCTCGATCTCATCGGACTTAGCCTTGTAGGCCGCGCTCACTGTGCGCAACCGCGCCTCGAGATCCGACACCTGGGCGACCAGATGGGCCTCCAGGCTCAGCTCCTCTACGCTGTCCGAATTCGTCACCGGGTCTCCATCGCTGCTCATCGGTCGTGCCCCTCCAGCGCTGCGGGAGTTACGCACGCGGCCGCTTCCGTCAAGGTATACCGTGGACCGACAAAACCGCCAACTCACTGTTCTCTCGCTCATCCTCCTCGTCGTGGTCACCTTCGTCGTATTCGACTGGGACCGCGCCGAAAGGGACCAGCCCGCCAGCGAAGACGGCCCCCGCACCCATGACGTGTTTGACTACCAGTCGGACGATATCGTTAGGTTGAACCTGGTGCGTCCGACCGACACCATCTCGTTCGAGCGAAAGGACGGCAGCTGGACGATGACTCGACCCGTGGTCTCGCTCGCCGACGCAAGCAAAGTGGACGCCATCGTGCAGCGCTTCGAGACGCTCCGCATCGAAGATCGTGCATTGGAGGGTGCGAAGGCCGATTACGGCCTTGACGAAGCCACCCGCACGGAAGTGCGTATTGAGCGAGCCGATGGGACCGCCTTCACGGCGTTTGTCGGACTCGATTCAACGGTGGGGTACGCTACCTTCGGCATGCTGCCCGGCGATGCCGCCCCGCATGTGTTCGATGGTCAGGTGGGGAAGCTGGTGGGCGCGCCTGCAGACGAGTTCCGCGGTCGCAACTTGCTCGCGTTCGCCCCTTCCAGCGCGCAACGCATCCGAATCGTGGATGCGGGCACCGAAACCGTACTTCGCAAGGATGATAACGGCTGGTGGGTAGGTGATGCGGGGCCGCGAGCCGACGACGGGAAGGTCGGTTCGTACCTGTCCGCGCTCACGCTCATCAAGGTTGCGCACTTTCTGGACGGGAAAACGGCGACGGACCTCGGCCTCGACACCGCTTCTGCATCACTCTCGGTGAGTGACGCCGACGGCACCCATACCGTGAACGTGGGGCTAGCCGATGCCGATGGGGCCGACGCCGCAACGGGCGGCGTACCCGTGCGCATCAGCACGGCCGACCGCGCCACCCTGCTCCCAACCGACACCTGGGCTTCTGACCTTCTGTTTCAGTCTCAAAGCTGGAAGGTGGACTCCCTCACCGTGACACTCGACGCTCAGAGTCTGCTTGCGACACGAAAGAACGGGGTGTGGTCACACGCCGACGGCAAGGCGATCGACAATGCCAGCGACATCGTGGAGGCCTTGCTGAACCTCCCGGTCGTGCGCACGTCGCCGGCCACGATGGCGGGAACCTACGGAAAGGTCCAGATCGGGATGGGGGCCACATCCTTGTCCGTGTTCGTCGGCGACGCGGTGACGGGCGGCCGGGTAGCAAAGGAAGAAGGTGGCGGGCCAGCCTTCGTGATCCCCGACGCCAGCCTGATCATCCTCGCCGAAGCCGCCGCGGGACGGGCGGCCGCGAAGGCAGAGCCGCAAGGCGACCCTTCCGGTGGCATGCCCCCCGGCATGGATATCGAGGCGCTCTTGAAAGGAATGGGCGGACCCGAAGAATAGGGCACCCGCGCTGCGGCGCGCTCAGCGG
>CAMBIK010000191.1 GCA_945867435.1 Klebsiella pneumoniae
TACAGTGCAGTTAAACTTAACCAAGATTGTCGCACAGAATGTTCGTAACGCGCTGGTGAATGATTTTATTGAGGTAAAAAAGAAATGTGCGGAAAAGCCGAAGGATGAAAAAGAAGATGGCGCGCTCAGCGGTTGGCTTCGATCCAATCGTCGTGCTCGTGGAAAAGCGCATCCATCCCGATGCGTGTGGTGAGCACGACCAGATCATCCTCCTTCGGGGATTCGAAGGTGGTTTCAGCCCAGAGCACCAAGAGGCGCAGGGTGGAGCCATCCGTCTGTTCGGTCCACAGCTCGATCGCGAAGGACTGTTCGATCCGGTCGTCGTTGTTGCTCGAATCCGCGCCGGCCTCCATCCAGCCGCGGGATGCTCGCGCGGCTCGCCCATCCGACAGATCAAACGCCCGCCAATCCTTCATCAGGACCAGAGAGACCGTCATCTCGATGTTTTCCTTCGTCATCTCGTTGCGGCTACGAAGGAACTCGCAGTCCGCCGGGTAGCAGGACCCGCCCTCTGAAAACGTTCGGACGTAGACGCTTGCGAAGGGCTCGACCCCCACTTGATCCACAAGCAACGCCAGCGGATCGTGTTCGACCAGAGCCGCGGGTGACATCCACGCGAGCGCCACCGGCAGCGTAAGCGCCGGGTCGCGACTGGGGTGTTCCAGGCCGCCGACATCCGCCTCGCTCAAACGCGACGGGGTCAACGATCGGGCGGCGATGCCCCCGCCAAGATCCAACGAAGCCGCCACCTCTACTTCAAGCTGCTCAAACGCCGTGATGAGCACGCTTGCCTCCTCATCGTCGAACGCTCCAAGGGCGGCGATCGCGGCGTCGTTGAAGGGCTCGGAAGCCGCTGGCGGGGCATCGCACCCGGGGAGGGAGGCGAGCGCGGCCAGAACAGCACCACGGACAAAAAACCAACGAAGTGCGTGGAGCATGCTTTTACGTCGCCCATCCCAACCCGATCGTCAACCGAATTACGCGTGTGAGATGAACGACAACGACCCCAAGGTGGAATCCCTGGAAACCCGCATGGCGTGGCTGGAGCGGGGCTTGGCCGACCTGGATGCCGTTGTTCGCACCCTGGGCGACGAGCTGCGGGCGACGCGGGCAGAGCTGGAACGTGTGCGCCTGACCCAGCAAGCGGCCGGAGACGAGCTGAACAGCGCGGCGAAGTGGGAAGTGCCACCGCATTACTAAGTTCTAAGGGGAAAAGCGCGCCCCGGATGACGAATGATACACTCTCGCCGCGTGAGGTCTGCAATGCTCCTGTTCTTCGCCCTGTTCGCCTGCAACGACTACAACCTCACCAAGCCTTCCGAACCCAAGGGCCGGGACCCTGAGGCCGAAGAGGAAGAGACCGAGACCCCTCCGGGCGACGACCCGGAGATCGAAGTCTCGCCGTCTTCGATCGACTTCGAGAACGTACTGAAGGACTGTCCTGGCCAGCCTGTCGAAGTCACGATCACCAACAAGGGCAAAGGCACGTTGAAGATCCGTGACATCGCCATCAGCGGATCGGCGGCGTCCAAGTTCGACGAAACGGGCGATGTGGCTGAACTTGAACTGAACGAGAAATACACGTTCAGCGTGAAGTTCACGCCCACCGCCTACGTCACCTACGAAGTTCAGGTCGACATCCAGAGCAACGACCCCGATGAGGAGAAGGTGGAAGTTCCCGTGATCGGCACCGGCACCTCGGGCAGCATCTACGAGGAGAGCTTTGAGCAGACCTACAATGAAGACCCGATCGATGTGCTCTGGGTCCTCGACAACTCCGGCTCGATGGACGAATCACTGGGCCGGCTGAACGACCAGCTTGACGTGTTTATCAACGCCTTCCTTACCTTGGGACTTGATTATCACATTGGCGTCGTGACCACCGACATGGACAATGCCGGCCAATCTGGCAAGCTCCAGGGCAGCCCCACCTGGATTGACAACTCCACCGCCAATCCGGTGGCAGCGTTCCAGTCGCGCGCATCGGTAGGCAGCGGCGGCTCGGGCGACGAGAAGGGACTGGCGGCCGCCGAAGCCGCGTTGAGCGACCCCATCGCCTCCGGTCACAATGCGGGCTTCCTCCGGGCGGACTCCACCATTTCCGTGATCGTGCTCAGCGACGAGAACGACAGCTCCTCTCGCAGCGCCCGCGGCTTCGCCACCTGGTTCCAGGCCCTTCGCACCGACCCCGACATGACCTCGTTCAACGCGATCGTCGGGGATTCAGGCTTGGGATGCAGCGATGGCGACATCTGGTCGGGCGACTTTATCGAAGCCATGGGTGGCGACGTTTATATCGACGCGGCCAGCTACACCGACGGCTTCTTCGCCAGCATCTGCACGCCAGACTTCAGCACCATCGTGGCCAACATGGCACGTTCGAGCGCGGGAATGAAGTCCACCTTCCCGCTATCCGCCACGCCAAGCGATGTGTCACAGCTTGAAGTGTTCGTGGATGGCGCAGCCGTGCCTTCCGACGGCATCGATGGCTACACCTACGACGCCACCGAGAACGCCATTACCTTCCATGGCACCGCCTTCCCTGAGGGAGGCTCGTTTATCGACGTAGCTTATCCGGTGGACGAAGGCTGCATTTAGGCAAGCGGCCCGCTCAGCGCGGCTGGGACTGAACACCGCGGAACGGATGCAGGAACGACGCCAGCGCAGGCGCGCTGCGGGTCTGCAACCACAGGCGGCCGCTGCCGCTGAACTGACACACCAGACCCTCTTTGGAAAGGAAGAGGCTCTTGAGGCCACCCAACGGGCGAACCTGGAAGGTCAGGGTTTCCTCGAACGCCACGATGTGAGAGGTATCGACCGTATAGGCGCCCACGACATCAACGACGTGCATGGCCCCGTAGGTGGCGATCCACAGCTGGCCCCGCCCGGTACAACGGAGCATAAACAGCCCCTCCCCTCCAAAAAACGTCCCCGCGCCGCCCCATTTGGTGTCGAGGCTAACGCCTGGGGTGCAGGCACAGAAGGAGCCGCTCTGCACCATCAACCCGCGGCCATCCATCTGGATGTGCTCCATGTCCCCTGGAGTCGCTGGGGCCAGATCGAGTCGCTGCCCGTCGGCGGTCCCGGTGTAGGTGTTCAGGAACAGGGATTCCCCGCCGAGTGCGCGTTTAGCGGCCGCGAGCAAGCCGCCCTGCATGTTGGTTTCCAACGTGATGCCGGGGCTCATCCCCATCATGGCACCCGCTTCCGTGACGACCTGGTCGCCGCGGTCCAGCACAAGGTGGAGCGAGCTGTAGTCGGGCTTGTTTCGAATCTCGGCGCGCATCGTGCTTCCTATTGCTCACGGGTGGGGAGTCGGGGGCCGAGGATCTTGCCGAACTCCTGAGGGTTGCGGGTCTGGATCCACAGGCGTCCGGTTCCTGTGAACCGGCACACCAGCCCCTCCCCTCCAAAGATGAAGGACAACCAACCATCGCCGAAGCGGCTGATGGAGAAGGTCAGGGAGCTTTCGAAAGCGACGATGTGCCCGGTGTCAACCGTAAATTCCCCACGGACATCCACGCACTTGACGCCGCCGAAGGCGTTGAAGGCGATGGGCCCCGAACCCGTTGCCTTCAGCATCACGAGCCCTTCCCCGCCAAAGAACGTGCGTGCGCCGCCCCACTTGGCATCGACCGCGATGGTGTCCGCGGAGCAGAGGAAGGCGTGGGACTGCAAATAGAGCACGCCCCGGGGTGGAAGTTCGTGTACGACCACATCCCCCACATGGGTTGGCGCGAAGGTGACTTGCCCGGGAGCGGTCGTCGTGAAGCGGTTCTGGAAAAACGACTCCCCGGCCACCACGCGCTTCAGCCCCGAGAGCAACCCGCCGAGCAAGCCCTGACCTGGAGCCCCTGCGCTGGTCTGCATTTGCACATGGGCATCCATCGAGACCATGGCACCGCCCTCCCCGATGACGGTCTCGCCAGGTTCAAGATGTACGATCGCCAGTGCGTAGGCAGGACGGTGTTGAACTTCGAAGCGCATTTCAGGATCCTATCGAGGGAACGAGGGCGTGATCCAAGTCACGAGCGCGCCGAGATTCCGCGTTTGCAACCACACCTTTCCCCGCCCCGAGAACTCCAGGACCAGCCCTTCGCCGCTTAGGAAGGTGGACTTCCAGCCGCCCACCCGTTTCAAACGATGGCGTAGCGCACCTTCGAAGGCCACAACGTGGCCGGAATCCACGACGTAGTCGCCATCGATCTCCACCTCTTCGATGGCTCCATAGGCGTTGATGAGCAGGTCTCCCGTGCCGTTGCATGCCAGGAAGAATGCCCCGCCGCCGCCAAACAACATCGAAAACCCACCCCAGACCAGATCCACGGTCACGCCCGGACTGGAGGCGAGGTACGACGTGGCTTGCACCACGACTTTACGACCCCCGCCCATCGCAAATGCACGGACATCGCCCACCATCGCCGGGGCCAACATCACCGTTTGGCCTGCCGCCGTGGCTTTGAAGACATTCACGAAGAGCGTTTCGCCAGCCAGAAACTTCCTGGCGAGGCCAACCACCGCAGCCTGGACCCAGTCCAGGAAGTCGCCCCCCCCGGTACCGTTAAAGGTGGTTTTCACGGCGATCCCTGACGACATCGCCACCATCGATCCGCTCTCTGCCTGGATCGACTCGCCCGCTTCCAGGGTGACGACGGCCATCCCGAACGACGGGACGGACTCCAACTCGATCTTCATGCGTGAGCCCCCCGACGGGACACAAACCTACCACACGCACGTTGCCGCGGCCCGCGCTACCTTCGCGGACATGTTGCTGCTCGCGCTCCTCGCCTGCTCCACCGATGACACACATGAAGTGGACTGGCTTCTTGAACCAGCTGATCTCGGCGAACCCCGGGTCGAAGGAAGCACGTTCGACCCCACGGATGGGGCCGTTCTGGGGGCCGCGTTCCCGCAGTTGATGCCGGGTTGGGATGACACTTTCCCCGCCTTCGACGTTCCTGTCGCCATCTGGGAGATCGCCACCCATGAGCTCGTGGCCGATGCGGGAGTGTGCCCCTCCGAGCTTTTGGACGGCGTGGCGCGGGAGTACCGTTCCGATTGCCGTTCCAAGCACGGCTACGAGTGGAAAGGCGAGGCCACCATCTCCGACTGGAACGAGGGGGACACGGTCTTTACCCGATACGAATTCGACATCGAAGTGGATGCGGATGTGGAGTCCGCACGCTTCGACCGGCTGGCCCTCGAGGGCACGGTTCTAAGGGTGGAAGAAGGCAGCCTCACCCATGTAGACGTGAACCTCACCGCCGAGCTGGTGGGCTACTTTGAGGCACGCCAGCTGCCCGATGACGTCCGCGTCCCGGCCTGGGCCGCCTGGGGGGTGAGCGGGAGCGTGGAGGTCAGCGGGGGCGACCTGCGCCTGGATACGCTGGCTGACATCGGTGGAACGGGTAGCTTTCCCCTTTGGAGCGACGCGCTCGCCTGGGGAACGGTGTGCCCGGTGGAGCCCGAGGGCGAAGCCTCGATGGGAGAGACCGTGACCGCGTTGTTCGACGGGGCCGAGGCCTGCGATGCCTGTGCCTCGATCCGCAGCGCCGATGGCGAAGCGCCGGCTTGCGCGCCGTGAACCGGAGGTAGATAGCGGACTAATCTCCCCGCAAACGCGGCGGCAGGCGATCCAGGAGCACCTCGACGCAGCGACGGATCTCGTTGCGGCTAGACCGGTATTTGAAGATCCAGCTTCCGTAGGGATCGCCGATCTCCATGATGCCACCAAAGGTTCCGAGCATCAAAACCTTCTCGTCGGACGCCCGAAACTGCTCGCGGATCGCGGAGGCGTGGCGGATCTCCATGACGAGGATCCGGTCCGCCCACGCCACGAGTTCTTCGGTCACCGCCTGCGAGCGGTGATTCGTGAGGTTGCCCCCCAGCTCGGCGATCGCCTTCCGGGAATTGGCCGCCGCCTCGTCGCCGTCCCGGGCATCCGTACCCGCGGAGCGCGCCTCGACAAGCCACCCTCGATCCTCCGCGTACATTCTGGCCAACTCCTCCGCCATCGGCGAACGACAGATGTTGGCCGTGCACACAAACAACAGTCGATGCGGTAGGCAGGCGCTCATCGGACCGGATGCTAACCGAACTACCCCACCACGATGAGGCGGATCTGCTGGGGAAGTTGGCGAAGCAGATCCCCGATGAACTTGCCCCGCAACGTAGACCACAGAAAAGTCCGCTGCGTAGCCCCGATCACGATGGTGTCGCATCGAAGCGCCTCTGCCGCTTCGCCCACGGTCGCCGCAGCCGAATGCGAGAGCGCCCACACGGGCACGCACCGCATCCCCATCGCCTCAATGGTCGCGCTGGCGGCTTCGAGCACGGTGAGCCCCTCGGGCGTCGGCTGCGCCATCTGCGGATAGAACAGGCCCGGCACCTCGTCCACATAGATGGCGAACACCTGGTCGAGGCCGCGGGCACGCGCCCGATCCACCGCCTCCTTGAAGATCTTCCGAGTGGCCCCGCGGCTGGCGACCAGCACGTTCGGACCCGGCGAGGTGAGCGCCGCTACGGCCATCTCCACCGTAAGGAAGGTGGTCTCGGTGTATTCGAACTCGCGAGGGGGCCGGAGGCGGGGAATGCGCGCGAGAAAGGCGTCCAGCCGCCCAGAATAGGTGAGCCAACCCACCGCCATCCCCAAGACCGCAACCGTGCCCCCGAAGCAGGTAGCGAAAGGCTTTGCGACCAGGTTGACGCCGAACGCCAATGCGACCAGAAAACTGGTAAGCACGCCGACCCAGAGAAGCGTCTTGCGCTCGCCATCGCGCCAACGGAGCACATCCATGCCCACACTCGTCAGGATGAACGCGCCCAACAGACCGAACGCGTACAGTTCGCCCAAGAGGGTCATGCTGCCGTTGGCGAACACGAGGATGATCGCAGGAACGGCCACGGAGACGATGACCGCGCGGTACGGAGTCTGGAACCGGTGCGACAGCGCGCCGAACGCGGCGGGGAGGAATCGCCGACGCACCAGCGCCATCATCACATGGTAGTTCCCGATGATCGCGGTGTTCGCCGCGAACAAGAGGAGAGAGGATGCGCTGAGCACCACGGCCAGCTTGAGCCAAGGCCCGCCCACGACCGCGCCGAGCTCCGAGATGAAGCGTTCACTCTCGTGGTCCTTCACGGCCGGAGACAGCACCAGGGTGGAGAAGAAGGTCAGGAACGGAGCCGTGATCAGCACGCTGGCCACCACCGCGAGCATGCCCTTTCTAGGCGTTTCGTTCAGGTCGCGCATCGCCGGAGAGAGCTGCGAGATGGACTCCAACCCGGAAAAAGCCAGCCACGCTCCTGAATACCCCACCAACATCTGCCACGGCGTGAGCTCCGGGAGGCTGCGAGCCTCCTGGAGAAAGTGCTGCCACATGCCGGGGGGGGCATTGATGACGGTCGCCCCGATCACCCCGACATCG
>CAMBIK010000192.1 GCA_945867435.1 Klebsiella pneumoniae
GTCAGATGCTCTAACCAACTGAGCTAAGCGGGAATGGCTGGCCTGCTAATCACTTGCTCCCCCCCCGTCAAGGTGCTCGGCGCGGTTCAAAACCCCCGAGCGTTGCCGCTACCGTCGCCAGCGCAAATACGCTTGGAGCCGCCCAGGACAGCGGGTTGGCCGAGCCCGTTCGTAGGGCGTGCGCGATCATGTTCCCCCACGCCGCCGTGGGCTCAGGAACACCGAAGGCGCCGAGGCAGGAGAGGGTCAATTCGGTCACCACGACCAGCCCCAGCGTGGCGAGCAGCTCGCGGACGACAGGCTTGCGCGTGTTCGTCCAAAGCAGGTGGTACGCCAAGATTCGCCCATCGCCGATCCCGTGCCCCCGCGCCGCCACGACGAATTCGGCTCGACGGAGCGCATCCAGTCGCTCGAACACGGCCTCGACCACCGCCGGCACCGACGCCAATCCGCAGGCGACCGCGAGCGTTGCGGGCCCCCCCCCGAAGGCCAGGCAGCCCAGCAACACCAAAGCCAACGAGGGGATGGCCGCAATCCCTCCCCCGACGCCACGAATCACCCCAGCGACCGTGCCGCCGTACCAGCCGGCCATCGTCCCCAACGGGATGCCAAGTCCCGCTGCGATCACGATGGCCGCTGTCCCAGGAAGCAGCGCGCTACGGGCACTGGCCAAGGCCCTCGCGAGCACGTCGCGGCCGAGGTGATCGGTGCCGAACACATGCGCCAGGGAGGGTCCCAGGTCCGGGGCCGCGGCCTGTACCGCGGAGAGCCCGTCGTAGGGCACCATCGCGCCGACGACAAGTAGAGCAAGAAGAAGCGTGCGCGGCGTCATGCTGTGGCCCCGCGGGCACGGGGGTCCACGACGATCGCAAGCGCATCCGCGGCGAGTCGGGCTAACGCCACGCTGAAAGCGAAAGCCAGCGCCAGCGCGGCTGCAAGCGGCCAGTCCCGGTCCGCACAGGAGCTCCAGAAGGTGGTACCGGCCCCAGGAAGATTGAAGGCCCGTTCTACGACGATCAGCCCCGAGAAAAGCGCGGGGAGGGTGTCGGCTCCCACCCGGGCCGCAGGAACCAGCAGGTTGCGCAGCATCATCCAGCGCACCGAGCCGCCGCGCGCTCGTTCGGCGTCCACAAACGCCGCGGTTTCGAGGGCGTGGACCTCAACGGCGGCGCGTCGCACCAACTGCGCGAAGTGGGCGGAAGCGAACCCGAGCAGCAGGATGGCCAGGGTCGTGCGGACCAGACCGGCCTCCTCTGGGAGCGCGAACCAGGTTGGACGTTCGATCCACCCGCGCTGAACCAACGCCCAAGTACCGGCGTTCACCCCATGAACGACGCCGAGTGTAGCGAGGATCATCGGCACCGCCGACATCGCTCGGAGCCAAACGCCGGCTACGGGGCGGGCGAACGCCAGCCCGAGGCTCAGCAGGGCGGCGGGGACGAGGAGCCAGGCCGAGGCTGCGGCACCCGTCGTGACCAGATCGATGACCGGAACCCCCGGTCGGAACGTAAGGGACTCGCCAAAGTCGCCCTGGGTGAGGCGCGTGAGCCCGGTGCCGACCCGGCTGCGGAACGAGCCGCCGAGGCCCCACTCGCCTTCCAGCACGGCGCGCACGTCCTCTCCGTTTGGGAGGGTGTCGATGGCATCGCCCGGAGCGGCCGCGAAGAGCATCACCACCAGCGTGGCCGCCACGAGGATCGTTCCCGCGAAGCCGAGAACGCGAAGGGCCAGAATGCGCCCGATGGCCGCCGCGCGCATCGGGCGCTCCTACTTCATCGTCCAGGTCGGCGCGAATGTGAAGAAGTAGAACGGATGGACGAGGACGTTCTTCACTTTCACGGACATCGCGGAGTAGCTGTCGAGGGTCCAAAGGAACAACATCGGCTGGTCGTTGGCGATGAGCCGGTGGGCCTCTCGCAGCGAGCCCTTCCTCACATAGGGGTCCGTGGCATCCCGCGCCTTGTCCAAAAGCGCATCCACCACCGGGTTTCGATAGCCGACAAAGTTGCGGCTGCCGTGACTTTGGAACTGCTCGCGGATGTCCTCGTTCCGGTCGAAGGTCCATTGACTCAGCACCAGGTCGTAGTCGCGGTCGCGCCACACGCGCTGCTTCCAGGCGGCGTCGTCGAGGAACTGCACTTCGAGCGCCACCCCAGCGCGATCAAGCTGAGACTGAAGGTTGATCGCGACCTCTTGAACGCTTTCCAGTGATTGGTGGGCCACCGCGATGAGCTTGAGGGGCTTTCCGTCGCGACTCCAGGTGTCGCCGTCGTGGACGAGCCCGGCGGCGGTGAGCTGCGTGGCGGCTTCGTCTGCATCGGCGGCCGGCAAGGCCACGTCGTGGTTGTAGTACGGACTCGAAGGCACGAACGGACCGCTGATACGCGCACCGGTGCCGACGGGAGCGAGCAGGGCATCGACGTCGACGAGCGCGGAGAGGCCGTGGCGCACCGCAGGGTTCGCCGTGAGCGGGCGGTTCAGGTTGTAGCCCAGGTACCACCAGGAGTTGGTCTGGTACGGGTACAGCTCCACCTTCCGGTTGTTTTGCAGCATCGCGAGGTCGCGAGGAAGCACTCTCACCAGCACTTCCAGGCTTTCGTAGAGCACAAGCTTCGCCTGGTAGTTCTTGTCAGCAACCTCCCGCAGCGTGACCTCGTCGATCCCGACCGAGTCCCGCCATGCATCGTTTTTCTTGAACGTGATGGAGTTATCTTCGTTGAAGGTTGAGAGTTTCCATGGTCCGGTGCCGACCGGGTGAGTGCGGAACGCATCGGACCGCTTCACGGGCAGTCCGGTGAAGGCGTGCTTCGGCAGGATCTTGAAGAACAGCTTGTCTTCGGGGCGGGTTTCAGCTCGGACGAACGTGATCTTCACGGTGCGCGGGTCCACAGCGGTCGCGTCGGCGATCCACGCGACCCGACCCGCCTCCGTGGAGGCCGTGGCGCGATCCTGCATCGCCTTGATGGTGAAGACGACGTCAGCGGCGGAGAAAGGACGCCCGTCGTGCCAGGTGACATCGCTTCGCAGTTTGATCACCATGGAGCGCCGATCCTCGGCGATCGTGGAAGATTCCGCGAGCGACGGCGTCGTGGCCAGCTGCGCGTTGTCCGTGTAGAGGCTCTCGAAGATCACCTCGTTGGCCCTCGCTTCTGCCATGGTGGAGCCGAAGAGCGGGTTGATCACGGGCGGGGCCTGATCCTCTGCGAAGCGCAGGTTTCCCGCGTGCGCCACGAGGGGGAGGAGCAGCAGGGAGGGGAGCCAGAGTCGGTTCATGGGATGTCCGAGGTCACTCGCGACTGTCGCCGCGGCGGTCCAGGCCTTCGAGCACGACCAGCGTGCTCAGGGTTTCGTCGAGTCCGCGCACGGCGGGCCAGTCGGTGGCGAGCACCTCGATGGCATCGAGCGCTTCACGCGTGCGGCCCACGCCGAGCTGGGCGCTAGCGAGGACCGCGAACAGGGCGGGCGAGTTCATGGGCCCGACCAGACGGGGCGATTCGTGGTCGAGGGCGAGCTGACCGAGGGCCAGCGCGCAGCTCGGTCGCCCGGTTCCCAGCGCGCTTGCCGCGAGCGCCGTGAGCGCACGGGCGCGGGCACCCTCGACGAGTCTCAGGTCGTTCAGCAGCTCTTGCCCTTCCGGGATGGCACCCGTGGCCAGGGTGGCACGCCACGCATCCAGGGTGACATCCCACCCGCGCGCCGCTTCCCGGCACCCATCGGCATCTGCCGCGGGGTCGGTCACTGCTCCGGGAAGCGCGAGGTTCAGTCCAAGCCGTTCGGAGAAGAGGGTGTCGTCTTTCACGGCTTGGTCAGTGCACGCACGGTCTTCCACCGCGGCCAGCGTCCACAGGATCCAGGGGTCCGCCAGGTCGCGGCGGCCGCCGTCGATGGGCTCACTAAGCAACGGCCGCCCGGCAAGGTCGGTCGCCGCTTGGGCATCGCTTCCCTGCCGCATCGTTTCGTGCAGACGTTGCCGGGTCAGGAGCGTTTCATCCGTGATCGGTGCGGGCGCCCAGGCGATCGCCTCGTCGTTGCGACCCGCTTCCCGCAGCGCGACCCCGATCAGCGTCGAGACCATCGAATCGGGCGGCAGCGTGCCCCGCGTGGACCACTCCTTGCCCAGTCGAGCCCAGACCTCTGCATCCATCGCCGCAAGTACGAGGTAGAACCCACGCAGATCGCGGTGGGCGCGAGCCGCCGGGTCTCCCCCCACAGACACCGCCGAGCGCCAGTCGTTCCGATGCAGCGCGATCCACCCTTCCCTCGAAGCGCCGATTCGCTCCCCGAACGTGCCGGGCGCGGCCACCAGATCACCGATCCAGCTTGCCTCCTGGGCGGGCGCCGGGCTGTCTTCCTGCCCCGTGCAGGCCGATAGACCGAGCAGGACAGCGGGGAAACCCACGCTACTCGCCCTCGTAGCTGCCGCCGGCGTCCTGGCCGCGGTCGCCGCCTTCGCCTGGGTCGAAGGGAACGCTGGAGGGGGCCACGCGTACGGTGTCTGCGGTCAACGTCGCGGGCGGGAGGATGAGTTCGCCATTCTTGAAGGTGAAGCTCGATGTATCGACGTGGTAGCCGACCTTGAAGTATTCCACCGTGTAGTCGGTACGCCGCGCCAGCTTCACACGGGTGCCGGCGGCGTCCCGGCTGTAATCGATGGTGAAGCGGCCGTCGTCATCCGTGATCAGCTCCACATTTCCTGGCGAAAGGGACACGTTCGTTCGGCCCAGCGGCTTGCCGTTGCGATCGAGCACCTGACCGCTGATCGCATGGTGCTTTGCGCAGCCCACGAGCACGGCCGCCATCCAGACCCAGGCGGCCGGCCTCATTCGAGCCTCGCACGGATGTCATTGAGCTTGGCGATCTCCACGTCGGCCCGCTTCGCGAGATCCGCCTTGTCCTGGGTGGCGACGTGCGACCGGTAGCGTTCCCAGCCCCGCACCGCGTTGTTGAGCAGCTCCAGGTCTTCGCCGGACTTGTAGAACTTCCCCTGCCAGGCTGCGGCTTCTACCTCGTAGATCTCCGCCTTCTTTGCAAAGACAAGGCTTGATGGGAGGCGAGCCCAGTTCCGTTCGGCGTCGCCGGCCTTTTGCAGGGCGCGCTCGTATTCTCCGCGGTTGACGTGCCATCTCGCCACCTCCGCAAGGAGCGCTGGGTTGTAGGCGTTCTCGGGCAGCGTCATGGCTTGGTCGAGGTAGCGTTTGGCCGCCGTCTCGTCCCCCTTCTTCGTGGCGTTCATCATCAACAACCAGCGGGAGCGGGTGAACTGCGGGTCGGTCGCCGTTACGCCTTCGAGAAGGCCCACATCGAGCCCAGTGAGGCGCCCGCTTCGGGCATCTGCGGCGTAGACGTCCAGGGATCCGCCGGTGGGGGGCTCGGGTGCCGTGGGGGTGGCCACCACCTTGGCAAGCGGTGGCGTGACCTTGGCCACCGGAGCGGGTTTCGGAGCGGGCGGTGGCGAAACCTTGGCCACCGGAGCGGGTTTCGGAGCGGGCGGCGGCGAAACCTTGGCGACGGGAGCGGGCTTCGGAGCGGGCGGCGGCGTGACCTTGGCCACCGGAGCGGGCTTCGGAGCGGGCGGTGGCGTGACCTTGGCCACCGGTGCGGGTTTCGGAGCGGGCGGTGGCACGGGCTTCGGCGCGGGCGGTGGTGACACCTCGGCCACGGGCTTCGGGGGGGGCTCGGGTGTCACCGCCTCAGGGGAAGATGTCACCAGATCCTCGGCCGCGAAGGGTGCCAAGGCCGCGAGCATGTCTCCGGGCTTGTCGGCGGTCGGTGCCTCCGCAGCGGGGGGTGCCGTGGCGCCCCAGTACGCGACCCCCGCGCACAGCAGGACCGCGGCCAGGGTTCCGATAGCCACGCCGGCGAAGAGCGGGCCGCGAGATGGGGGGTCCTCTTCCGGGAGGGGGGCCCACTCGGGAACCGGGGAGGTCGCGGGTTCCATCGGGAGGGGGGCCGGCGCCGAGTGCCGCACGGGCGCTGGCATGACCGCGAGGGGCGGCGACAGGGCGGGAAGCGCCTGAACGGCGGGGAGCGCTCGTTCAGGGGGTGGCGGGGCGAAGTTGCTCTCCAATTGCTTCTTTTTCCGCTTCGGCGTCGGCTCGACCTCGGGTACCGAGTACTCGGGCGCCGACCCTTCCCCGGAGTTGTCCGGCGCGAACGAGTACGGGGGTAGAACGTCGGGGCGCACGTCGGGCACCCAGGTCGGGGCGGCGGTCACTACGGGTGGATTGAAGCGGAAGTTGGGGAGCGGGGCGAGCTCAGCATCGATGTGAGCATCCGTACGCTCGGTGTGCTCGGGGGCGGCCTCTGCTCCGCGCTCCTTGGCAACCCGCTGCGAGAGGGCGACGGCGGCCATCGCGGCGGACGCCAGAGGGTCGGCGTCGATGCTGGTGTCCTGGGCGTCGGAAAAGGGGTCGGCATCCAACGGCGCCGGTTGCGAGCTTGTGCCGGCGAGGAGCGGCTGTAGAAAGGCACGTGTATCCTCGCCGATCGTGGCGAAGCTGTAGCCAGCCATCAGCCCGCGGAGATCTTCCCGGAGCACGAACGCGCGTTGGTAGCGATGCTTCGTGTTCAGCGCCAACGACCGGAAAAGCACCTTGTCCAACCCCGGCATCCGCTCTTTCGCCTGGAGCAGCTGGGCGGTCACTTCGGCACGACGAATGCGGTGAATGGTTTGAAGGTTGGACGGGGCGCGAAACAAGCTTCCCAACCCGAGCAGCTCGTACAGGAGCGCGCCGAGGGCGAAGATGTCGCTCGCGGGGCTCAGCGGCTGGTCGGGCTGGGTCTGTTCGGGAGAGAGGTACTCCATCCGCGCCGGCACGGGGCCGGCCACGCCACCTTGCGGGTTGCTTGTGGGGCTGCGACTGAGGCCGAACCCGCCCAGGAGCACCTTGCCTTCCGGCGACAGGAAGATCGCCGCCGGCTTCAGGGACAGGTGCAAAACCTGGTCCGCGCCCGACCCCTTTCCGGGCCGGCTGTGTAGTGCTTCCAGCCCATTGCAAATTTGGGTGGCGATGTTCAAGAAGATGTGATGCGGGATCGTATGGCCTGTCTGCCGGCACCAATTCAGCACCTGCTCGAGATTTGTCCCGTGTACGAACTCTTCGACGACGAAGTGCTCATCCCCCGCCACGATGTGGTCCATGACGTGCACGAGGAAGGGATTCCGCACGCCGATCAAGTCGCGAATCCGCGCCTCGATTGCGGCGAGCCGTGCGGCATCGCGCAGGACGAACGGCAGGATCCGCCGGATGAGCAGTTGCTTCCCGCCTCCGTCATCGTGGGTGCCCAGGTAGCTTTCTGCCACTCCACCCGTACCGAGCTTGCGGTGCAGCGTGTAGCCGCCGACCGAATGGGGGAGGAGAAACATTTCGGGCGTCCGAACCAGTGGTGAGGCTACTTTGCGAGAC
>CAMBIK010000193.1 GCA_945867435.1 Klebsiella pneumoniae
GCCCTGGCGACGGCAGAGAACGTGGTCGACGCCCTGACGGCGGAGTCCCAGGACGACCTCCTCATCGACGGCCGCATCCATCTCGGCACGCTCCGGTCGCTCCGTGCAGCTCTTTTGCTGCGCACCACCGAGCTGAGTGCTCTCGATCCTTACGACCCGAACGTGCTGCTGTTGCACCCCGACTGGCGCACGCTGGTGGGCGTGAGAGCCTACGCGCGCGTGGTGCGCGACCTGGGTGTCGACACGAAGCTACCGGAGAACCTGACCCTTCCGCTCGGCGCAGCGGATACGACGCTGATTCAGATGGCAGCGGCGTACCAGGGGATGCTCCTCGGGGCGCGCTACCGCTTCCAGGGCGAGGGTTTCGTGGCCAGCTCGGTGACGGGGCTCCGCGACACGTTCAGCCTGCCCCCAAGCGAACAACCGACGGCGCTGGTGCAAGAGGTCCGGGACTCCGGCGGGAATGTACTCTACCGCCTGAAGGGCACCCCCGAAACCCAGGTCGATCCCAGGGTCGGAGCGATGGCCGGCGACATCCTTCGCAACGCCGTGCTGCACGGCACCGGGCGGCGGGCCGCCTCGGCACCGGGGCTCGAAGGCCTACCACTCGCCGGGAAAACGGGAACGACCAACGACTACCGGAACGCCGCGTTCATCGGCTTTGCGCCCCTCCGAACGGCTGGCACCGCCGTGTGGGGGGATGCGGTGACTGTCGCGGCCTATGTAGGGTACGACGACAACACGTCGATGCGGCGCGGGTCGCTGCGCGTTCAGGGGGCCAACGGCGCGCTGCCCGTGTGGCTCGGCACCCTCCGCGGGATGGCCGCAAAAGGCCTGCTCGGAACGGGCGCTCCCGGCGAATATGCCATTCCCCAAGGCATGCAACGCGTAGATAGCAGCGACGGGCTCGGCTTCGACGATGCTCCCCTCTCCATCCTCAGGACCGCGGGAGAGCCTCCCGAGCGCATCTTCGCTCCCTTCGGTGCTCCTTCCGCGGCAACCACGGCGCCCCCCGAAGCCGCTCCATCGGGCGCGCTCGCCCTCCCCGACGATGCCGAGTTTGGCCCCCCCCTCCCCGACGAAGGCGCCAACCCGGACGCTCCGCCCCCTCCCCCCGAGGCCCGTGTGGTGCCGACCGAAGCGACGGAGGATCCCGGACTGCTCCTGCCGGGATAGCGCCACCCCGTGTTGCCCTTCCTGTTCATCGCCTGCGGAGTGCTGCCTTACCACCGGCCGCCTGCGCCCCTGCCCCTGGTTGAGCCGGCTGCGGTCGCCGCGACCGTTCCCGCCCTCTCCATCGGGCCAACGCTGGAGCATGTAGACCGCCTGCTCGCCTCGACCGACACGGTGGATGGCCGCGACCGGCTCGTGGAGCTGCGCGACCTGCTCGTGGGCGTACAACTTGCCGATCCCCAGGTGCAGCAACGCGTCGTCCGGTATGCAGAGAGGGTCCTGGCCATCGAGGTCCGCTCGCAGCCGCTCGGCCTCGCCGAGAGCCCGATGGCGATGGCCTCCACAATCGAGGCCGTGGTCGAAACCATCGCCGTCGAACCGGAAGACGCGCTCTCCGGGGCCCGCTCGCTCCTTGCCGCGGGCAAGCCCCTTGAAGCCCTCGCGGCGCTGGACCCGCTGGCGGCGGAGAACGGTTCCACCGACCTGCAAAGCCAAGCGATCGAGGCGTGGGTCAGGTCCGAGCTTGAACACGCTGAACTCGCTCTGCTGGCGGCTCGCACTCAACCGAAAGCCCCCGACCGCCGCGCCGCCTTGCTCAAGGTTCGCGAGCAACTCGTGGCCATTCGTACCCGCTTCCCGGGCCATCCATCCGCCGCCGATGTTGGCTCGCGCCTCTCCCGGGTAGACGCCGAGCTTGCCAAGCCATGAGCCCCGAACTTCGCCGGTGGACCGAGCCCCATCTCGCCCGCATCGAGGCCGAGCTGGCCCGGGTGGGCGACTCCGCGGAACCGTCCTTCCGCGATGCGCTGCTTTACCCACTGCAAACCGGCGGAAAGCGCATCAGACCTCTGCTGGCCTGCGCGGCGGCGGAATCCGTGGGGGGCACATCCGACCAGGCCCTGGATGCCGCCATCGCACTTGAGCTCGTACACACCTACTCGCTGGTCCACGACGATCTGCCGGCGATGGACGACGACAACGAGCGCCGCGGACGGCCGACCGTTCACGTCGTTTTTGGCGAAGCGGCGGCGATCCTGGTGGGGGATGCGCTGCTCACCGCGGCATTCGAGCGCGTTGCCGATGCCCCCTCGCTCGTGCGCGAGCTGGCCCGAGCCGCGGGGGGGGCGGGAATGGTGGGGGGCCAGTACCTGGACGTGTGTGGCAAAGCGTTCGATCTCGAGTCCCTCTCTCACCTCCACCGGCTGAAAACGGGAGCCCTGCTGCGGGCAGCGGTGCGGATGGGGGGGCTCGCCGCGGAGGCCAATGAGGCACAGATGCTGGCGCTGACCCGCTACGGCGCGGCGGTCGGGCTCGCCTTCCAAGTGGCCGACGATCTGCTCGACGCCGACGAGGTCGCAGGCGAGGGCGGGCCCCCTTCCTTCGTGCGCCTGCTTGGCATCGAAGGCACGCGGCGCGAGGCGCATCGGCTGGCCGAAGAGGCGGTGTCCGCCGCCCAAGACCTGCCGAATCCGCTCGTCCTGACGGCGTTAGCGCGCTTCACTGTCGAGCGCACTCTCTGACATGACCGAACGGCTCGACGCGCTTCTGGTGCAGCGCGGCCTCGCTGCGAACGCCAAGGCGGCCGAGGGGGAGATCCGGGCCGGAAACGTGCTGGTCAACGAGCTTCCGGTCGACAAGCCGGGGGCGCGGGTCGAGGCCGGGGCGGCGATCCGCCTCCGGGTGGCGGCCGCTCGCTTCGTTTCGCGCGGCGGCCTGAAGCTGGAGGCCGGCCTGAGTGCGTTTAACGTGGAGGTCTCCGGCCGAGTATGCGCTGATCTCGGCTGCTCGACCGGCGGGTTCACCGACTGCCTGCTCCAGCGGGGCGCCACCAAGGTCTACGCGGTCGATGTGGGCTACGGGCAGCTTGCGTGGTCGCTGCGCCAGGACGCCCGCGTCGTGCCGATGGAGCGCACCAACGCCAGGCTCCTCGACGCCTTCCCCGAGCCGGTATCGCTCCTGGTGGGCGACCTCTCGTTTGTCTCTGCGAGCTCGATGCTGCCTTCGTTTCGGAGGCTTCTCGCAGCCGGCGGCCAAGTGGTCCTTTTGGTGAAACCCCAGTTCGAGTTGGAGCGGGAGCACGTCGACGCGGGCGGGGTGGTGGGCAGCCTGGCGGCTCGCAGGGAGGCGCTCGCGCGGGTGGAAGCGGCGGCGCGCCTACAAAACTTCACAGTGCGCGGGCACATGGAGAGCCCCATCGCCGGGATGAAGGCCGGGAATCGGGAGTGGCTCCTCCATCTGTCCTGCGCGGGACCGCCACCATCCGAGCCGAATCCGCCTCCGCCGGTATAAGGTGCCCTTCCCCGGAGCTCAGATGCGCCTCGTTTCCCCCCTCGTGTTCATGAGCTTGACGATCTCCGGATGCACTTGGATCGACGACGCGCAGCGGGAGGCGTTGAAGGGGCAGGTCGATGACGACAGGGACGGTGTTCGCGCATCCGAGGATTGCGACGACGACGACGACACACGCTCCACGGCCGAGCCCGAGATCTGGTACGACGGCACCGATGGCGACTGCGGCGGAGACGACGACTACGACCAGGACGGAGACGGCTATGTCCCCCCCCAATTTGTCGGTCTGACCACCCTCCATGTCAAGGGATCGGGCACCCTTCCCGGTGGCGACTGCGACGACCAGGAGCCCTTGGCTTCGCCGCAGCAGCCCGATCCCTGGTACGACGGCATGGACTCCGCTTGCGATGGCGGCGACGACTACGACAAAGATGGCGACGGCTTTGTGGCCGACGAGCATGTGGGCCTGAGCACGATCTACATCGGCACCTCGGGCACGCTCCCGGGCGGTGACTGCAACGACGACAACAGCGCCATTCACCCAGCCGCCGCAGATAGCGCTTACGACGGGCTCGACTCCGACTGCGCCGGCGACAACGACTATGACGCGGACCACGACGGCTTCGTGATGGACGAATGGTACGACGAGGGCGGGGGACTCCCCAGCGGCGATTGCAACGATTTCGACGAGGCGGTTTTTCCCACGGCGGCCGAGGTTTGGTACAACGGCACCGACGACGACTGCTTCGGCGGAGACGACTACGACCAGGACGCGGATGGGTATGTACGCACGTCGGATGTGGGCCGCGGCACGCGGACAGGCCCTCCTGAGGACGAGACCGACGTCGAGGGCACGGGAAACCTCCCTGGAGGGGACTGCGACGACGCCGCGCACGCCGCCCACCCGCTCGCGCACGAACTGTACGGCAACAGCGAAGACGAAGACTGCGACGGCGGAAACGACAGCATCGAGGTTCACGCCCTGGATGGCTATGCATGGCAAATGCCCTACACGCCGATCTTGATCGAGGCGGAAGGGAGCGTTTTCCTCTCCATGGCGGTCGAGCAGGTGGTCACCCCAAAGGACAGCTGGTTCGATAGCGGCTTCGCCGTTTCCTGGGAGGTCGGCGCGATCGACAACGACGTCTCGCTCATCGAGGAATTTGCGTGGGCCAAGAACGCCACCAACCCTTCCTTTACGGTCGGTGCCGCGCACGCTGCGCGCGTCGTGGACTCTACTTTCTACGGGGTACTCGGCCGCGAAGGAACAAACTTTCGTGCGCTGGCCTTCGAGGCATACCCGCTGGGCTCGGGGGCGGCCGGTCAGTCCACCGCCCAATCCAGTGATGCCGCCGACCCCTTCGACGACGTAGACGTCTTTGTGGACGATGCCGGGCGCGTGTTCGGCATCGGCTGCGACGGTGGGTCCAACGGGGTCCTCACTTACGCTCGCGTGGATGCCATCGAGACCAGCACCAGCGCCGACGTACACTCGAACATCACCGATGGCAGCGCCAACGGCGGGGCATGCGCCTTCGCTGACGAGAGCGGAACGTCCGTGGTTGCAGCGTACAATGGGGGCTACTACTCCTTCGCGTTCGACCCAGAAAGCAGCGCGCCCACCTTCGCCGCCACCCAGATCTCCGCGGCTCTCTCCCCCGGAGACATCGACACCTCCGTCGATGGAAGTTCGCCCATCACTGTGCTGGCGCTCCCTGCGCTGCGGGCGGTCTACGTTGAGGGCACCGGCATCTCCGCCTTCGTCGGGCAGTCCACCGACAAGCCCCAGTCGGCCGTCGCGATCCTTTTGGCCGATGGCGACTACCTTATCGGCTGGGTGAACGACGACGGCACCGTGCGCATGACCAAAGGGAGCGACAGCAGCGGCTACGCGTATGTGACCGTGAACACGCCCGAGGCGGCTACCGGGCTTGCGCTCTGGTCCGACGCCACCAACGCCCTCGTCGCTGTCACGAGCGAAAACGGCGTGTCGGTAGGCATTTACGACTGGTAAGGGCGCCGCTCAGGGCGAAAATGCCACGCCATCTTGGGCCGGGCCCGCGCCATCCCCGTGAATGTACAGCTCGCGCCGGGTACGGTTCCCCTGCTTGTCCTCGGCGATCACCACGATTCGGTTGGACCCCGCCGCGACCGGCACGTTGACCGAGAGCCGGGCCCGCTGGCCCAGGCCGGTTCGGTAGAGCACCTTGTCCTCCTCCCAGTCCACGCTGGCGTTCCAGCGCGTGCGATTCACGGTCTCCGAACCGGCAAAGACCACGATGTGGGCGAGCCCGTCGGGGTCGGAGGCGCTCACGCGCACCACCGCAACCCCCGGCAGCTGGCGGTTGCGCGGGCCGGCGAGCTCCAGGGTTGGGGCGTTGAGAGAAACGACGGCGCCGGAACGCGGCAACGGGAGCTTCCAACGGACGAGATTGGGGTAGCCGTCGGCCTCGACCTCGAACCGCAGGTCGATCGCCTCGGCGACAAACGTAGGGGCGAGGCGGAGCGTCTGGGACACGCTCACGGTCGCTCCCGGGGTCAGCACCAGGGGAGGGCCCGTGGGGCCAAGCAGCTCCACACCGGGAAGGTCCGGGAACGGCACATGAGCGCGCACGCCCGTGAGCGTGAGCCCGCCACGGTTGTGCAGCGTGACCCGCACTTCCTCCCCGACCCGCTCGGCGGTCAACTCAATCGACGGGGCCGGGGTGCCTTCGACCGTCAGCACCTCGTCGAGGACGGGCGCGGCGGTGCAGCCATCGCACTCGAAGACGCCGACCACCCGATCGACCCGCGAGGGGCTGGAGGCGCGCGGAGCAAGCGAGGTCGCGACCGTGCGGGACTCTCCCGGGGCCAGGTGCCCGATCGGCACCACCAGGTCGTCAAAGTCGGGGTTGGTCGAGCGGAGCCTTACGGCAGCCCGAAACAACTCCGCCCCCGCGTTGACCACATCGAGCCGAAGCTCGGTGCGTTCCCCCGCGCGGGCCACGGGATGCGCGGCAAAGCCAACAGAGGCCTCGAAAGCCTCGGGCACCGCCGGGGCCGGGCGCCAATCGACCTCGCCGCTACGCAGGGCCTCGTCGAGCCGGCTGGACTGCAACGCTCGCAGCGTCGGGAGCAGCGCAGCTTCGGCCGCGAGCACGCTGGACCGGTCTGAGGTCGTACCAGACGTGAGGATAGAAGCGGCGAGATCAACTGCGTCGTCGCGAACCCCGGCCTCGAGGTCCGGGTAATGAAGCAGGGGGGTATCGGGACCCAGTCGGCTGCGAAGGCGCGCTGCGTCCGGATACCAGAATCGACCCTCATCCGCCTTCACTGCGTACAAGGCAAGGTCTGGAACAATCCCGACCTCATTCACGCGGCGGTCGCCAGCCAGGGTGTACTCCGCGACCGTGAGCTTGAGCTTGATGCCATCTGCAACTTGGTAGAGCGTTTGCACCGTGCCCTTACCGAAGGTGGTCTCCCCGATCAGCGAGGCTCGGTCGAGCTGCATCAGGGCACCAGCGAGGATCTCCGCGCCCGAGGCGGTCTCGTGATCGACGAGCACCGCCACGGGTACATCGTTCAGAGACCCCAGACGGGCATCGATGGTGTGGACCAACCCGGGAACGCGGGCGCCGCCGCGACCCGTCGTGGTGACGATCCGCCCGGCGTCCACGAAGGTGTCGGCGGCCTTCGCCGACTGGCTCAACGACCCACCGGTATTTCCGCGCAAATCCACGATCAGACCCACGCGGAGCAGGCCTTCGGCGCGCAGCTCGGCCAGAACCCGGTCGAGGTTGGCCACGGTCTGCTCGGAG
>CAMBIK010000194.1 GCA_945867435.1 Klebsiella pneumoniae
ATGACGATTCCTGTAGGTTGAAGCACTACAGGTCCGTCGTCTTCGCTCCAGTGATGTGCAGGATCGGGATCACGGTGCGGCCACGGTTGCCGCGAACCATAGGCACCACGTTCACCACGCCAAGACGCGGCTGGCGATACCGCTGCTGCGACTGACGATTTCGGGCAGCGTTCGTGATTATGTATGGTACGAGGCTGTCAAGGTGGCGCTCCGCGCGACCTCGGAGCGCACCATGAACAGCAACGGCAGCCCCACGACTCGCGCCGCCCTCTACGCGCGCGTCAGCACGCTGAACCACGGTCAGGACGTCGGCCTCCAGGTCGACGAGCTCCGGGCCGCCGCCGCGCAGCGCGGCTGGATCGTCGTCGACGCCTACGTCGACGAGGGCGTCTCCGGCACCAAGGTCAGCCGCCCGGCGATGGACCGGATGATGCTCGATGCCCAGGCGGGCAAGTTCGACCTCGTCGCGGTGTGGAAGCTCGACCGGATGGCACGGAGCGTGATCCACCTCCTGGGGACAACGGAGGCGCTGCGGGCGTGGGGGGTCGGCCTGGTCTCCCTTCGCGACGCGCACATCGACACCACCACGCCGGGCGGGCGCTTCACGCTCCAGATTCTCGGTGCCGTCGCGGAGCTGGAACGCGGCCTTATCCAGGAGCGTGTGGTCGCAGGGGTCCGCCGCGCCCAGGCGGCCGGGAAGCACTGCGGCCGGCCGAGGAAGGCAACGGCCGACAAGGCGCTCGTCGCAGCCAAGGGGCTGCTCGAACAGGGCTGGGGCTGGCGCGCCGTCAGCGAGGCGACCGGCATCCAGAAGGACACCCTCCGGCGGCGGCTCCGCGACGCCGGGATGCTGGCGCAGAACCCTCCCCTCCCCGCACCCGCCTGATCGCGGCGCACAAGGCTGTCTCAAAGCTCGCGTAGAAGCATATGGTTTGGCGCTGCACCCCCAACGCCGCCTCCCTGTGTAGCGGGCTGCGGATCGTCCTGCTCACCGCCTCCCAGGAGGCACCGGGGCGAGGCGCACCTACCACTTCGCCGGATCTTCCCACGGGATGTCGATGCCCTCCATCAACCATGCGCGATCCCAGAAGTCGGGCTGACCGTCGCCGTTGAAGTCCAGAACGCCGGTCGAGCCGAGCAGGGTCTCCTCCCCGAGGCACCACGCCGGGGAAAGCTCGGGAGTCCGGAACGCGTAGACGCCGCCGCCCGAGAAATAGGATGCAGGCACAACGCAGCTCACCATGTCGTGCAGGTCATTCGTGGGTTTCCAGTCCACGAACAGCTCGTCCGGATGCGCGGTGTTCCCGGGTATCCACGCGTGGGCCGAGATGAGGTCGTTCCTCGTGTCGGGCTCAATGCGCGCGCGTTCCCAGTTCTCCAGCGTGCCATCCGGAATCCCGCCGCCGATGAAGGACACGCCGCGAGTGTTGCCCGGTGCGGCAAGAACGAAGGCCACGCTGGCTTCGACGAGTCCGTCGCCATCGATATCCACCCCACCCGCAGCCGACGCAAGGGGATCGATGCGCACAGTTTCATACTCCTCACTTGCCTCGAACGCGACGATGTGCGCGATGTCATCCCACGCGGCATCCCCGCCCGCGGCGAGATCCTCTCCCTCGATCAGGTAGCCGGGAAACACGAGAAGTTCATCGGTGCCATCCCCGTCAAGATCGCCCAGGGCCACATTTTCGGAGTCGATCGAGTCTTCGGGAGGTTGCGTCCTTCGCGCTGCTCCAGGGAAGGGCCCGCCGCCCCGCGGGAGCGGATCTTCCGCCGTCAGCAGTTGCGCACCGTCCCGGGTGCCGGCGAGAAAGTCCTCAAGTCCATCCCCCGTGAAGTCGCCGTGCGCGCTGCCGTTGACGTAGTCCTCTGCGTCCGCGTGCTCCCAGATTGCGGTCGCGACCGAAGTGGCTCCATAGGTTCCCGGCTCCTCGGGCAAGCCGCCACCGCTGACGAAGACGAGCGCATTTGGAGACCAGAACCCGTAGAGCCAGAGGTCGGCAGCGCCGTCGCCATCCGCATCGCTGCCGTGGGCGAGCGTATAGATGCTCATGACCCCTTCTTCTGTCCGAATCCGCACGTACTCGTCGGCGGAATGGGTGCCGCTCGCGTCCGGAGATCCCAGCACGAACGCCGCGACGTTGACGGCGGGGTCGACGGTGGAGTCCGCGCCCCAGAGGTACACGTCATCGTAGCCGTCGCCGTTCACATCGCCGCTGGCCACCCCGCCGGAGCTGCCGAAGGTGTCGGAGCCCCCGATCGTGTACTTCGTCCACCACGTCGGCGTGCTGCACGAGCCGTCGGGCACGGCCTCGCCGTCGCAGTCCTGGTCGATGGCGTCGCAGCCGTCCGCGGCGCCCGGGTGGATCCGCTCGTCGGTGTCATCGCAGTCGCCGCCGAGGTCGGTGTAGCCGTCCGCGTCGGCATCCACGGGCGTCGCGGTCGAGTCCCCCGTTTCCCCGGAGTCGGGCGTCGTGTCGCCGGTGTCGGCCGTGCCGGCGGAGGTGTCGCCCGAGTCGGGCGCTGGCGAGTCGCCGACCGGCACGCCGGGGTCGCACGCGAAGGCGAGCAGCAACAGCGCCCCTACCACGAGACCTTGCCCCTCCACGTCCCGCCCCCGTTGGTGCCCACGGCGACCGAGTCGCAGGCCGGAACGAAATTGCAGGTGGGTCCCCACACCGCGCTGCTGACGCGCCAGGCCGGCGGGATGTCGGGCAGATTCTGCCGGTGCCAGCCCGCGCCATCCTCGAATAGGATCGAGTACGCCGGCAGGTCGGGACAGAGGTCCACCGCGGTGTCAGCGCGGACCTGTTGGCACATGAACCAGTCCGCGCCGTCGCGCTTGGGAAGCACCATGTAGGTGTCCGCCAGGTCGGGGTGGGGCGCGACCGCGCCGATCGAGTATTCGTCGTCGTGGGGGTCGATGAGTTGGTTCACCACATGGCTGCCCAGGTCCATCCGGCACAAGCCGCCTGACTCCCCGGTCAGCGCTCCCGAGGAGGGGTTGAAGGCGCGGCTGTAGCCGCCCCAGAACACGAAGTGATTGGACCACGGGGCCACCTCGATCCCACCCAGGTTGCGCCGGCCTACGTCGCACACCCCGTCGTCGCCACCGGCGGCGTCCGCGAGCGGCATCCAGTCCCATGCGCTGGACGTGATCGAGGTGTCGTCGGTGTCAATGGACACACGCGCCACGGCGCAATGCTGCTCGACGTCGGGCGAGCCGGGACTCCCAGCGGAGGGATCATCCGCGCCCGAGTACGAACCATCGTAGGTGGTGTCATTGTCCTTGTCGTTGACGAGCGCGACCAGCACCTCGAAGTGCGCGCCGCCCTCGCCCGTGCTGTAGAACGGCACCTCGGCCTGAAGGTCGTCCACCTGTTCAGAGTTCTCGGGATCGAAGTACTCGCCGTACGTGCTCTCGGTCACATCGCCCGGGTCCCACCACGTTTGGCCACCGGGGTGGATGAGCCGCATGGTCGCGTAGGTGTAGGTGGTGTCCATGTCGCACGAGCCGGAGATGGCATGCGGTCCGTATGAAGCCGTCTGGTAGGTTCCCGTCCACGCGCCGTCGAAGGGCACTTCCTCCCAGGTCTGGCCGCCGTTGAGCGTCAGGAACAGCCCACCGGGCGAGTCGGGGTTGGCGTAGTGGAACAGCACCAGGGCCGCAGCGCCGCTGAGGGCCTCCACCTCCGCGGGGCTGCCGACCGGGGCGAGGTCGAAGTCCTTGGGCTCGGCCGAGTTCCCGAACCAGGTGGCGGAAACGACGTCCCCGTTCCCACCCATCGGCAGCGCGCCATGGTGCAGGTTATCCCTCGCGTTGTCGCGGCAGAGGCGGGCCATCGTCTCCCAGGACTGCGGGTGGAAGCCGTCGGCGGTAGAGCCGGGTAGTTCCGGGCTGTCGATGTTCATCATGTTCTCGTCGCCGGACTCGTACCCGGCCCCGGCGTACTCCCAGTGTTCCCCGCTGTCGCCGGTCCGAACGACGCCGATGTAGTGCGGGTCGCCGCCCCCGTCGTCGCTGATCGTGGCCCACACGGTCTGGTCGTAGAACGCGGCGTCCACGCTGTTGCTCGCCGCGTGCCATCCCTGCCAGAGGCAGTCCACCTGGGCGCTCGGAGAGCCCCAATCCAGGAGGTCCGTCTGCACCAGCGCGATGTCGAATGCCGCCTGCCAGAGCTGCCCGCTCTTGTCGAAGTCCACGTCGTGCACCGACACGCTCTGGTAGGTGTAGCCGGCGGGATCCAGATCGGGGCCGACGGTCCAGAGCACGTCGCCCTCGGGCTCATCCGGCCACGCGTCCGCGAGGCCGTAGGTGTGCCAGATGAGCACGCCGCTGTTGACCAGGGCAACGGTCTCGTCGCTGTCATCCTGGTAGAACAGAAGATCGATGGACTGGCCGGGCGTCGTGCGCGCGGGAAAAGGGGTGGGAAGGGCGGGGCCCGACTCTCCGAGCCAGTGGTCGGAGGTTTCGAGGTCCGTCGCCATCCGGGCGATTTCCCAGGTCTCCTTCTCGTCCCAGCCGACGCTGTCGGTGAGGTCGAGCGTGCTGAGCGACACCCAGGTGTCGGCCGGCGCGACGTAGTAGGGCTCCGCGACGATGTTGTGCAACTCGTGGGCGTCCGCGCGGTACATGCGGGCCACGCTGTACCGGCTCCCCTGGTTGCGCGGCAACATCGCGTACATGTAGTCGCCATTGGGATCCATGGCGACACCGGTCATCTCCGTCGTTCCGGCGGAGTCCATCTCCCCACTGCCGCCGAGCAACACGACCGAGGCGGCCAGGGTGGACGTGGTCCCGTCGATCACGAGCTCGTAGACCGCCGAGTCCGGCGTGTCGCAGATGTACGCCCCGGGATTCGCCGGATCCTCGATCAGGGAAGACGGCACCATGCCGCCATCGGCGACGAGCACACCGGCGAGGTCCGTCTCCGAGAGGTCGCCAGCCAGGCTCGGATCCGGATCGAGATCACGCACGTCCATCAGTTCGCTGCCGTCCACGGGCCAGCAGTCGATGGGGTTGCTGCCGTCGCACTCCGGAGCGGACGTGTCCAGTTCGCAGATGTAGAGGCCGGGTCCGCCATCGGTCCGTCCCCGGTATCCGACCACCAGCACCGGGATGGGGCTCGCGCCCACCTGCACGACGTCTACGCGAAGGATCGCGCCGATTGGCTGGGCGGGGAGCTGACCCGGGGAGACGGTCGGCACCGCGCAGATCGTCGGCGCGCCGCCCTCGTCATAGATACTGACCCCCAGCGCGTCGTCATCGTCGTTGGCGATGTAGATCACGTCGCCCGTCTCCGCGACCGTGTGCTCGGCCTGGAGTCGCCGCCCCGCCGCGAAGGACCATTTGATGGCGTCGGAGTATCCATCGGCGTCTTCGTCCCAGGTGCCGGCGTTGACGCCGGGGCACTGGGACACGCGGGCGAAGCCGCCGACGTCGTCGTCTGTGGTCGCGGAGGGGTGGACATCGGTGCCCGTCCAGCCGGTCGGGGTGCCGTAGGAGTTGCCCAGCTCCATCCAGTTATCGCCGTTATCCGCGGAGAACCACAGACCACCGGTCAAGCCGATCGCGTTGGGGCCTCGCCCGGCGGTGTCACCAGTCAGGGCGTACACCTCGTCCGAGGCGTCGGCGGTGGGCAGGATGTCCCAGACTCCGGGAGCCCCGCCTTGCAGAAGCGAGTCGGACTCGAAGCCGTTCACCGTCTCCCATGGGCCGGCGGAGGCGATGTTGTAGCGAGCTACACCGCCCACATCGCTGCCGAGGTACAGCCACCCGTTGTCGTCGCCGCGCGCGATGCTGACGGTGCCGCCGCCCCCGGCGGTGCGGGTGTCCTCCCACTCGAGTTCCAGGTCGCCGAACGAGGGGAACGAGGTCTCCGCGTCGACGATCTGTACCCAGTCGATGGTGGCGGTCGCGCCGGGCGCGCAGGAGAAGTTGAGCGCGGCGATGGTGTCGCCGGGGTTGAACGTCGGCTCGTAGGAACCGAAGGTCACGGTGCCGGTGGTGCTGAGTGTGGTGGGGTACCAGGTCGCACCCTTCTTCACGTACAGGTAGCAGTCCGCGCCGCCGGTTTTCGTATCGACGCCAACGGTGACGGCGAAGCCGGTGCTGGTGGGAATGCTCAGGTTCTTGGTCGCTGGGTAGGCGCTGGTGATCTTGATCTTGTCGCCCGCCGCGAAGAACGGATCCCCGCCGGACCACCCGCTGAACCCGCCGAAGCTCGGATTGCTGAAGAAGATCTTCGCGCCGGTGGAGCCGTTGCAGTCGTCGTCGTCCGAGGTGGTGAGGTCTTCGAGGACGCCCGGGTTGACCGTCGCGTCGAACGGCCCGCAGTCCACGTACGGAGAGCAGCCTGCCCCTCCATTGCCGTACCCGTCGGGCTCGTAGTCGGTCAGGCAGATGGCCCACGCCGATGGGCTGTTCAGCAAAGCGGCGGCAAGAGCGAGGATTCTCGCGGTCCGGGCGAGGGCGGGCGCGGTGCGGGTCATGAAGTCTCGGGGAGTGGGAGGAGTCTACAGGACGTCGCTAGCGCCGTCGGCTGACGACGTGCTAATTGTTCTCGCCTCGTGCACAGCTCGGCGGCATCCGGGTCGCCCGCGCGCTCGTTCAGGGTGGCGCGACACCCGCCGTACGCAATCCTGCATCCCGTGCCACGGCGCCGGCTCACCGAGGACCCGGAGGGCGGCCTGCTACGAGTAGGTGGCTTCGGAGACGGAGGGCCGCGTGCGGCTCGCCAGTGCCACAGACCGCGGAGAGTCCGCCATCAGAGCCGGTATCCTTGTCGCACCATCTCCTTGCACAGCTCCCCGTTCTCGCGTACCCAGTTCCGAAATCGTCCCGTTAGGGCTACCACCTTAGCCCCGTAGAATGTAAGTTCTACGGGGCTTTTGGCTCTTGCGGATGAACGTGCGTACGGGTTTTTTGTACGGGTCGGCCTGCTGCGTGGTGCCACAAGTTGATTCCGCCGGCAGAGGAAAGGAAACTTGAACGCTCTTGCCGAAGGTACACCCGCCACTGTAGCCCCGCTCGCCGCGCCGACGCAAGCCCCTCGGCGTTGAACCACCCTCGAATTCCGAGCCGCGCACCGCGCCGTTCCCGCCTCCGCGGCCCCCTGAGCGCAGCTCCGCCGTCCGGCCCCGCGCGCGGCTACCCGCTACGCCCCCCGGTCCGCGGCCGCGCCACCTCCCTCCGGCGGCGCCCGCGCACGCAACAACCCGCTCACCACCGTGGTCGAGGCCG
>CAMBIK010000195.1 GCA_945867435.1 Klebsiella pneumoniae
TTCGGCAGCGTCGCGAGTGAGCGGCGCGCCCTTGCAGGCGTTGACCAGCTCCATCATCTTGGCGATCGGCGTGTTGAAGCGCATCGCCTCGATGCCATCCCCAGCCTCCTTGATCGCAACATGCAAAGCCCGGTTTACCTCCTGGCTCACCGATTCCGCCAGACGTAGCGAATCCGTCTCCTCGTCGATGAAGAGGCGCCACACTCGTTCAAGGAAGCGTGCGACGCCACCGACCCCGGCGGTCTGCCACGGCTTCACCTGGTCGAGCGGCCCCATGAACATCTCGTAGAGGCGAAGGGCATCCGCCCCGTACTGATCCACCACATCGTTCGGGTTCACCACATTGTTCAGCGACTTCGACATCTTCTCGATTTGCGTCGTGACCGGCACGCCGCTGGCCTTCACGAACCAGGTGCCTTCGCGCTCCTCGACATCGTCCGGATAGTAGTACTTTCCGTTCGCGTCCTGGTAGCTGTAGGCCAGGATCATCCCCTGGTTGAACAGCTTCTGGAACGGCTCCTTCGTGTGAACCCAACCCGCGTCGTAGAGGACCTTGTGCCAGAACCGGGCGTATAACAAATGGAGTACGGCATGTTCCACGCCGCCCACATACAGGTCCACCGGGCCCCAAAGTGCTTCCTTCTCACGCGAAAAGGGCTCGTCCGGATTGCGGGCGTCCATGTAGCGAAGCCAGTACCAGCAGGAACCGGCCCACTGAGGCATCGTGTTCAGCTCCCGCTTGGCCGGCTGTCCCTGCCAAGTGGTGTGCACCCAGTCGGTGGCTCGCCCGAGCGGCGGTTCGCCCGATGCGGTGGGCTTGAACTCGTCGATCTCGGGCAGAAATACAGGTAGGTCCTCGCTCACGACCACGCGGCCGTCGGCGAGGTGCACGATGGGGAAGGGTTCACCCCAGTAGCGTTGCCTCGAAAACAACCAATCCCGCAGCTTGTAGCGAACGCGCCCGACGCCCTTGCCGCTTGCTTCGAGCGAGGCCGTGACCTGCCGTTTCGCATCGACCGTGGAGAGGCCATCCAACGGGCCGGAATTGCATACGACCCCGGGCTCGGCGAAAGGGAGCGGCCCCCCCTCAACCACGCGCGGAATGGGCAGGCCGTACTTCGTAGCGAAGGCAAAATCACGCTCATCGTGGCCGGGAACAGCCATGATCGCGCCCGTGCCGTACGAGCTGAGCACATAGTCCGCGACCCAAATCGGAACGGGCGCGCCATTCACCGGGTTCGTGGCATAGCTCCCCGTGAAAACACCGGTTTTGTCCTTGTCGCCCACGGAAATACGGTCCACATCGGAACGGTTCCGCGCCACCGCCACATAGGCGGCAACCTCGGGATTGCGGGACAACGCCGGCACCAGCGGATGCTCGGGCGCAAGGACACAGAAAGTGGCGCCGTACAGCGTGTCGGGACGGGTGGTAAACACAGTCAGTTCGCCCGCTTCCGTACCGAACTGCACCTCCGCACCCTCGCTTCTGCCAATCCAGTTGCGCTGCATCTCCAGGATGCCCGCCGGCCAATCGAGCCCGTCGAGGTCGGTCAGCAGTCGCTCGGCGTAGTCCGTGATCTTCAGCATCCACTGCTTCATCACGCGGCGCTCGACGACATCCCCCGTCTCGATGTACCTGCCGTTCTGCACCTCCTCGTTCGCCAAAACGGTGCCCAGCGCCGGGCACCAGTTGGTCGGCACGTCGGCGAGGTAGGCGAGGCCGCGCTCGTGGAGCTTCAGGAAGATGGTCTGGGTGTGCCGGTAGTAGTCGGGCGCACTGGTGTCCACTTCCCGTTCCCAGTCGTACGAAAAGCCAAGGCGCTGCAGCTGATTGCGGAAATTGTCGGTGTTCCGCTTGGTGATGATTCGCGGGTGGATGCCATCGCGCACCGCCGCACGCTCGGCCGGCAACCCGAAGGCATCCCAGCCCATCGGGTGCAGCACACGGTAGCCCTTGGCACGCTTGTAGCGAACCGTGGCGTCCACGGCCGTGTAGCGTTCAGGATGCCCGACATGGAGCCCGGCACCCGACGGGTACGGGAACATCACCAGCCCGTAGAACTTGGGCTTCGCTGGGTCTTCATCGGTGCGGTAGGTGCCATCCGCCTTCCACCACGCCTGCCAACGTGGCTCGATCTCGGCGGGGGAGTAGCGGGACATGGGGGACTCCTCGGGGCCGCGTGGGCGTTTCATGGACTTTGGAGGCGCGGCACTCGCCATGGGTGACTAACCCGAAGATAGGGATCCCCATGACCTACGACATCCTCATCGTCGGCGGCGGAATCGTCGGGGCGGGCGCGGCACGCGATGCGGCGCTGCGCGGGCTCAACGTTGCCCTCGTGGAGCAACGCGACCTAGGCTACGGCACCTCCTCGCGCAGCTCCAAGCTCGTTCACGGCGGTCTGCGCTACCTGCAACAGGGGGAGTTCTCCTTGGTTTTCGAGGCCGTCTCGGAGCGAAGGATTCTGTTGGAGATCGCCCCGCACCTCGTGCACCCGCTCGGCTTCCTCTTCCCCGTCTACCAGGGATCGAAACTTGGACCGTTCACCCTCAACATCGGGATGTGGCTCTACGATGGACTGTCGCTTTTTCGCTCGCCGAAGATCCACCGGAACCTCAAGGCGCACGAAGTGGCCGAGGAAGAACCCAACCTGAGCGAAGAGGGCCTCCGGGGCGCGCAACTGTACTACGACTGCTCCACCGACGACGCACGCCTCACGCTGGAAACGGCCCTGGATGCGCAGGCGCACGGCGCCGACCTCCACACCTGGACCCGCGTGACCTCGTTTATTCGCGACGAGAACGGCAGAATTGCGGGGGTGCGGACTGAGGCGGCGCACGGCGGCGCGGAGGGAGAATTGAGGGCGCACGCAGTGATCAACGCTACCGGGCCTTGGTGCGATGCGGTCCGCACGGGCACCACGAAGCTCCTGCGCCTCACGAAGGGCGTACACATCGTGGTGCCCCGCGAACGTCTGCCGCTTCACCATGCCGTGGTTTGCGCGCACCCCACCGACAAGCGCGTGATGTTTGCCATCCCATGGGGCGACCGAACCTATGTGGGCACGACCGACACCGACTACGAGGGGGCCCCCGAGGATGTGGCGTGCTCCGAGGCCGACGCCACCTACCTCCTTGCCTGCATGGCGCACTATTTCCCCAACGCGGGACTCGGCCCGGCGGACATCCTCGCCACCTGGGCAGGGTTGCGCCCTCTGATCAACGAAGAGGGCAGCACATCGAACGTAAGCCGCGAACACGCGATCCTCATGGACGCCGATGGCCTGGTCACCATCGCCGGCGGCAAGCTCACGACCTTCCGAAAGATGGCGGCAGAGGTCGTGGATCGTGCCGTGTCGCTCCTGCGGCTCACGGGCGCGCTCAGCAAGCCGCTCCGCGAAGCGCAAACGGACCGGCTTCCCCTCCCCGGTGCGGTTGGCTGGCCGGAAGACGACGACGCCACGCGCGTCGAGGTGCTCGTCAAGGAAGTCGCGCCGGTCAACGACGCCACGGCAGCCTCGTTGGTCGCCACCTACGGTTCCCGTGCGGTCGATGTCGCCCGCTTGATCGCCGCTGACCCCGCGCTGGGCGCCGAGATCTCCCCCGGACGCCCCGAGCGTCTGGCCCAAGTGGACTTTGGCGTGGACCGCGAGATCGCCCGAACGGTGGCGGATGTCCTGATGCGCCGCACCCAACTGTACTACCGAGCCGCTGACCAGGGGCTTTCGGCCGCCCCGGTCGTGGCGGATCGGATGCAGGCGAAGCTCGGATGGTCCGACGAGCGGCGAAACCACGAAGTGGCCGCCTACGAGGCGGAAGTCGCCCGCAGTCGAGCCTGGCGAGGCGGACCGGCACCGGCCTAACGAGCGCGAATTGGCCTGGCTCTCCTCTCCCGCCCCGTCCCCGTGGGCTACCTTCGCGGCCCGTGCGCAACGTCTTCGCCATCGCCCGCCGTGAGCTGGGTGCTTACTTCGATTCCCCGCTCGCCTATGTGATCGTCCCCATCTACGTCGTGATGGTGGGCGGGTTCGCCTTGTGGTTCGACGACGTTTTTTCCGCCGGGGTCGTAAGCCTGCGCGGGGTCTTCTTCTGGTCGGCCCTGTTCCTGGTCCTGCTGGTGCCCGCCATCACCATGCGGCTGTTCTCGGAGGAATACCGCACCGGTAGCATCGAGATGCTCACGACCCTGCCCATCCGAGAAGAGGAACTTGTATTAGGCAAGTTTCTCGCTGCCACGGCGCTGGTCGCGGTGGGCGTGTTCTGCACCCTCAGCTACCCCATCACCCTCGCGGTGCTCGGCGTTCCCGACTCGGTCATGAGTGATTCTCCGTTCGTCGTGCGCCTGGTGAACGAAAGCGGGCTCGATTTTGGCGAGGCGGCCTGCGGCTACCTCGGCCTGCTGCTCCTCGGCGCCGCCCTCGCGGGGATCGGCACGGGCATCTCGGCGCTCACCCAGTCCCAGATCGTCGCGTTCCTGGGCGCACTCGTGGTGTCCCTATTTCCGTTTCTATTAGGGATGTTCCTTGATAAAGTTCCGGCGGACTGGGTGCCCCTCGCGCAGTACCTTTCGCTCGACTATCACTTTGACAACCTGGCCCGCGGGGTCCTCGACACCCGCGATCTGGTGTACTACGCGGGCGTCACCGCCCTCGGGCTGCATGTGGCGGTCTACGCGCTGGAACGTCGGCGGCTGGCCTGATGCGCCGGATTCTCCTTGGAAATGCCACCCTGCAAATGGCGCTCACGCTCGCCATCGTGATCCTGGCGAACGTGTGGGCGTCCCACCACTTCGCGCGGCTGGACCTGACCGAAGATCGCCTTCATAGCCTGGATGAAGCCTCCAAACGCATCGTTGGCGGCCTCGATCGGCCGCTGAACGTGCGGGTGTACTTCACGGGTGGTCTGGAAGCGCCCTACAACAACCACGAGCAATCCGTGGGCGACAAGTTGGAAGAGCTGCGGGCCTACGCGCGCGGGGCCCTCCAGTTCACGATCGTCGACCCCGACGGCGCACCTACAATCGTGGAGGAGGCCAAGAAATACGGCCTTTCTCCCCTTCAATACACGGTGCGACAGGCCGATCGGGCAGAGCTGCGCACCGTCTGGATGGGGGCCGTGCTTATCTATGGCGACCGCACGGAGGTGCTGCCGGCGCTCACCAACCTCAGCACGTTGGAATACGATCTGGTCTCCGCCATCCATCGGCTTACCACGAAGGTAAAAGACAAGCCCATCCTTGCCTATTCCACCGGACACGGAGAACCGGATCTCGCCAAGCCCGAGGGTCCGATGCGGGCGCTGGTCGAGGGGGTGGGGCGAAAGGCCTACCTGGTTCCCGTGGAGTTGGGGGGAACGGGGCTCCTGGCCGAAGAAGTGGATGCGCTGCTGATCATCGGACCGCAGAAGACCCTGAACGAGCGCGCGCTCTATCAGATCGACCAGTTTGTGATGCGCGGGGGGGCGGCCGCCGTTTTCGTGACGGCCACGCGGCCCGACATGCGCACGCTGCGTACCGAGCGGGTCAACAGCGGGCTGGAACCCCTGATTGGAAACTGGGGTTTGCAGGTGAATCGCAACTCGGTCATCGACCGCGTGCAGAACGGAGCGATGCGCTTCCCGGTGCGGGTCGGCAACAAGACGGGGAGCAAGGAAATCAACTACCCGTTGATCGTGAAGGCCACGGACCTGTCGCAGACCTCCGTGCTCACCGCGGGGCTCGACAGCATGTTGCTCCCCTTCGCGGCTTCGCTGGCCGTGGCAGACCCCCTTCCAGAAGGGATCACTGCCGAGGTTTTGGCCCGGTCGTCGGCGTCGTCGGGAGCCCTGCCTTCGGTCAGCCAGCTGGACCCGAAACAGTTCGACACGGTGATCGCCGGTGAAGAACGAGGTTCCTTTCCGCTCGTGGTGGCACTCACCGGTGCCGGTCGCAGCTTTTTCGAGACTCGCGGCGTGCCCCAGGCCGACCCCGATGTGCCAAACGAACAGGATGGCATGGGCCCAGACGCACCCATGCTGGCGGAAGGGGCCCCCAGCCGCCGCGTCGTCGCGGGCAGTGCCGATGCCGTCGCCAACAACCCCACCTTCATGCTGAACCTCTGCGATTGGCTGGTTCAGGACGAGGCCCTGATCGCGATCCGCAGCAAGAACGCCACCGTGCCTTCCCTCTCGGCCACCACTTCCGGGGAACGGGCCGCCTGGCGGACGTTCAACCTCCTCTCCGGGCCGGTTCTGCTGCTTGCGTTCGGCGGCGTGCGGCAACTTTGGCTGCGGCGTCGCCGAGCCGCGGGTGGGGCCTCATGACCCTTACGCGTAAGAGCGGGGTGCTGCTCGCGGTCACCGCCGTCCTCATGGCGCTCAACCTGCTGGATCTCCGGAACGGGGAGGCAGTTGCTCCCACGCTTCCTAGCCTCCCGGTCATCGCGGTGGAGGCCGTCACGCGGCTCACCATCGGGGATCAGATCAACCTGCTGACGATCGAGAGGGCCTCGGCGGATGCCCCCTGGAAAATCGTCGCGCCGCTCCAGTACCCGGCAGACGCGCAGGTGGTCGCGGGGTTCATCAAGGCGCTCAGCGGCGGCGTCCCGATGGACACCCGAATCGACGAGGGGCGTCTGGAAGAGTACGGCGTGGATGACCAGCACGCGCTCCGTGCCGAGATCTACACCGATGGCACCACGCCAGCCGTGGCCTTTGTCGTAGGGAAAACGGCGGGTCCCGACAGTTCGTTTGTGCGCCTTCCGGGCAGCAACGTGGTCTACCGAGCCGCCGTTGGCCCCCGGACCCGCTTCGAGCGCGCCGCGGGCGACTGGCGCGACAAGTCCGTGATCGCGGTCGACCCCACGGCGGTGAAAGGGCTCTCCCTGGAGCGCGGCGCGGAGTCGATCCGGTTCCTCCGCAGCGAGGCGGCACCGCAAGCCTGGTCCCTGACCGACGCACCCTTCGCCATCGACCCCGAGAGCGTGGAAACCTTGGCCAAGGCCTTGAGCCGCATTCGGGCTGGTGAAATCCACGATAGCAGCTACGAAGCGGGGTGGGAGGCGCCGGCGGCAACGGCGACGCTCACCCTCGCCGATGGGTCGGTCCACCGCCTCGTGCTTGGCAGCAAGCAGGACGAACGGTCGGCGTGGATTCGAGTGGACGAGCGGCCGGAAGTTTTCCGGGTCGCTGCCAAAGTACGGGCCGCGCTGACCGTTCCGCTC
>CAMBIK010000196.1 GCA_945867435.1 Klebsiella pneumoniae
GCGGATCATCCTCGTGGAGGGGGAGCCCTGCGGGGCCGTTTTGCGCGTTCCCGGCGCGGCGGACCACCGCGGCAACCTTCATGTCGGGGCCACCGCCCACGCCACCACCCTCACGGTGCGTGAACGCGAGATCTGTGCTCGAATGGCCCCGATCCTGCGCGAGGAAGGGCTGGTGTTCGTGGGCATCGACGTGATCGGCGGTTGGTTGACCGAGATCAACGTGACCAGCCCGACCGGCATCCATCAAATCAATGCGTTTGATGGGGTGAAGATCGAGGATCAGCTCCTCGACGCGGCGTGTCGTCGCGCGGAGTCGCGGGTATGATCGCCGTTCTGCTGGCGTGCTCGGTGGGGGGAATGCCCGCGGACCCTCCGGTGCACCTGGACGACTACGGCAAAGTGCCGGACTTCGCGCTCGTCGATCAGACCGCCTCCCCCGTGACCCTTGCCGCGTTTGCCGGGCACATCTGGCTGGCCGACTTCATGTTCACAAGCTGTCCCGACATCTGCCCCACGCTCAGCGCGCGCATGGCCACGGTGGCGGTGAAGTACGCCGCCGAGGAGCGCATGCAGTTTGCCTCGTTCAGCGTGGACCCGCAGACTGACACGCCGGCCCGACTCTTGGACTATTCGGCCCGGTTTGACGCCAAGTATCCGACCTGGCGCTTTCTCACCGGAGAGACCACCGCGATGCGGAAGGTGGTGGTCGATGGCTTCCGGCTCTTGATGGACAAGGCCCCGGCCACCGATGTTGCGCCCGAGAGCATCCTGCACGGAAGCAAGTTCATCCTGATCGATGCGAGCGGCACCATCCGTGCCTACCCGGACCCCGAAGGTCGCGGCGAGATCGAGGCCTATGTGGACCTGTTGCTGAAGGAAGGCTGAAGGCCGGAGGCCGACCTTTCTTGTCCACCCGACGGTAAAGCGCACCTACATAGATCGGTCCGCCTCTTTCCCCCGGTCCCTACTCGGGGATGCGCAGGTCCATCCCGAGGGAAAGCTTGGTCCCATCGACTCCAAGCGCGGGATTTGCGGCGAGGATCTTGGGCCACGATGAGCTTTTTCCGTAGTACTGGCCGGCGAGTTTTCCCAGGGTGTCTCCCTTCCCGACCCGGTGGACCCGGGCAACGACCGCGGGCTCCTCGATCACGATGGGGGGGGTCGGAGTGTCGTTCACGATGGGCGCAACCTCTTCGCTGGCCACGGCGGCCGTGGCGACCACGACGGGAGGCGCCTGCGGCATGGGGGTTGCTTGGGGGGGGCTCAGGAGCAGGAAACCGATGATGACCGACCCGAAAATGCCAGATGCGATCGCCAGGCCCTTCCAGGCACGAACGCGTTCTACGCCTTCGCCCACCTCCGTTTCCAGCCGGATGGCCTCCCCGCGCAAGGTGCGCGTTTCGTGGCGCAGCGCCCTGAGCTCGCCCTGCTCCCGGGCCGCGACCCGCGTCCGGGTTTCCTCTTCGCTGGTGCGTTCGTGGAGGAGCTTGGCTTCTACCCGTTCCCTCAGGCCGGCAGGGGACACAACACCGGCCGAAACTGAGGCGTCGAGGCGGCTAAGGGCCTCGGGCCACCGCCCCTGAGCGAGGTGGATTTTCGCGAGCAGCAGGTGCCCTTCTCCGTCGTCGGGGTCGAGGGCGAGGAGCATGTTCAGGCGCGTCTGGGCCTGGCCCAGGTGGCCTTCCTGCGCCAGCGCAAGGGCCTCGTTATACAGGGTGCTTGGCACATGGATGCCAGCTTCGCCCAGCACCTTGCTGAAGCGGACCGGCGCATTCCCATCCGAGGCTGCACCGGGCCGGGGGGCGTCGTCGAAGGAGGTCAGGTCGGTGGCGAGGGCTTCAGACATGTCGTTCACCGGGAGGTGGGGCCGCGAAGGGAAATCGCAGCGAGGAGGGATTTCGATCGTACCGCAATTCCATTGACGCGTCCAGAGTTGAGCGTGCTGGAATTACGAATTCGAAACCGGGGGATGAACCCAGATCATAGGCCTCAGCCGGTAGTTACCCATGGCGCGGTTCCGCCCCTCCCAGGCCCATGAAGCGCTGGGCGCCATCTGGACGGCCGATAGGGGCCGCTCTGCGGTTTCCGGCCTGCGGAAACGTCGCGGTAGGGCAAGGGGCGGCAGAGCCGCTTCCCCCGTTACATCCAAGAAGTCGCCGATCAGAGAGGAAGGAGCGGCTCTGGGAAAACTTTGGCCTTCACGCCAGGGTGCTGCTTTTTGAGCTCGTCATCTTGCGCAGTCACCCAGGCGTCGAACCCGGCCGCATCCTTCAGCGGGGCGGATGAGGCCTCTACCAGCACGTCGCCCGTGCAGTCTTTCGGAAGGTGCCAGTCAAACTGGGCGACCGCCGGCTGGGCTCGGGCCACGACCTGATCCGGCCAGGTCTTCCCCGCGTTGGACACTAGGGCCGTATGCACCTCGATCCTCGAGTCCTTCTTGCAGGTGGCGACTTTGGTCACATAGAGGCCGTACTGAAGCGAACCGTCGGCTTGGGCCAGGCTGCGGTAGCGTTGAGCGGCCATCGAGTCGCTCATCAGCTCGTCCTGCAAGGCGAGCAGGGTCGTACGGGCCTGCTCCAGCGCCCGTTCCGGCAGGGAGGGGGCCAGGGTGACGATGGAGGCCACCGCCGCTTGCGCAGCATCGTGGTTGAGCCCTGCCACGGAGCCGACGCCGGCGGCATCCGCGAAGGCGCCGACGATGTAGCTGGCGCGTTCGGGGTCGGAGTCGGCCTTCAGGGCCGCATCTAGCAACGCGATGGCATCGCGGCCCAGGTTGCGCGCCAGCATTTCCAGCACCGCCTTGTAGCGGCTGGTGTCGGCCAGCTGGCTTTTCAGGCCGCCCTGCAACAGGCCCACGGCGGCGGGGTCACGGCAGGCGTCGAGCCCGGCGTACCAGCGGGCACCCCAGAACTTGTCGCCGAGCGCCGCTGCTGTGGCCACGAAGAACGGCGGAATCGCCTTGTTGGAGCATTGTTCTCCGAGAAAGTTGATGAACGCGCTCTTCTCGTCGGGCTGGAGGGTGAGGACCCAGGCGCGAATGGCCTCGCCGAAGCCGAGCTCGATGGCCTTGACCGCGGCGGCATCGGCGCCAGAGCCGGCGATGATGGTTGTCCACGCCGCTGGGGCGGCAACCCGCGCCGCGGCCTCATCGCAGGTAGCGAGTTCCAACCATGCTTTGCCCGCCGCCGCCGGGCCGGACTCGGTCAGGGTTTGCTGGGCGGCCACGGAGCACGCGGGCACGGGGATCTTCGGAGCGGCGAACGCGGCGAGCGACAAGATGAGCAGCACAGGAGCCTCCAGCGGGGCCGCTATACCTCATTGGCGATTCCCCCGCGGCGGCATCCGGGCGGATAGGCCCGCGGGGCATGACCGACGACGCGCTCGCTCGCCTCAGCCGCCTCGTTCGCCTTTCTCTGGGCCTGAACGTGGTGCTTTTCCTGATGAACGTGGTGCTTTTCTACGCCCTGCTCATCTTCGTGGTGGATGAGCCCGCCACCGTCGAAGGCGTGTCGGTGAGGGCGTCGGGGGCCGCCGCCGCGGCGAGCACGGTCGACCCGCAGGAGCAGCTGCGGGAGTTTTTCAAGAAGACCAACGCTCTCCTGGAGCGCGCCGCCCGCCGTCATGGGTCCAATCCCAAGGACGTTTGCCCGACTCGGGAAGAATTTGATGCCTCCGTGGACACCCGCACACTCCACTCTCCGGAGAGCGAAATTGTACTTCAAAAGCTGAAAGAAGGCTACGACTACTACAACTTGACCTGGCCGATCGCCCAGCCGCAGCTCTGATTTCTTGATGCTTTTCGAGGGCAACGCTATACGCGCCGCCACCCCGGGGCCTCCATGATGCAACTCCCGCATGAGATGCGCGACACGATGGTCGAGCAACTCGACGAGTATTTTGATGCCCAGACGGGCACGCCGGAGCCGGAAGCGGTGGCCGCGCACCTCGTGGAGCTCGTGATTACCGTGGCCGAAGAGATGAAGCTCGAGGAGACCGAGGAGCTGCTTCTCAAGCTTGAATCCTCCGGAGAGCTCGATGCCTCCTTGCTTGAAGTGCTCGAGGAGCAGTTCGAGAGCAACCAGGAGTTCGAGTTCACGGGCGAGGATGTCGTGGGGCTGCTTGAGAAGGTTTGCGACATCGAGTGGACCACGAAGGACGACGACGACGACGACGACGACGACGACTCGGCCGACGACGACGACGACGACCCCGACGGCTTCTTTGAGGAGATGGGCGGCGAGGAAGACGAAGACCTCTGATTCCCATCTCAGGTTGCGTTGGATTACACGCTGCCGATGCTTCCACTGGTCGTGCTCGCGCTTTCCTCCGATGACGTTCTCGCCGTAATGCAGGGGGCGCTGGGCGAGGCCTTGGGCCAGCTGTCTACCGTCCCGGACCCCGTGTATGCGGCCAGCTACGCGATCGTGGACGAACGGGATTTGACCATCCAGGGATCCCACGGTGCCCAGGCCGGCATGGTTCCTACCCGCGTTCGGCATCTCGATGTCGACCTACGTGTCGGCTCCCTCGCGCTCGACAGCACGCACAAGATTCGAGATGCGAGCTACTTTTCGGAGGACAGTCGCGACTGGATCATGGCCGGCTTCGAAGGCCCTGCGGATCCGCTGCGGCGCCTGCTCCTGCGCTCCACAGACGATGCCTACCGAGCGGCTCAGGCTCGACTCGTCAAGGTTCGCGGGAACGAAGCGGTGAAGGTGGCCCGGGAGGATGACTCGGCGGACTATTCGGTCGCCCCCGCCTTGACCCGCCGGGCGCTGCCGCCGGCAGTCAAGGTGGATGCCGAAGCGTGGACGGCCCTAACTCGCGACGTGTCAGCTATCTATCTTGAATATCCCGAGGTCTTTGACAGTGCGGTTCAGATCCAGGTCAGCGAAGAGGATCGCTGGTTTGTGAACAACGAAGGCACGTCGGTCGTGGATGGCACGCGTCGACTGCGCGTGGCGACGTGGGGGGAGACCGTGGCCGAGGATGGCATGAGCCTGTCCGTGTATGACTATGTGGACGTGGCTTCGGTGGCGCGGCTCCCCGACCGGGCGAAGCTGGAAGCGATGGTTCGCGGGGTGGCGGAGCGCGTCGTGGCGCTGCGGCACGCACCGCTGGTGGAGCCCTGGACGGGCCCGGCGATCCTGCGCGGCCGGGCGGCCGGGGTGTTCTTTCATGAGATCTTTGGCCACCGCGTTGAGGGACACCGCCAGAAGGATGAGGATGAAGGTCAGACATTCACGCATCGGGTGGGTGAGTCCATCCTGCCGGCCTTCTTGAGCGTGGTCGATGACCCGACGCTCGCCCAGTTCGGCGGAGAAGACCTGAACGGGCATTACATGGTGGACGACGAGGGCGTGGCGGCGGAGCGCGTGCCCTTGGTGGAACGCGGCATCCTGCGGAACTTCCTGATGTCGCGCGCGCCGGTCGAGGGCCATTCGCGCAGCAATGGGCATGGTCGACGGCAGGTGGGGAACGCCGTGGTGGCCCGCCAGGGGAATCTGATGGTGCAGGCCGAAGGCACGGTCCCGTACGCCGAGCTGCGCCGCCGCCTCGTGGAGGAGGTGAAGCGCCAGAAGAAGCCCTTTGGGCTTATCTTCGACGACATTTCGGGAGGCTTCACGTTCACCGGGCGCAGCACACCGAACAGTTTTGTGGTGCAGCCGGTGACCGTGTGGCGGGTGCACCCCGATGGCCGCCCCGATGAGCTGGTGCGCGGGGTGGACCTGATCGGGACTCCGCTCACGACCTTCGCCCGGATCCTGGCCGCCGGGGGGGAAACCGAGGTGTTCAACGGGGTGTGCGGTGCCGAGAGCGGATGGGTGCCTGTCAGCGCCATCTCCCCGAGCCTGCTGGTGTCGGAAGTGGAGGTGCAGCGACGTGAAAAGGGGAATGATCGGCCGCCGCTGCTGGCGCCTCCGGGGGGTGCCCTTTGATCGCGCTCCTCGCGGTCGCGCTCGCGGGTGAGCCCATCGCCACCGGTTCGATGGCGTTGCAGGCGGCCCTGGAGGCAGAGCTTGCCCGCGCTCTGACCCTTCATCTGCCCGAGGCCCCCGCGCCCTACCTGGTGACCTTCGATGTCCTTGATGGGACCGTGCGGAACAGCGTCGCGGAGGATGGTGCCCTGGTGCAATCCAGCACGGACCCTCATCGGAACCTGCGAGCGGAGGTGCGCATCGGAGATTACGAACTCGATTCGTCGAACTTTGGTTCGTGGTACGAACCGAACGGCGTGATCATGCGCGACCTCCCGGTTGAAGACCACCCGGTCGCGCTCCGGCGCGAAGTGTGGCGCGCCACAGACGCCGCGTACAAGAACGCAGTGCAGTCCCTCGCCGGCAAGGTCGCGGCGCGGGAGGGTTCTGCTGCGGTGCGCCCACCCGACTTCCAGCGCATCCCGCCGATGCTGGTCGCGCCGACCGCCCACCCGGGCAGCGCGCTTTCGTCCGCGGAAGTGGATGCCTTCGCGCGCAACCTGAGCGGCGCGGCGTCCCCGCCCGGCGTAGAATCGGCGATCGTGCGGGTGCGGGACTGGCAGGGATGGCGCCTGGTGGTCACCAGCGAAGGCACGCGCGCCTGGACACCCACGGGCAACATCGTGGTGCGTGTCCAGGCGGAGGTTCGACGGGCCGATGGGGGTGTGGTCCAGGATGCTCGATGGTGGGTCGGTCGCGACGCCGCGGATCTCCCGCCCCTCGCGGAGCTGACCGCGGAATGCGAGGCCATGGCGGCGTCGTTGCTCGTGCGTGCGGCGGCGCCGGACCCCACGCCGTGGTTGGGTCCCGTGCTGTTCGAAGGCGAGGCCGCGGCCGAACTCTTTAGCCAGCTCCTCGCTCCCGAGGTGGTCGGAACGCGCGCCATTGAGGATGGCGACAAGGAAGGGTACCCGGTGCCGCGGAGCGCCGGTCGCGTCGGGCGGCGGCTCTTGCCTTCGGGGTGGAACGTGTGGGATGACCCAAGTACACGCTTGGGCGTGGCCGGGGAATATGCGATGGACCACGAGGCGGTCGCGCCGCGCCGCGTGGACCTGGTGAAGGATGGCGTGCTCCGCGACCTGCTGATGTCGCGCATCCCGAACGAGGTCCGTGGTGCCTCGACGGGGCATGGCCGTAGCCTGGGCAGCGATCGCCGCGTTGCAATTCCGGGCTTTGTGCGGGTGGT
>CAMBIK010000197.1 GCA_945867435.1 Klebsiella pneumoniae
ATCGGTCGAAGGCTGGGGGGTGCCTCGCCGCAGCACGGTGTCACCCGAGGCCACCAACGATGCGGCCACAGCCGACATGTACGGGCTCGGCATGGTGCTCCACAGCCTGCTGAGCGAATCGTCCTTCGGAGATCTTCCCAAGGACCCAGATGAACATGACGATGCGGTGATCGATCGCGTCCTGGGGATGGATCTTCGCGCGGCAGGCGGGCGCCGCTGGTTGGAGGATGTGCGAAAGTTTCTCTGCAAGATCATTGCATGGACACCGGAGGATCGTCCCCTCCCGCTTGATGCGGCCAACGTTCTCGCCTCGGTGGCCGGGCAGGTTCCCGGCGATGGCCTCACCGCTTGGGCAGCCCGTCTCGGTGCCCCCCAAGCCCTGGCCCCCAGGCCGATCGTGCAAGAAGTACTGGGCGGTCCCACTCCACTCTCCGCGCCGATGGCGAAAGGTGCCGTGCGGCAGGCGCCCGCAAGCAAGGGCGAAAGCACCTCGTTCTGGAGCCGCGAGAAGATCGCGCAGATGCTGGCCGAGGAAGATGAGGAACCCGTGGAACCCGCGCCCACGCGCAGGCCGCCGCCCGCCATGCCGGCGCCGACCCCCGCCTGGGAATCCTCGCCGCTCCCTCGCCCTGCGCGGGAAGCGCCACCGACGCCTCGGCCACCGGTCATCCCGCCGGCCCCGTCGATGGCGCCCCGCTCTCCCCAGCCTGCCCCCCCACGGGAACCTCCCCCCCGGGGGCCTCCCCCACGCCCCGAGATCACCCAATCACCCCCGTTCCAAGAGGACCCCTTCGCAGGCCCCCCCCCGAGCGGTGGTCCCAGCCGAGGGATGGTCTTCGGCGCCGTCGCCGTGATTTTGCTGCTGCTCTGTGCCGGCGTCACCGGGGCCTACCTCTTGAAGAACCGGGGCGAAACCGCCACGACCGACCCCGCCTCACAGCGGTCGACTGTGGCCGCCCCCGCTGCCCCGCCCGTGGAGGAGGCACCTGCCGTGGCGGCCGAGGAAGCCCCGGCGGAGCCCGCCCCGCCGCAAGAGGAACCCGTGAGGACACCGCCGGCTCCGAAAGCGGCGCCTATCGCAAGGGAAGCGCAGGCGGCCCCCGCGAAGGCTCCACCGGCTCCAAAAGCGGCCGCCGCGCCCGCGCCCCCCTCTCCACCCCCAGCGGGGCCGTTCTCCGTCCGGTTCAACGTGCCTGGCATGGAGGGCACGGTCGAGTGCGGCAACGGCCAGCAAGCTGAATTCGTCGGCAGCACCACGCTGATCTTCCAAGGGGTCGAGGGGGTCGTCACCTGCATCGTGAAATCGCGAAAGGACAAGAAGAAGGGCGCTGTCCAGGTGGACCGCGGGGGCACGGTCACCTGCACCGAGTCCGACCTCGGCTTGTCCTGCGAGAGGTAGGGCTCGCGGCGGCGAGGACCGGGATAGCGGCATGTGCATGGGCGTGGCCGTCGGGATCGACCTTGGAACGAGCAACTCGTGTGTGGCAGCGATGCGCGATGGCGAACCCGTGGTCTGCGCCGATGCGGAGGGGCGCCGAACGCAGCCTTCCATCGTGGCGTTCGGCTTCGGCAAGAAGGCCGTGGTGGGCTGGAAGGCCAAGACGCAGCTCCTTTACGCGCCCGAAAACACGGTGGTCAGCGCCAAACGGCTGATCGGCCGCCGGGTGGAATCCGAGGAGGTGGAACGCATGAAGGCGCAGAGCGCCTTCGGGATCGCCGCGGGCGAAGGGAGCGACGTGCGGGTGCGGGTGCAGGGAAAACTGTATTCTCCCGTGGAAATCTCGGCCCATGTGCTCGTCCACATGAAAAAGATCGCCGAGGCCTCCCTAGGGGAAACCGTCGACAGGGCCGTGATCACGGTACCTGCCTACTTCAACGATAGCCAACGCCAGGCCACGCGCGACGCCGCCACCATGGCGGGGTTGGACTGCCTCCGCATCCTCAACGAACCGACCGCCGCCGCCCTGGCCTACGGCTTCCAACAGGGAAAGCGCCAACACATCGCGGTCTACGACCTCGGAGGTGGCACGTTCGACGTCTCAGTCCTCCGCATCGACGGCGACTTCTTCGAGGTGGTCTCGACCGCCGGAAACACGTTCTTGGGCGGGGACGACTTCGACTACGCCGCCGCCGACGCGTTCATGCACCGCTTCTGCGAGGAAACCGGCCTCGACGTGACCGGAGACCGCAGCGTGCGGATGAAGCTCCGCGAAGCCTCCGAACGTGCCAAGGTGGCGCTCTCCACAGCCGAGGAAGTCGAGGTGAGCGTCCCTGCGCTCTACCGCACCCCCGAGGGCAAGGAAGTCGGGTTCTCCACGACCGTCGACCGCTTCACTTACGCCCAGTGGGTGCTCCCCCTCGTCGCGACCACGTTCGAGGTGTGTGAGGATGCACTGAAGGCGGCCAACCTGTCCTCCCGCCAAATCGACCACGTGCTCCTGGTCGGCGGCATGACTCGCTACCCCCTGGTCCGCGACGCCGTGCGGGACTTCTTCCACAAGGATCCCATCGCCGGGGTGAACCCCGATGAGGTCGTCGCCATGGGGGCCGCGATCCAGGCCCACAACCTCACCAACGAAGACGCCGCGGGCAGCTCCGTGCTGCTCGACGTTACGCCCCAGTCCCTCGGCGTGCGCACGGTGGGAGGTTTCTGCGAAACGCTCATCCCGCGCAACACCGCGATTCCGACAGAATCAACGAAGGTCTTCCACACCGCATTCGATGACCAGGCCGAAGTCCGGATCGCCGTATTCCAGGGAGAAAGCCGCATCGCCGACGACAACGAACTGCTCGGCGAGTTCGTCCTCGACGGGCTGCCCGCCCGCCGGCGCGGCGAGGTGCGCGTCAGGGTCACCTTCGAGATCAACAACGATGGCATCGTGCATGTGCGCGCGGTCGACAGTGCGCTGGGTCAGGAACGTGCGATCCGCATCGAAGCCCGCTCAGGATTGACAGAAGCCGAAGTGCAGTCGAACCGGTTCGACGACATCGATTTCTAAGCGGAACGCTGCGCGGCCCAGCGGCCCAACCCTTCGAGGTTCGCGCGCAGCACCCGCGCCGCCGCGGCGTCCGCCCCGGAGGTCAGCGCCTTCCACTTCAGGAAGCCCACATCCTCCCGACGCGGCGCCGAGCCCAGCGCGTACACGAGCCTACCGGGCGCGGCGAGCCACAGGCCGTGACTGTAGTCGCTACGGAAGCCTTCCTTAGCCGACAACGCCGATGTTTCCGGCGTGAGGATGGACCAGCCGGCGGCGGTGAGGCCGCGGTGGTCCCCCAGACGCTCCAAAACCAGCTCGTGGTGAACCGCACCCAGGAGAGGAATGTCGATGCGCTGGTAGAAGCGAACCTTTGCCGGCGGCACGAAGCGAGGGTCCGGGATGGACCGACACACGGTGACATGGGCCAGGTTGCCGACGTAGTGGTCCACATCCATCACGGCCCCGATCGCCTTGGCCGGATCGAGGCCTGGAAGCTGCAGCATCGCCAACGCTTCGTTGGTGGGGCGGCCGCCGTGAGCCCACTGGGCGGTGTAAAAACCGGCCGGCGTCGAAGCAGGGAGGTGCGCGAGCACGCGCTGAAGGAAGGCTTGTAGTTCCAAGGGGACCTCGCCGGCGCGGAGTTAACTCCTCCCATTGGGCGGGCCCGGATAGATCAGCAGATGGCGCGCATCCTCGTGGTCGACGACGAACCCGACCTGTTGGAAACGGTGCGGCGCATCCTCACGCGTGCGGGGCACCAGGTCATCGCGGCGCACAGCGGGGCCGAGGGCCTCAAGGAGCTGGAAGCCCATCAGCCCGAGCTGGTCCTCACCGACCTGATGATGCCGGGAGTGGATGGGCTCGCGCTCACGACGCGGGTGCGCGAGATCGACGCGTTCACCCCCGTGGTCCTGATGACCGCCTTCGCCACGCTCGACACCGCGGTCTCGGCGATGCGGGCAGGGGCCTGGGATTACCTTGCCAAGCCGTTTGCACCCGAAACGCTTCGGCTGACTGTGGACAGAGCATTGGGATACCGTGCGGTCTGCGCCGAGAACCGCCGGCTCCGGTCTGCGTTGGTCGGTCCACCGCTCGTCGGCGCCAGCGAATCCCTCCGTCACGTGATGCACACGGTCGAGCGGGTGGCGCCCACCGACCTCGGCGTCCTGATCACGGGCGAATCGGGCACGGGGAAGGAAGTCGTGGCCCGAGCGATCCACGCCGCAAGCCGGCGGGCTGACAGGTCGTTTGTGCCCGTAGATTGCGGGGCCATCCCGCCCAGCCTCGTGGAGAGCGAACTGTTCGGGCACGAGCGCGGCGCGTTCACGGGCGCAGATGTGGAAAGGAAGGGACTGGTCGAGGAGGCCGAAGGCGGCACCTTCTTCCTCGACGAGATCGGGGATCTCGATGGCGGCGCCCAGACCCGCCTACTGCGGTTGCTGCAAGAGGGGGAATATCGCCGTGTCGGCAGTAACAAGCTAAGGAAAGCGAACATTCGCGTACTGTCCGCCACCCACCGCGACCTCGACGCCGCGGTGGCCGAGGGCCGGTTCCGCGCCGACCTGTTCCACAGGTTGAACGTGGTACACCTCCACCTTCCTCCGCTGCGGGACCGCGTGGAGGATGTGGAGGCGCTGGCACGGCACTTCGTCGACCGCTTCCGCGCCGAAGGTGGTCGCGCGCCGCTTTCGCTCTCCCCCCCGCTCCTCGCTCGCCTACGCGGGCACCCTTGGCCGGGGAACGTACGTGAACTGGCGAACGTGGCTCGCTATGTCGCGGGGTTGTCCCCAGGACCGGAAGCGGGGCCCACCGACCTGCCGCCCGCGTTCGCCGCCCCCGGCGCACCTCCCGCGCCCGCATCCGGGACGGTTCGCTGTGACCTGCCGTATGTGGACGCGAAGCGGCTGTGGATCGAACCGTTCGACGAAGCCTATTTTCATGCCCTGCTCGACGTTCACGCAGGCAATGTGTCCGCGGCGGCCCGCGCCGCCGACATCGACCGCAAGACCATCCAACGCTTTCTGAGCCGCAAGGAGGACGAGTAGGGGCCGCCATCCCTCCGTTCTGTACGTCCTCCTCACACTTGTTCGGCGGTCGCTGCGATAGGGTGGGCCTCGCCCGCACTCCGCCGGCAAGCCGAGGTTCCCATGTCCGCCACCATGACCGCGCTTACGTTTGACACCCTGCGCGATGGCTGGGACCGCTCCACCGGAATGGTGAAAGAGCAGGTTCCGGTTCCGCAGTTCGACCGCGAGGAAGATCACGCAAGCGTGCTCATCAAGGTGAAGTACGCCGGCTTCTGCGGAAGCGACCGCGGCATCTGGTGGCGCAAGGCCTTCGGGGACATGATCCAGGGGTCGCTGGCCGAGGAGGGACAAACCACGCGCGTGATCGGCCACGAGCTGCTGGGCGAGATCGTGGACGTTGGCGTGAAAGTTCGCGAAAAATATGGGTACAAGGCTGGGGACGTGGTGAGCACGGAGTCGCACATCATCTGCGGCACCTGCCACCAGTGTCGCGTGGGCGACAGCCATGTGTGCCAGAAGGACAAGATCATCGGCATTTCTCTCGATGGCTGCTTCGCCGAATACCTGAAGCTCCCGGCGAAGGCCCTGTGGCCGACCGACCTCTCTCGAATTCGGCCCGAAGTTGCCGCGGTTCAGGAGCCGTTTGGCAATGCGGTGCATGCCTGCCAGGCCACCGACCTGCGCGGGAAAACCGTGGCCATCTTTGGGTGTGGCACCATCGGCCTCTTCGCCGTGCTGATCGCTCGCGGGCTCGGGGCCACCAAGATCATCGGCGTGGAAGTCGACGCAAAACACGCCGCGATGGCCCGGGATCTGGGGTGCGATGCGGTGCTGGTGCCCAGCCACGCCAACCCGGCCCGCCCCTTCGCCTCCGACCCGGAGCTGCGCACCGCGATCCTCGACCTCACCGGGGGGGTGGGGGTCGATGTGGCCTTCGAGATGGCCGGCTTCAACAGCTCGATGAACAACGCGATCAAGGCCGTGCGACGCGGCGGCCATGTGGTGCTGTTCGGCGTGAAGAACGGCGACGCCGTCGTGGAAGACGTTCACCGGGTCGTGATGGATGGCATCCAGCTGCACGGCATCGTGGGGCGGCAGATCTTTGGCACCTGGGAGATCACCAAGCGGCTTCTGGAGGATCGCCAAAACGGCATCCAGGATGCCATTTGGACGACCATCCTCGAACGCGGCGTCGACACCGTCGTGGATATCCGAGATTGGGAGAAAACAGCCTTCGAGGCAATGATGTCTCGCCACCCCAAAGCCGTGATCCGTTTCGCCGGCTGATTGGAATTGCTTTGCCCCGTTTCGACGATTTGGCGTAGACTGTCCGAGTGCTGTTGTTCTTCCTCGCCTGCGCCACGCCGGATTCCGTCGATTCCGCCGAAACTGAAGTCGATCCGAACGCAGTGGATGTCACCACCGACGTGATCGTGGTGGGCAGCGGCCCCGCCGGGGTGGCCGCCGCATGGGCAGCCGCGGAAAGCGGTGCGGATGTCATCCTGTTCGAACGCGATGATTTCGCCGGCTTCGGGCTGCTCCTCGGCGGCATGGCGCTGGCCGTGAACACCCAGTGGCAAGAGGAAGCGCACATCGAAGACAGTGTCGAGTTGGCCCAATCGGAATGGCCAAGCATCACCGGAGAATCCGGAACGCATCCGGGTGTCACCCAATTTTTGGAGCAGAGCTCCGAAACGATGGACTGGCTGGTTGGCCACGGCGTCACGATCGAAGGGCTCTCGTACGCGCAGGGGGAAGGGTCGAAGCCGCGACTCCATGTTTTCGCCCGGTCGCTCGAGGCCTCTCCGTTCCAAGTGCTGATGGAGGAATTCCCCGGACAGGTCCGACTGGGGATGGAAGTCACCGAGCCGCTCCTGGTGAACGGGGATCTCGTTGGCGTGCGCTGGCGCGACCGAGCAACCGAGGAGGAGGGTGCCACGGGCGCCGCATCCGTCGTTCTGGCCACCGGCGGCTTCCTCAGGGACCTGGAGGCGGTCGCCGCAGCGCGCCCCGACCTCGCGGCCCGCGACCCTCTGTTCGAGACCAACCTCAACTCCGTCGGCAGCACGCTGCCGTTCCTGGAGCAGGTGGGGGCGGGGCGCACCGCTCCCGGCGAGATCGGCGC
>CAMBIK010000198.1 GCA_945867435.1 Klebsiella pneumoniae
GGCGCGGCTGCGCCTCCACTGTGGCGACCGTACGGGTGCCCGCGATGCCCTCGCCGCGCTGCGGGACCGCGCCCCCGGTTGGAGCGTGCCGCCCGATCTCTCGCCGCTCCTGCTCTGCTTGGCCGGGCTGTACACCGACCTGGGCGAACACGATGCCGCGGAAGAGGTGATCCGCCGCCTTCGCCGTAGTGAAAGCGCGATCGTACGTGCCCGGGCCGACCTGGCGCTCGCCCGGGTGGCGCTCTGCCGTGAAGAACCCTGGGTGGAGGACATGGTGAACGGTGCCTTGGCCGTGCTCAAGGACCCGGCGGACCGCTGCGAAGCTTACTTGCTGCTGGCCGAGCATCGCAGCGGCGAGGATGGCGCTTCGGTCGAAGCGGCGGGCAGGCTCGCCGCCGCCCTCGGCGACCCCAGCCTCGCGGCGCGCGTCGCGTTGTTTCGTGGCGATCATTGCCGCGCAAACGGTGACCTGGAGGGTGCCCACACCGCTTGGCTCGCCTGCCGCGGGGACCCCGAAACCGCCATGCGCGCGGAGGTGCGAATCGGGGACCTGATCGAGGAGCCCATCGATGCCCTTCCCCACTACGCGAAAGCGATCGGCGGCTACAAGCAACTGCAGTTGCCGATCCGCGAGGCGTGGGCCCGACTTCGACTGGTCCGATGCGGGGATGCGTCGCAAGCGGTGGAAGCAGCGCGGGAGTTCAAGTCGGCTGGTTTGGCGGCCGGTGTCGCGACGGCAGACTTGCTTTCCGGGCGGCCGGGCCACAGTCTGGACTGGCACCTCAACTTAAGCGCCGAATCCGCTCGTGAGCGGCACGACGCCCAGCGCCGGCGCCCGCCGTGGACTCGTGAAGATGCCGACCGCCCCGAGCGGCGCATGTTGGCCCACCGTTCCGCCGTCGCGAACGCTGACGAGCGCATGGTCGCGGTGCTGGCCGCAGATATCGCGAAGGAGGTGCATCAGCTCAACGCGAGCGAGGGGCGCGCCCGTGATCCTGCCACCATGCGCTTTATCGCGGGTGTGGACCTGCTCTCCGGGCATTTGTCGTGGGCGGCTGCGCAGGTCCTGCTCGGTCTGGTGATGGAAGGCCCCCGGCAGATCACCGCAGAGCGGGGTTTGGTCGGTGCCCTTGCCCGTTCGCCCAACATGACGCTGGTCGATGCCCTGGTGCGTGCGCTCAGCACCGACACGGAGCCCACCCGAGTCGCCCTGATCGCTGAAACCTTGGGGTGGCGGCGGCAAGAGGAGGCCGTTCCGCGCCTGCGGGAGCTGGCGGCGACGGGTTCCTTGCCCGTGCGGCGGGCGGCGATCACGGCGCTGGGGCGCATCGGCGACGCCGATTCCATCGACATCATCTTCCCCGCGCTGGACTTGCCGGAGCTGGCGGAGGAAGCCTCCACCGCGCTCCTCCTCCTCGGGGAGTGGCAGGGCGTGGACTTCTTCGCGCAGTCGCTGGCTCGCGGCGATCAGGGACTCACCCAGTCGCCTGGAGAGGTCGTGGGCCGCTACGGGGGGCCCGCCTACTACCTGCTGTTGATGCGGACCAGCGAGATGGAGGGGCCGAGCGGCATCGGCAGCCTCGCCGGTCTCGGACTCCTGGGCAGCATCCGGGCGGTGCCTCGACTGATCGAATCCGTTGCCAGTCGCGATCCGCTTCGCCAGGCAGTCGCCAACGCGGCGCTGGTGGCGCTCACCGGTCATCAGGAAAATTGTGAGGAGGCGCACCCGAGGCAGCGGTGGCTGGACTGGTGGGCGGAAAATGGCCCCAACATGGACGAACGCACGCGGTACCGCGATGGGCGGCCCCTCACGCTGCGGTCGCTGATCGAGCGACTTGGTCACGACGATCTTGCCGCCCGGCAGGGTGCCTACGACGAGTTGGTCATCGCCAGCGGACAGCGGCTCCCGTTCGATGCCGACGGTCCATGGCGAGTGCAGCTTGCCCATCGCGCCGGTTGGGCGCGATGGTGGGCCGACAACGCTCACGAGCTCCCGTCGGGCGGTTGGTGCTTCCACGGGGCTGCGACGTAGGAGCGTCTTTGCGCTCCCACCCAGCGATTACGCCCCGCCGGCCGCCTTGGCGACTTCTGCCGCGAAGTCGTCGGAGCGCCGCGTGAGGCCTTCGCCCATCACGAACCTGGAGAACCGCCGGACCTGGAGGTTTTCCCCGATCGTCGAGGCGATCTCCTTCACGACCTGATCGACCGTCTTGGTGTCGTCCTTGAACCACTTCTGGTCGAGGAGGCACACGTCCTCGTACCATTTGCTCATGCGGCCGATGACGATTTTCTCGGCGATCGCCTGAGGCTTCCCTTCAGACATCGTCTTTTCCACCTGCACGCTCTTCTCGTGTTCGAAGGCGGCTGCCGGGACCTCTTCGCGGCGCACATAGTCGGGCTGGGAAGCCGCGATGTGCATCGCGATGTCCCGGGCCAGCTGACGAAATCCATCGGTGAGCGCCACGAAGTCGGTTTCGCAGTTCAGTTCCACCAGCACGCCGATCTTGCCCCCGGCGTGGATGTAGCAGTCCACGATCCCTTCGGCGGCGGCCCGCCCGGACTTCTTGGCCGCCGAGGCGATTCCCTTCGCCCGCAACCAATCGATCGCCTTCTGCACGTCGTCGCCGCTTTCGCCGAGCGCCTTCTTGCAGTCGAGCATGCCGGCGCCAGTGCGCTCGCGCAACTCCTTGATCTGTTCCATCAAAGACATGAGGATCTCCTAGTCTTGCGGACGAGGGTCCGCTTGCGGTTGTGAACTACAGGAAGAAGGCGCCGATTAGGCTTCGGCGGGGGGCTCGACCGGGGCGGGGGCCGAACCACGGCGCACGATCTCCAGACCACCATCGGCTTCGCCGTCGGTGAACCGGGCCTGGACGGCCGCGTCGTTGCGACCGGCGTTCACACCGGCCGAGGCCGCATCGGCCATGGCGGCGGTGAAGAGTCGGATCGACTTGATCGCGTCGTCGTTGCCGGGGATCACATAGGCGATGCCATCGGGGTCGCAGTTGGTGTCGCAGAGCGCCACAACCGGGATGCCGAGCTTGTTGGCTTCAGTCACCGCGATGTGCTCCTTCTTGGGATCGATCACGAAGACGGCGCCGGGGAGGCCCTTCAGGTCCTTGATGCCGCCGAGAGACTTTTCCATCTTCTCGATCTGCCGGTTCACCGTGAGCACTTCCTTCTTGGTAAGCGACTCAAAGCGGCCGTCGGTGCGGGACTTGATCAGGAAGTTCAGGCGATCGATGCTCTTCTTGACGGTTTCCCAGTTGGTGAGGGTGCCGCCGAGCCAGCGCTCGTTGACGTAGTACATGTTCGAACGGCGCGCTTCTTCCGCGATGATCTCGCGTGCGGCGCGCTTGGTGCCGACGAAGAGCACATCCTTTCCGCGGGCTGCGAGCGACTGGATGAAGCGGCTTGCTTCCACCAGGCGGCCGGCGGTCTGCTGGATGTCGATGATGTGGACCCCGTTCTTCTGGCCGTAGATGAACGGCTTCATGCGGGGGTGCCAGCGGCGGGTCTGGTGGCCGAAATGTACGCCTGCGTCGAGCAGATCGCGAAGAGATACTGACATGGTTCTTCCTTGGGTTCGTGGTTGATCGACCGCTGGCGTTCCTTCCCGACCGACCGATATTGGGCGGCACCACGGGGGAGGACGTTGATCCAGCGTGAGTGTCTGCCGGGGCCGAAGCACCCGGAAGCCGCGGGCGGATAGCCCGATTCGGCCGGGTCCGCAACCTTCCCAGCGATCAGGTCGCCACACGCCTCGCGGCCACCCGCACGAAGTCGTTGACGATGTCCCTTAGCCTTTCCAACTGCTCGTAGGCCCGTTCCAGCTGCCTGGTGTTGGTCGCGTCCAGGTTCGCCTGCAGGAGCACCAGCTCTACGTTGCCCATCGCGGCCATCAGCGGTTGGCTCAGGTCGTGGGCAGCCTTTGCGGCGATCGCCAGGGCGGCGGCTCGCTTTTCACTCGCGGCCACCTGGTTGGCGGCTTCTTCCAATCGCCGGGAGAGGTCGGAAACCTCACGAACGTCATCGAAAACACCGATTGTGCCGAGGTTCTCTCCTTCTGCGCCGGTGTGGATGCGTGCGTGGATTTGTGCCGGGATGACCTCGCCCGAGCGGGTGCGGAGCATCACGTCTACCGGGCGTTGGGTCTGCCCGCCGCCGCTCTTGGCCGCCCGAAGTACGCTGCGGGCATCTTCCGGCCGGTGGTACACGTCGGAAACGTGCAGCAAGCCGCGAAGATCCGAGAGCGCGTACCCGAGCAGCGCGCAGGCCGCGGGGTTCCCGTGTACGAGGCGTCCGCGCCGGTCGGCGAAGAGCACCGGCTGCGGAAGCACGTCGAGCAGCGCGTAGAGGGCGAGGGCTGGGTCTGCGAACACCCCCCGAGTATCGCTCAACGCCGCGCCGTTGACCACGCCGCCAGAGCCTCTCCGATCACGTCGCTGATGGGCACACCGTGGTCTGCGGCGAGGCGGGCGCACTCCTCGAATTCCGGTGCAGCGTGCACTACGACGCCATCGCGCTCCCCAATCTTCACGTTCACATCCCCCCACGCGGTGCGCACCGGCACAAAAGTCCGCGCGAGCACTTCCCTGGCGAGGATCTGCCATCGATAGCCCAGCGTGCGCCCGTGGCGCAGCAGCGCTTCCCCCACCTGTACGCGGTGCCCCGGGAGCGCAAGGGTGGTCACGAGGAAGGCCGGGCGGCCTTTCTTCATCTGGATCGGGGTGATGGTCGATTCGATCGCGCCCGCATCGAGGAGTGCCTGGAGCAGCGGTGGCACCGCCTCCGGGTGGAGGCTGTCGATCTCGGCACGAAGTTCCGCCACTTCGCTCGCCGCCCCGGCTTCTCCCTCCCCGATCAGCACGCGCACGACATTGGGGTGACCGGCGGGGTCCCAGGTGCCAGCACCAACCCCGGTCGCTACGATGCGCATCGCCGGGATGGGCCCCGAGGTGGCCAGGGCCCCCACCAGCGCCGCCCCGGTGGGCGTTACCGTTTCTCCGCGCACGTCCCGACCTTCGACGAGGAGACCCCGAAGGCATTCCACCGCCGCAGGCGCGGGCAGCGGAATCCAGCCGTGCTCACCTACCGTGTGCCCCGTGCCGAGCGGGATCGTGCCGACGACCAGTCGGTCCACCCCGAGGCATTCGAGGGCCGCGCAGACGGCGACCACGTCCACGATCGAGTCGATGGCGCCTACTTCGTGGAAGGTCACGGCTTCGGGGGGGAGCCCGTGAACGCGCCCCTCGGCTTCGGCCAGTCGTGAGAACGCGGCCAACGCCCGTGCCTGCACGCGGGTGGGAAGGGGGGCGGCCAGGAGCATCGCCCGGATGTCGGCCCACTTACGACTGTGACGCCGCCACGCTTCGGGGTCGTGGCTGTGGTCGTGGCCATGCGCGTGATCGTGGCCATGGCTGGGGTCGTCGGGGGTGTCCAGGGTGACCACGAAGCGGGTGGCGTGGAAGGGGCCGCGCCACACTCGCTCGGTGCGTGCGGTCCAGCCTTCCAGGCCGAGGGCGCGCACGGTATCGAGCACCTGGTCTTCGGGCGCGCCCGCGTCGAGGAGCGCGGCGACCAACATGTCTCCCGCGAGCCCACCCACCGGATCGATCCACGCGGTGCTCATCGCGCGGCCGCCACGGCGTGGTTGATGCGAGAAGCAGCGTAGGCGGCACCAAAACCGTTGTCGATGTTCACGACGGTTACGCCCGGGGCGCAGCTGTTCAGCATCGCCAGCAGCGCGGCGATCCCCCCCAGCCCCGTTCCGTAGCCGACGCTCGTGGGTACCGCGACGATCGGTTGGGGGATGAGCCCGCCGATCACCGAGGGCAGCGCCCCATCCATCCCGGCCACGACCACCACTACGGTGCACGAGCGGAGATCCTCCGTTCGGTCAAGGACACGGTGTAGGCCGGCCACGCCGACATCGACGATGCGCAGGGTGTGATTGCCAAGGAGTCGGGCCACAACCTCGACCTCCGCCGCCACGCTCTCGTCGCTGGTGCCCGCGCTGGCCACGCCGATGCGGCCTCTCGGCTCCGGCGGGGTGCCCACATGCAGCACCCTGGCGACCGGGTCGTACACGCACTCCAAGGGTAAGAGTGAGCGCACTTCCTCTGCTTTGGTGGCATCCACTCGGGTCGCGAACGCAAAGCCACTGCGCTTGTGCAGGCCTGCCAGCGCATCGGCGATGTGGGCGGCGGACTTCCCTTCGCCGTACACCACTTCGGGATGCCCCAACCGTGCTTCCCGGTCGAAGTCCAGCGTGGTGTGGGAGAGCCGGCCGCTTGCATCCATGTCGGGTGCCTAACCAGAAACAGGGGGAGAGGCGTCGCCGGCCTCTCCCCTACCGCCGCCAACCTGCCACCATCCGCAAGCTCCGGGCGTCAGGGCCAAGCAGCGTGGATAACGCGGCTTGGCGGCTGCTCTCCCTTCTCCTCAGTCACCCATGGCGCCCCGACGTTTCATGGACCTGGGAGGCGCGGAATCCGCCATGGGTGCCTATCTCGCGATAGCTTGGGGGCGATGTGGTTCTGGATGGCGGCGGTCGCCCTTGCGGGCGATGCGAGCCTCTACGCAGCGACGCTCCGCCTGGTGGACGACCACTATCTGTGGCCCGAACGGATTGACCACGCCTCGATGTTTCGTGCGGCGGCCGTGCGGTTGGAATCTCGGGTGGAGCCCGTCATGGTCGCTGTGAAACAGGATTTGGTGCGCGTGGAGATCGCTAAAAGAACCTGGACCATCGAGTACGATGGCGATCTTGTCGATGCCCTGGTGCAGCTGGAAGACGCCGTGATCGCGTCGGGCGTGCCGCTCGCGGACGATCTCGATGTGCGCGCCGAGCTGCTCAAGGGGTGCCTGTCCACGCTTGACCGGCACACCATAGTTTTGGCGGGGGAAGGCCTCGAACGCTTCGACGAACGCCTGAGCGGCACGTTGAGCGGGATCGGGGTGACCCTCCGCTTGGGACCTTCCGGCCTGGTGGTGGCTGCCGTGTACGCGGGTACGCCTGCGGCACGCTCGGGCGTGGCGGCCGGAGATAAGGTGCGCGCCGTCGATGGGGTGTCCACCAGCGGCATGACGCCGGCGGATGCCACG
>CAMBIK010000199.1 GCA_945867435.1 Klebsiella pneumoniae
CTCCACCCGCGCTTGCTTCGGCAGGTCGAGCGGCAGGTAGAACGCATCGGTGTGCGGGATGCGTCGCAGCTCGATGCGCGAAGGCAGGCCGAACACCCAGTGCTGGAGAAACACGGCCTCCGTGGGTTCCCCGTTCCAGTAGAAGAAAACGGCGTGGTCATCGCTGACCAACGGAAAAACGGTTTCGGCGACAAAGGCTTCCAGGAGCGCCTTCCTCGGCGCACGCGGCCGTTCGGCCTTGGCGATGAGCTCAAGCAGTCTCAGCATTCATGCTCCCGTCCCGGCGGAGGGTGAACGCCGATCCTTCGGTACCAGTGAAGTGGCCGTCCTCGAACAGCGCGCCATTTTGGAGACCCATCACCTTTCGCGGTACCAGGCGGCCGGAAAGCACCGAGAGGTTCACGGTGTCGTCGAGTCGAAGGCGCTCCCGCGCGTGCGGCAGGAAAATCGTGTTTCGCAGCAGGCCGAACCCGTGGTCGAGGAACTCGGCGGTGCCCGGACCGAACCCGGTGTGGTCGTGGAAGAGCAGGATGCGTTCGGTGAGCAGCATCGCCCCGGCGCTCCAGGCGTACAGCGGGCGCTGCTTGAGCGTGGGGCCGAGATCAAAGAAGAAGCAGCGGTTTCGCAGCACGCCGATGTGACCTCCGGCGATGCAGAGCGCGGCGCAGCCGTCGAGCTCCGCTCGGACGGCCTCGCGTTCCTTGCAGACGCGTGGATTTTCCCCGGGTCGAGCCTCGGTTTCGAAGGCATCGTGGAGCAGGGTGGCCTCGGCCAGGAACAGTTCGTCGGCCTCTTGAAGATTGCGAATGGCGTTCAGGAACCAGGGACAGTCGCGGTCGGGGTTGTCCTCCAGGAGGGTGGCGGCGATGCCGAGGGAGGTGCGGAGCCACAGCCGATAGCGGAGCTTGACCTTACGCAAGGCATCCTGCTTGGCGGTGTAGCGCGAGATCAGCTCCGGCTCGTCCCGCTCCAGCATGCGGAAGCGGTCGTACAACCGAAGGTTCCGCACTTCGTTCGGGAGGGCGGCGCGCAGCAGCTCATCCCGTGCTTCGTCGTAGCGCCAACCGGCGCTCACGAGCGCCAGCGGGCCCGTGATTCCGTGCCGGGCGAGGACTGCGGGGAGGATTCCGTCCGGCCGCTCTGGGCCGAGGATGGTGAGGGACATGGATCGCGCCCCGTTAGCCGGCTGCGGGCTTTCGCGCCCTCCCGTGGGGTGGGTGGCGGGATAGGCCCGGCGGGGAGGCGTGCGTGATCGAGGTGTCCGGCCTCTCGAAGGTCTACCGTGTGCCTGTGACCAAACCTGGATTGCGGGGTTCGTTCGCCTCCTTCTTTTCGCGTGAGGTGCGCGAGGTTCAGGCGGTGCGGGAGATTTCCTTCCGAATCACGCCGGGCGAACGCGTTGGATTCCTGGGTCCGAACGGGGCGGGGAAGACGACTACGCTCAAGATGCTCTCCGGGCTCCTGTACCCCAGCGCGGGGGAGGTCCGGGTAGGCGGCTTCGTACCGCAGGAGAGAAATCCGGCGTTCCTACAGATGATCACTTTGGTGATGGGTCAGAAGCAGCAGCTGTTGTGGGACCTTCCCGCACGCGAGACCTTCGAGCTGAACCGCGCGATGTACGGCGTGGAACGCGGCGCGTTCAACGAAACGCTCGACGAGCTGGTGGCGCTGCTTCGCGCCGAGCCCCTGCTCGAGAAGCCGGTCCGCAATCTGTCGTTGGGCGAAAGGATGAAATGCGAGCTCATCGCGGCGCTCGTGCATCGTCCCTCGATCCTCTTTCTGGACGAACCCACCATCGGGTTGGACGTAGAGATGCAGGTTCAGGTACGACAGTTCATCACGGAACATAACCGGAAGTACGGTGCGACGGTCCTGCTCACCAGCCACTATATGGCTGACATCGCCGCCTTGACGCCGCGGCTGCTGATCATCGACGAGGGACAGCTTCGCTACGACGGTGCTCTCGACGAGCTCAGCCGGACCGTAGCTCCGGAGCGAAGGGTCGTGGTTCACCAGTTGATCCCGGAGCTGGGCGCGCTGGGGTTCGAAGCCGTGGAAGGCCGGATGGTCGCCACGGTCGCTGCGAGCGAGGTGAACGCGCTCTTGCAGCGAGTCCTGGCTCTGGCCCCCCTGGTCGAACTGGGGGTGGAAGTGCCGCCGCTGGACGAGGTGATCGGCCGCGTTTTCCGTCGCGCCACGGTCGCCGGGTGAGCGCGGCGCTCGGCTCGGGGGGGATGGCGCAGCTGCGCCACGTTGTCGCCGCCTGGCCGGCGATCCTCCGCGTGGCCTTCGCCGGAATGGTCGCCTACCGAGCGGAGATGATCATCTGGGTGCTCAGCGCGACGCTTCCCTTGGTGATGCTGGCGCTCTGGAACGCTGCCGCGGCCGGCGGCGCGGTGGCGGGTTGGGATCAGACCGACTTCACTCGATATTTTACCGCTAATCTGATCGTGCGGCAGCTCACCGGGAGCTGGGTCGTGTGGGAACTCAACTGGACGATCCGGAAGGGGGATCTCTCGCCGAAGTTGCTCCGTCCGATGCACCCGCTGGTCTTCAACTTCGCGGAGACCATCGCCGCGCTCCCGTTTCGGGTGCTGGTTCTCCTGCCGTTGGTCGGGCTGCTTGGGGCCTGGAGGCCGGAAGCCCTGTTCGTCCCTTCGCTTGCGGCCGGCGTCGGCTTCGTCGTGAGCGTCCTTCTCGCATTTGCGCTCGCCTGGCTGGTCCAGGCGATTTTCGGGATGATCGCGTTCTGGACCGAACAGTCGATGGGCTTCTGGAACGCCTGGTTCGCGGTCTGGGCCTTGCTCGCTGGTTATTTTGTGCCGCTCGCCCTGTTCCCGGCCGAGTGGGTCAGCGTTGCGCGGCTGCTGCCCTTCTACGCAACGTTGGGCGCGCCGATCGACGTGCTCCTCGGGATGGCCCCGATTCTGCCAACCTTGGGGGTTCAGGTCTTCTGGTTGGCGGTCTTCTCCGCCTTGGTGGCCGTGGTCTGGCGAGCAGGGATTCGCCGCTACGGCGCGGTGGGCGCGTGAGCCGGGCGCTGTCCGGTGTCCGCGCGGAGGTCCTCGTGGCGCTGCTCCGCGTTTCGATCCGCGAGGCGATTCAGTATCGGGCCAGCTTCGTGGCGGAGGTGCTGGTGGGTGCACTGACCGCCGCCGGGGTCGCCGCCCCCCTGTTCCTGGTGTATGCCCGCGTGGGAACCGTATCGGGATGGACGATGGAGGAGGCCCTGCTGGTCACGGGCTTCTTTCTGCTCTACAACGGATTCGTACGCGGCCTCGTGGAGCCCAACCTCGGGGCGATCGTGGATGGCGTTCGCACCGGAGCGCTGGATTACCTGCTGATCCGACCGGTGGATGCGCAGCTGTTGATATCCTGCCGCAAGGTCGCCCCCGCTGCGCTTTGGGATGTGCTGGCGGGCGTGGCGGTCATCGCGGGGGCACTGTGGCGCGTGGGGGCTCCGAGCCCCGTGGCCCTGGTCGCCGCCACGGCCATGTTCGTCGCCGGCATCCTCGCAACCTACGGATTGTGGGTCCTCATCGTGTGTACCAGCTTCTGGTTCGTGCGGGTCGACAACCTCCGGTTTCTGCTAGGAGCGGTCACGGATGCGGGGCGCTGGCCCGTGTCGGTGTATGGCCGAGGAGTGCGAATTGCGCTCACGACGATTATTCCGGTTGCGTTGGTCTCCAGTTACCCGGCGATGGCACTTTTGAATAGGTTGGATGGGGCATTGGCGCTCGGCGCGGTGGCGACCGCCCTGGTGAGCCTGGTGGGCTCGCGAGCCGTGCTCCTGGTGGCGCTCCGACGGTACTCCAGCGCGAGCAGTTGACTTCCTCCCGATTCCGTGCTGGTGGTCATAGTTGCGGTAGCCACATGGCTGTATTATCGACGCGAAAATCTCGGAGCCCCCATGCGCTTTCTCTCCCTCGTTCTCTTCGCCACGGCCTGCACGCCTTCCGGCATCTACATGATCACCGTTCCCTACAGCGATGGCGCTGTGGATTGCTCGATCGAGATCGAAGAGAACTTCAGTGATGGCTTCGCGCCCGACGCGGAAGATGCGGCGAACTCCGAATGGACGTATGACGACGACTTTGTCGGCGCTGACCAGGTCATCTTCTTCCATGTCGCACCGACCAGCGGTGGCGGCGCGGTCCTCACCTGGGGCGATCTCGTCTTCCCCGGCGTGGCGGAAGGCGATGGGCACACCTTCACGTGGACCGAGGCCACCTCCGGATTCGAGACCGCCGAGCACGAAGATGGCTACATGTACGACGCTAGGTTCACCACCGACTCCACGGTGAACATCCACATCTCGGCGCCCATGCTTGCCGACCTGGCTGGGACCATCAGCGCCTCCTCGCTCTCGGTCCAGACCTACGTCGAGAGCGACGAGTGGGACTTCGAGGACACCGACTTCGGTGCCGGCAACATTCCATCGTCCGCTTACCTCGAGTACAAAGAAGACGGCGAGATGTTGCCCCAGGGCAATGGCTTTGAGGACGACGACTGCGATGGCGACGAGTGCGAGCTTCAGGTCACCGACGCCTGCGACCAGGTGGCTTCCCCGTTCACGGCGAAGCATGTCGAAGGCGACGATGTCCTCCTGTTCAACGACTGGAAGGAAGACGGCCAGTAGGCCGTCTCGTCTCCGTCAGAGAATCGTCTTCCCGAGCGCGCTGAGGATCAGCCAGACCGCGAGCCGCCCCGTGCGGTTCTCGCTGTCTAGTACTGGGTTCAGTTCGACCATCTCCACGCCCAGCACGCGCTGGGTGGCGGCGACTTTCTCGCAGATGAGGTGGGACTCGCGCAGGTCGAGCCCCCCCTGAACCGCCGTACCCACCCCGGGTGCGTGCTGCGGGTCAACGCCATCCAGGTCGAAGGAGAGGTGAACCCCCGCGGTGCCGTCCAGGCAGCGCTCGATCGCTTCGCGCACGCACAAAGCCGTGCCGCGCTCGTCCAATTCGCTCATCGTATACACGCGAAGTCCCGACTCCCGAACGAATTTTCGCTCGCCGTCGTCCAGGTCGCGAGCCCCGATGACACATACGTTGCGCGGGTCCAACGCTGGGGTCTCCCCCGCCAGCGAGACCAGCTCGCTCGGGCCATGTCCTAACAAAACCGCCAGCGGCATTCCGTGGATGTTGCCGGTCGGGGAGGATTCGGGCGTGTTCACATCCGTGTGCGCATCCACCCACATCACGCCGATGCGCTTACCGCGCTTCTTCCAGTACCTGGAGATGCCGGTGATCGTGCCGATGGCGACCGAGTGATCGCCGCCCAGCACCACCGGCAGGTGCCCATCCTCCAGCCCCGCTTCCACCCGGTCGGCGAGCCGCCCGCAGACCTGGGTAATCTCGGGGAGGAAGCGCGCGTGTTCGTCGCCGGGCGTTAGCATCTCCTGCGAGCGCACCCCTAGCGCGAAGTGGTCGGCCACGCGGATGCCGAGGGATTCCACCCCGGCTTGCAGCCCGGCCAGGTGAATCGCAGAGGGACCCATGTCAACGCCACGGCGCCCCGCCCCGAGGTCCATGTGTACGTTGCCAATGACGATGGAGCGAACGGGGGTCATTCGGCGTGCAGGTCCACAGCGCCCAGCTCGCCCACGCTGGAGTCGTCGTCCCATTCGACGCCCGGAACGAGGTGGGCGGCGTCGAAAGCGCGGGTCTCAACGATGCCGCCCCGCGGGAAGGTGACATGTCGCATGAGTTCGATGCCGCCTGACAGTCCCATTCCGGAACGACCCTGGGGCGCAGTGGGCAGGCGCAGGCTGGCGCCGAGGGTGCTTCGGTTCACGTTGATCGCCCCCGTACGCAGGCGGTCGCGAAGCTCGGGCAGGGCGGCGCCATCCACCCGCGTGAAAACGCTGGTGACGGGCCGGTACACGGCGCGGTTGTGGAGTTCGATCGCCTCGTCCATGGATTCGACTCGGTATACCAGCAGGAGGGGGCCCGGAGGCTCTTCGTTCAGGAAAGGGAGGCCACCGCGCCACTTCACCTCGTAAATTCCGGGTGAGGCGTAGTGCCCGCGGTGCCCGCTCAGCTCGATGGCATCGCCTTCGCAGAGGGCGACGTGCCCCTTGGAGGCCAACGCTTTGCAGTATTTGCGAAAGCGCGTGCGGAGGGTGTCGCTGATCAGCGGACCCATGAAAACGTCGTCGTCCAGGCCGTAGCCGACCCGAAGGCGCTGGGCGCGGCGCACGAGGTCGGGCACGATATCGTCCCACGCGGCGCTGTGGACCAGGACCCGAGCGGTCGAGGCCGCCCGTTGGCCGGCGGTCAGGAACGCGCCGACCAGGATCTCGTACACGGCGCGTTCGCGTGGCGCATCCTCGTGAACGTAGGCCAGGGCTTTGCCGCCCGTCTGAAACATCGCGGGCAGCTCGGGGCGTTCGACCAGCGCCCGCCGCAGCTCCCGCGCAGTTTCGTAGCTGCCGGTGAACAGCAGCGCGTCAATCCCGGCGTGGCTGACCAGCCGCTGGCCGACCGCCGACCCCGGTCCCTGCACGAGGTTGAAAACGCCGCGGGGAAGCTTGGTGCGGTCCCAGAGTTCGGCGAGGGTCTGCGCCGCCACCGGGCTGTACTTGGAAGGCTTGAACACCACTCCATTCCCGCCCAGCACCGCCGCGACCGTCGTGGTCACCGCGTGAAACAAAGGCAGCACGGCCGGGCCGATGATCGCGACGACCCCGCGAGGCACATAGTCGCTGCGCCCCGTGATGTCTTCCATGACACGGGGCGCCACGAGCCCCACCCCCTCGTCCAGGAACAGATCCACGGCCCGTACGCTCGCCGCGACCTCCTGTCGGGCCTCCCAGAGCGGCTTCCCCGATTCCCTGACCAGAAGCCGGGCGATCGGCTCCGCCTGGGCGTTGAGCTGTTCGCGGAAGCGCTGAATCGCCGCCGCACGTTCCATCAACCCCACCCGCCGCCAGACGCGCGTGCCTTTCGCGGCGCAGTCCACGGCATCGTCTACGCTGCGAGTGGCGAACGCGAATCGGCCGAGCACGTC
>CAMBIK010000200.1 GCA_945867435.1 Klebsiella pneumoniae
TGAGCAGGAGGACGCACTCCGACGACCCGAGACAGCGGTCGTAGTGGTACGCCATCCCCGGCTGGTTCCACCACGACCCGGCGGCGAGCGGAGTCGCTGCCGCCTCGGCGGTCGCGCCGTGCCCGGGGGTCCCGCTGACCACGACGCCATGGTAGTCGTGAGTGTGGGCGTGCTGGGGCGAGGCCGAGCCGGCGGGGAACTTCATGAAGAAGCTCGCGGGGCCGCCGCGCAGGTCGCCCTGAACGACCGCGATCTGGACGCCCGCGGGTTTCTTCGGGTCCAGGGGCTTCCAGTCCACGGACCCCACCGGCGTGACGGTCGCTGTGGGAGCCGCGACGGCAGGGGCCGCCGCACCGGTGGGGTCCGCAGCGTGCGCGAGGCCGGTCGGCAAGAGGGCGAGGGAACAGAGGAGGGTACGCATGCAACTCCTGGGTGGGGTCACAGGTGGCCTATCCGGGTCGTGGGGCGTGCGTGGGGCACACGGGCGGCGGTTGTTCAGGTCAGGCGTACGTGCTCGGAGAGGCGGAGGCGCCAGGTCAGGCCGTCGCGCTGGGTCTCGAAGAGTTGGTCCAGACCGACGACGCCGAGGTGGGCGAGGTTCGTGCGGAGGCGCGTGCGCTCCCACCCCACCCGCTCCAGAGGGGCATCGGGTGGCGCCCCGAGGGCACGCCAAGCCGCCCAGGCCTCGTCGGGGCGGAGCCAGCCTCCCGTAGGCGTGTCCCGTCGACGGGCCTCGGCGTAGACCGCCAGGACGCGGACGCACTCACCCCGCACCCGCGCGTCCGCGCTCCCCTGCGTGAACACGGCCACGCGGGAGGCGAGGTCGAGGTCGAGGTCGATGCTCCCGTCACGGAGGTCCATGCGGGCGCCCGAGGTGTGCTCGGGGACCTCGGGGACGTGTGCCCGGTAGGCCCGCCCTGCCACCACGAAGACGTCCCCATCCACGTAGGCCCGCGCGGCGTCGCCCTCGGCGTCGAGGGGGAGGAGCTTGTCGGGCCAGACCTCCACGAGGGCGTTCAGGGCGTCCCCCGCGAGGCGCTCCCCCGTGCGGGCGTCCACGACGAACGGCTCGGGGGGCCCGCCGTCTACGAGTTCGACCCACACGCGGGTGTCCAGGGTCACGCGCCCGCCGCGTCCTGCGCTCGCCGTGAGGCGGCGCCAGCCCGCGGTGTCGGCCGGACCCGCGCCGCGCCTTCGGGATTCCGCGCCGAGGGTGCGCCAGCCCCAGACATCCCCCAGCCAGCGGACCTCGAGCCAGTAGAGGGGGACGGCGGGGTCGTGGACCTGCGCGTGGCAGGCGGGGGCCGTCGGCGCGGCGAGCGGGGCTACAGTGGCGGGTGTACCTTCGGCAAGAGCGTTCAAGTTTCCTTTCCTCGCCCCCCACATACAGGCGCCCCCCGAGCGCGACGGCAGCCTGCGCGGTGGTCCCCGACGGGAGCGGCCACGCATCGCCGTCCCGAGCCACCTCGTGCTGAGTGACCGTCAAGAATCCGGAGCCGCCGTCATCCACAAAGGCCTCGATCCCGTCGTCCCGCTTCTCGCGTCGGTCGGCGGTGTCCACGCCGGGCCGAAGGACGGATACGGAGCCCTCGCTCGACCCACCCCAGACGCTCCCGGTGCGGTCGACCTCCATCGCCGTCAAGCGGCCGTAGTCGGAAAAGGAGAAGGATCGCTGCACCCAGACGGGTCGCCTGATGTCCGCGGTCTCCAACAGCACCGGGGCGCGCTGGGCACCCGCGCCGCCGGCGACCAGGACGTTGAAGCCGGCACAACGCAGGACCGTCATGTCGGAGTACACCGCTCCGAGCGTCACCCTGACGCCCTCTGGGGGAAGGTCGCGGGGTGGGGCGACCGGGCGCAGCACGGAGTAGGTCAACACGAGGGCGGCCAGCAGCGTGACCACGGCGAAGGCCGCGAGACTGGCGAGGATCACCGCGAGCTTGGAGGCGCGGAGACCGCTCGGTGGCCAGCTCATGATGCGGCCTAACCGTCGGCCCGCGAGGTCGCGGGGACCGGTGGCGATCCCCGACCGCGGAGACTACAATCCCAAGATGGAACCCTCCTTCGACCAGATGACCAAGGCCGAGCGCATCCTCTATGTGCAGGATCTCTGGGATCGAATCGCTGCGGACCCTGACCCGGTTCCGCTCTCGGCCGCGCAGCTCGCAGAGGTTCGTCGCCGACTGGCTGATCACGAGGCGCATCCCGAGGCATCGATTCCGTGGGAGATCGCCCGCGAACAGGTTCGGATTCGGCGGTGAGGCGGCCGCTCCGGATCTGCGCGGAGGCAAACGCGGAGCTGAACGCGGCGTGGAACTGGTACGAGAACCAGCGCGAGGGGCTGGGCGACGACCTCCTCGGGTGCGTCGACGCTGCCTTCGCGGCCGTCGCCCGTGCGCCGGAGCTGTATGTTCGCGTCGATGGCCCGATACGGCGCGCGCTCGTCCGCCGGTTCCCCTACATCGTGCTGTTCCGCGAATACCCCGAGTACATCGCGATCCTCGCAGTGTTTCACACGAGCCGGAACCCGCAGGAGGCCCGCGGTCGGGACTAACGACGAGTGGTCGACTCTCAGAAGTTCGATAGCTCGCCGGTCCCAAAAGTAAAGAAGGCCCGTAGAAGTTCATCACTTCCACGGGCCCTCATAAGGTTGGTCGGCCGGACTGGATGATTATAGAACTTTCTGGATCGACAGGCAGGGATGCTCGGATGCAGAAGTCGTGGCGTTGAAGGAGAGCTTTGCCAGCGCCTGCGGCTGACCTCGTGTTGCCGCGCCGCGCGGCGAGCAGGCCGATCCGCGGGTCCGCATCGAGCGGGCCGCCACCCAGCCACAGGTCGGCGGGCGAGCGCCACGGGGGCGCCCGAGCAGACCGCCCGCCCGTTCATCCCGGGGTGACGATGCGCCCGGGCGCGCCGTTGGCGCCTTCGGCGGTGTGGCAGCTCGCGCAGTCGCCGGTCGTGGGGGAGGTGGTCATCGCGACGATGCCCGCGTCGGACTCGACCTCCGCGGTGTAGGGCAGCGCGATGTCGTCGCGGAAGAAGAAGTTGCCGGCGGTGTTGGAGGTGGCCTCGAACACATCCCCGTTCGCGTCGGCGATGCGCACGACCACGCCCTCGACGCCGTTGCAGTCGTCCACGTCGCCGTAGTCCCCCATGACGGTGCCCGCCGCGCTGTACGAGGGCCCTTCGCCCTCCCTCGCGTGGCACGCGATGCAGCTCTCGCCGGGGTTCATGTTGGGGGACTCCTCGTTGCCGCCGGTCCAGTAGGAGTCGGAGGTGCACGCCGTCGCGGCGGTGTCTTTGCCGTCCGCGGGCGTGTCGCAGGCCGCGAGGGTGAAGAGGGGGAGGAGGGCGAGGTGTCGACGGGTCATGGCGCAGTCTCCACCGGTAGGGTGCGCCAGCCCCCCTCCGCCGGCCATCCGGCAGGTGCCGGAGCGGGCGTTCGCTCGCCTCCTCCGGCGTGTGTCGGATGGCGCGAAGGGGGATCGGCGACGATGTTTCCGGGCAACGGGAGCCGCCATGAACGCCGCCCACCTGCATCTCCTCGTCAACCACGCCCCGCTGTTCGCGCTCCTGTTCGCGGTCCCCGTGCTCGCGTACGGCGTGGCCCGCCGGGACCTCGGCGCGTGGCGGGCGGCGGTGTTCCTCCTGGTGGTCGGGGGCGTGACCGGGGTGGTCGCGCTCCGGACGGGGGAGCCCGCTGAGGAGTTCCTGGAAGACCAGATCGAGCTCGTGAAGGCGCGGGTGCACGAGCACGAGGAGCGCGCGGAGGTGGCGACGATCCTCGCGATCGTGGCGGGCGCGCTCGCGCCGCTCGCCTACTGGCGCCGTGGGCGGCACGAGGGGCTCGCCGGTGGGCTCACCCTGGCCGCCGCGCTGGCGGCCGCGGGGGCCATGGCCTGGGCGAGCAGCGCCGGGGGCGCCATCCGTCACCCGGAGGAGCTGGAGCTCGCCACCGCCGCGGCCGCGGGGGCGAGGGACGGAAGCGACAACGCGTCGAGGAAGTAGGACGCGAGCTCGGCGCGCCCCTCGACGCCCGACTTCGCGTACACCGTGGCGGCCTGCTGGCGCACGGTGCGCTCGCTGGTGCCCCGCGCTTCAGCGATCTCCTTCATGCTCATGCCCTTGAGCAGGAGGAGCGCCACTTCGCGCTCGGAGGACGTGAGCTTCCAGCTGTCGAACTCGCGATCGACGGCGTCGCCGAAGGCGCGCACGGCGGCTCGGGCCTGCTCTTCCCACCGCGCCGCGCTGGCCCGCCACGCCGCCTCACTGTTCTGGACGCGCGCCAACTCCTCCTCGAGCCGCGCCCGGTCCGCACGGATGCGCCGCGCCAACACGGACAGCCCCGCGACGGCGAGCGCCACGATCACGCCCTCGCCGCCGACGTGCACCAGGCCCGCCCCGTCGGCGAGGTCGAGCGCGGCATCCCCGACGGACAGGACCGCCACCGACGCGAGCGCGGCGGCGACGAGGCCGAGCGGGAGCTGGGACGGGCGGCGGTGTGGCATGGCTCACTCGATCCGCAGCTGCCGGGCCCGGGCCTGGAACACGACGGAGACGCCGCCTTCCGTCGGGCCGTCCGTGTCGCGGCGCGCGGTGAGGGCGGCGAGCAGACGGAGCGCGGAGGACCATGCGGACATCCAGCGCGCTTAACCGCGTGGTCCGCGGTGGCGGATGTCAGGGCGCAGGCGAGGAGCCGCAGAGTTCGCGTCGAGCGCGCACCCGTGCCGTTCTGGCCGAAACCCCAAGCAGGAACGCCCGCCCTTCCGTGAGGTAGAGCGGGCGTTCCGTGCACCTTCGGGATTGGTGCGATCGACAGTGGTCGGGATGGCCGAATGGTTATCGAGCTTTCTGGCTGGACCCGAAGGGCTGGGGCACCGAGAAGATGCTGGCCTTTGAGGGGCAGTTCAGTCCGAAGCCCGCGGCTCCGCAGGCTCCAGTGTAGCCCAGGGCGAGGCGAGCGTCGAGGACGCCTCCCTCCGATGGCGAGCGTGTCCCCCGGGCGCACCGGCGGCGCCCAGGGCCTTCATGGACGTGCTGCAACCAGCGGTTGAGCGCATGATAGGGTCGGCGACCATCTGGACACCGAGCCGTGCAGGACTTCGTTGACGCCATCGTGTCTCGCGCCCAGTTGGTGCAGGACTCGCTCTGCCTCGACCCTCGGTTGACGGGGCTCGCGGGAACGTCCCGAACCATCCCTCGTCCGTTCATGGGGCGGGGCCCGATCCGGCTCGTGGTCGTCGGGCAAGACCCGACCGTTCAGAAAGAAAGCAGCCGGTCCAGCATCACGACCGTCTTGAACCTCGACCGAGCCGGCTCCCTCCGCGCCTACCTCGACTCGCTGTGCAAAGCCCTGGGCGTCGACCTGAACTCCGAGGTCTACGCCACCAACCTTGCGAAGGGCTTCTTCACCCACCCGCCGACCAATATCCTCAAGGACCGTGGGAGGGACGTTCTCGCGGAAACGTCATCGAGGTGGATGCCTCTCCTCCGAGACGAGCTGGCGCAGTTCCCAGACGCCCCGGTGGTCTGTCTCGGAGAGCCGGTGCTCCCGGTCCTCGTCGCTCCTGGGAACCCCCACACGATGAGGCACTACTGGGGCTGGCGGCGTGATTGGAAGCTCAAGGGGTGCGGCCCGTTCGCGACCGTCAACCCTACGCAAAGCAGCCTGGGCAGGGCATTCTTCCCGTTTGTGCATCAGCCCACGATGCGGGGCTCCCGCCACGAATTCTACCGCAGCCGGAGGGACGAATACCTGCGTTTCATGCGAACACTGGCGGGCCTATAGTGATGCCGTGCAGCTCGGCGGGGGGCCGCGCTCCCGCGGTATGACTTTAGTTCGATAGAAGACTAGACATTTCGACAGGTCCCGGGTAGAGCGAACGGGATGGCCAACGAGACCGATTCCGAGAAGATCGCCCGCCTCGAGAAGGAGAACGCCGAGCTGCGGACATTGGTCGGTGAGCTGCTCGGCACTGTGGATCAGGTTCGCCGCGAGTTGGAGGAGTGGAAGCGCGGCCACCGGGTTCGCGACCGGAAGCGTCGAGGCAAGGCGAAGGCGTCGGCCGACGGGACGCAGCGGAAGCCCGGCCGCGCGGCGGGACACGTGGGGTCGGGGCGTCCTGGACCCACGCGAGTGGACAAGACGGTAACGTGCAGGGTCGAGGGTCCCTGCGCGTGCGGTGGCACACTGCGCGACGTGGGGGTCGGGCGCCGCCACCGCGTCGAGGATCTGGTGATCACGGTGGAGGTCACCGAGTACGAATGCATGTGCCAGCGGTGTGGCGAGTGCGGTGCGGTCAGCGAGGCGCCACTTCCGGCCATCCTGGGCGGCGCTCCGAAGGTGGGACCGCAGGCGCAAGCGGTGGCCATGTCGTTGCGGTTCGATGCGGGTCTGCCGGTGTCGGCAGTCTCGCGGGTGTTCGGGGAGCTGTTCGGGCTGCCGTTCAGCCCGGGCGGCCTTTCGCAGATGTTCGAACGGAACATCGCGAAGTTCGAGCAGGCCACGATTGAGGTCCGCAATCGGCTGCTCGACGTGTCGGTGATGACTGTGGATGAGACAGGCTGGCGCCAGAACGGCGACCGGGCCTGGATGTTTGCCGCCACGACCCCGGAGTTGAGCGTCTTCCACATCTCGCCCCACCGCGACCGCGCGACGTTCGAGTCCATGGTGCCCCCGGACTACCTCGGGATCGTGGCGACGGACGCATACAGCGTGTACGACTCCCTCCCGGAGACCCGTCACCCGCAGTGCTGGGGCCACGTGCTGCGCACCGCGCGTCGGCATGAAGCGCATCTGGAGCGACGGCACCGGCGCGGTGGAGTTCACGGTTTTGGAATTCACTGAGAAATTGGCGGCGATCATCCCGCCACCGAGGGCGAACCAGGTGCTCTACAGCGGCGTCCTTGCGGGGAACGCGGGGT
>CAMBIK010000201.1 GCA_945867435.1 Klebsiella pneumoniae
AGTGCCGCAGGCCCACCATGATCAAAAAAGCGCCTCCGAAGGCCGAGATGGAGACATGCGCGCTGGTGAGGACCTCACCATACTTCTTGGGTTCGTAGACCGCGAGTTGGATCGCCCCCCACGGGGTAATATCGGCGATCACCGCCACGATCACCAGCGGGAACACGATGCGCATGCCGAACACCGCGATCGCGATACCCCACGTCAAGAAGCGCCGACGCCACACGGCATCCATCCCGCGCAAAACGGTCGCGTTCACGACCGCGTTGTCGAACGACAGGCTCACCTCGAGCACGCCAAGCACCGACACGAGGAAAACACTCGTGGCAACACCCTGCCAGGAATGAGCTTCGTTCCACCCCAACCACGCGGCGAGCACCACACCGGCGACCGACAGGATCAGGCTCGTGCGAAAGTACTTCAACGTGTGTTCCTAGGCAGCGGCCGGCGTATCGCCGGCAGCGCGAAGGGGCGAGGAGGAAGCCGGTACCGCCTCAACTTGCGTCCTCAACGCTTAGCGTGACCTCAGGCGGAACCTCGCGCAGGTTGTATCGGGACGCCATCGCATGGCCGTAAGCCCCCTCCTGCTTGAATGCCTTCCGCCACGCGAGTGACCTCGGCCAGATCCGCATCTGGCGCGGGCACGCCCAGATTCATCGCGAGTGTGTAGCGCTTGGCCTTGATCGCCTCCAAGGCAGGCCCGTGCTTCCCCGCCCGCGCCTGGTCGGGCAACGCTTCCAGCAGATTCGAGACCCCCGAGATCGCGGAGCACACGAGCAAGACACGCTCTCCCGCGGCCTGCCGCGCCTTGACCTACGCTACAATGGTCTCCCAACCCGCACGCGTCGCCACGCTGGTGCCGCCGAACTTCCAGACGACCAAGGGTGCGCTCATCGGTTGAACCATAGCCCGGCCGCACAGGCCCGAAGTGAGGGCGCCCTTTCCCCCCTTTCTAACTTGCGTGAACCCGCCGGAGACCGCCCTGGGGCTGGGCGGGATGGGCACAGCGCCACTCCCGGCACGGGAGTAACGCGCCGGGAGCCGCAGGCCGGGATCGCAGGTTGGAGGCCGGAGGTCGGGTGCCCGAGTGGATGGCGCGTTAGGGGGAGGGCCGGCAAGCCCCTTCCCCCGTTGCATGATAGTCCAGCACCGTGAAGAAGCTACTGGACGGCATCCTCGATTTCCACGACCGCGTACGCCCGGCGTACCGGGAGCGCTTCGCGCACCTCGCGCTAAGCCACTCCCCGGACTGTCTGTTCATCGCCTGCTCCGACAGCCGGGTGGTGCCCAACCTGTTCGCCTCCACCGACCCGGGCGACTTGTTCGTGCTGCGCAACGTGGGCAACATCGTGCCGCCAGACAGCAAGGATAACCATGAAAACTCCGTCGGCGCCGCCGTGGAGTTCGCCGCTGGCTTCTTGGGCGTGAGGGACATCGTGGTCTGCGGTCATTCGTCTTGCGGCGCCATGGTGGCCATGCACACCGGGCACGGCCCCGAGGGGGCACGCAACCTCGACAAGTGGCTATCGCACTCGCAAGCCTCGCTGGGGCGTGCCGAGGCCGAAGTGGGCCTGTCCGAGGGGCTGCTTCCCGTCGACCGACTCTCGCAGGCCCACGTGCTGCAACAGATCGACCACTTGCAATCCTACGCCGTGGTCGCCGACCGACTGGCGGCTGGAACGCTCACGTTGCATGCCTGGTGGTTTGATCTTGGACAGGCGCAAGTGCTCGCCTTCGATCCCGAGACGTGCGCATTTTCGCCGCTGGTTGATCGCCTGCGAGGCTGAGGGCTGCCCCCTTCCGCTACACGTCTGGCCACGCCATGGCAAGCTGTTGGGCGACCTGCCGCCACGCCACAAGCTCGCGGTCCACGCCCATGTAGGCGCACCAATGCGGGTCGAGCGCTGTGGTTTCCTCGCCGAGCGCCTCCGCAGCCAACCCGCACGCCAGGTAGGTGACCGCAGCCACATCCATCCCCCGGCTGGGGTGGGGGTACGGGGTACGGGAGAAGGCCACGGCCTCGCAAGTGGCGCGAGGAAGCCTCCAGAACGCCAGCAAGTGAGCACCCACTTGAGCGAGCGTTGCCCCAAGGATCTCGCCCTCCGCCGCGGCGCGAGAGCCCCCCTGCTTCTTGTAAAGCTCTTCGATCGCCACATGCTCCTTTGGCAACCTGCCGAGCACCAGCAACGCCCCGACATTCGAAAGCATGGCCGCGGTGGCCGCTTCCGCAGCGTTCGGCCCCCCGATGGTGCGCACAAGCTGCGCGGACAGGAGCCCCACGGACCGCATGCGGGCCACTTCCGCCTCGGGCCCGCCCTTTGCAAGCTTCCAGGCTTCGCCGGCCAGCACGATCGACCGGATGTGCCCCGTGCCCAGGAACGCCACGGCACGTTCCACCGTACCCACGCGTCGGGACAAGCCGAAGTAGACCGAGTTCGCCAACTGAAGGATCTTGGCGGCGACGGCCGGATCGCGTTCCAGAACCTTGGAAATATCGGAGAGCCGCACATCGGGGGCTTCGGAGATCTTGAGGAATTCCACCGTGGTGGCGCTGAGCGCGGGAAGGCGATCCGTGGTCCCGATGATCTTGCGCAGCCGTTCGAACGAGATCAGGCCTGGGCCACCCAAGGCGCGGTCGATGATCGCTTCCAATCCCCCCGCATGGACCAGTCCGCCCACCACGATGTGCGCCTCGCGCAAGGTGGAAGGGCAGCCCTGATCCGCGCCGACGACCTGTACGCGGGCGGCGAGAGGGCGCAGGCGACGGGCGGCATCGAGCACCGCGACATCCGCGCAAACCACCACATCAAAGGGCCGGGACTCCAACCAGGCCTCGGCTTCCTCGGGCTGCATCGTGAATGAAACGTCGGCCCCCGGAAGGTTCATCTCACACACGACCCCTTGTACGAGGACGCGTTTCGAAGCGGGCACCAAGGAATCCACGGACTCACGCGCGAAGGGAGTCTACTTATTCCGTGCCTGTGCCCCACGCAAGCGGCGTCAACCCCGCTGCTGCGACCGTAAACGGGGCGACCACGCGTGGGCACGCTACCACACGCCAGTCCGCCATCCCCATGCGCACCGAGCGAATCATACTGCCAGCGGCGAACACCAGCTCTTGTCGCGCTTCGAAGTCCTCCCCTACGACCAACGTTGCTTCGAACAAGGGGGTGCCGAAAGCAGGAACCTCTCCGGAAATCAACCCCGCCAGCGCGAAGAGCTCCTCAGGGGTGGCGAAGCGGTACCGCTGGACCCCGAGCGCTTGGCGCAACGCCCGGCCCTCGATGCGCCGGTCGCTGCCCACGACCAGGACGACGAAGCCTAACTTGTCGACGCGCATCACGACGGACTTGGCTCCGACGCTCAGCGCAGTGCCGCGTCGCTCGGCGGCTTCCTCAGCCGAGCGGGCCGGCTCGTGGTCCAGCACCTCGAACGGTCGCCCCGACGCACGCAGCAAGTCCAGAAGCCTTTCCGCGGTCGACATCGGCCCACTGTGCCCGACCCGGCGGTGCGAGTCCACCATGCAACCGGGGAAGGGGCTTGCCTCCCCTTCCCCTAACGCACCCTACCCTTCAGCCTCCAACCTGCGATACCGACCTACAGCACCTGGTACGTTACTAACGCGCCAAGTGGAGTGCTCCTCCCATCCCGCCCAGCCGCAACGCGGACCACGGCGCGGCCACCCATGACGCCCGTGCATTTCATAGACGTGGGAGGCACGGAGCGCGCCATGGGTAACTTACCCAAACAACGACGCCGGAGGATAGACGACGCGCCCCCGGAGACCACCTTGCCCGTCACCCTGATCACCGGTGCCTCGACCGGAATCGGCGCGGCCCTCGCGCTGGAACTAGCCCGCCGCGGCCACCGTGTCGGGCTCATCGCTCGCCGCCCGGAGCTGCTCGCATCGCTCGCGGCGACCATTACCGAGGCGGGGGGCACGGCAGCCTGGGCCGTGGCCGACGTGACCCAGCGCGCCGAGTTGGCCGAGGCCTGCGCCAAGCTTGAGGCGGAGCTCGGTCCCTGCGATCTGATGGTCGCCAACGCTGGCTCGGGAGGCCCCACCCCGGCTCACAAGGTCCCCATCGACGCCATCGAGCAAATCCTGGACCTGAACGTGCGGGGCGTCCTCTACGCCATCGGAGCCGTGCTGCCGGGAATGGTGGCCAGGAAGTCGGGGCACATCGCCGCCGTCAGCTCCGTTGCGGGCTTCCGGGGGCTACCGGGGACCGGCGGCTACAGCGCAAGCAAGGCCTATGTAACGACGCTACTGGAGAGCTTCCGCGTGGACCTGAAGCGGTCCAACATCGCGGTAACAAGCATCCATCCAGGTTTCATCGACACACCGCTCACGGCCGTCAACCGCTTCAAGATGCCGTTCCTCATGAGCGCGGACCGCGCAGCGCGCCTGATCGCCAACGGCCTTGAGCGACGGAGGTCCGAGCTGACCTTCCCGTGGCAGATGAAGCTGCTCATGAACCTTGCCCGGCTGCTCCCCAACTGGATCTACGACGCCATGATCGGCCGTGCCAGTCCGATGAAGTAGGGCAGACCCCGGCGAACTACCTCAACAACTGCCCCACCCGCGCCCGCTTGACGAACTGGCCGCCCCGGTGCGTTTCGAGCACGCTGTTGTGCACGATCACCCGCCCACGGCTGATCACCGTTTGGGTCCAGCCCGTGATCTCATGGCCTTCGTAGGCAGAGTAATCCACGTTCATGTGGTGGGTGCGGGGGTCCTTGATGCTCACCACCCGTGTTTCGTCGGGGTCGAAGATCACTACATCCGCATCACTGCCGACCGCGATGGTGCCTTTCTTGGGGAACAACCCGAAGGTCTTGGCAGCGGACGTGCTGGTGAGTTCCACCCAGCGGTTGATGGAGATGCGGCCGGTTCGCACCCCGGCGTCGTAAAGCACGCTGACACGGTTTTCGACTCCCGGAGCACCGTTCGGAATCTTCGTGAACGAGTCGCGACCCAACTCCTTCTGCCCGTTGAAACAGAACGGACAGTGATCGGTCGCCACGGCGCTGAGATCGCCGAAGCGGAGGCCCTGCCACAGGGAATCCTGGTTCCACTTCTGGCGCAGGGCGGGGGTCATCACCCACTTGGCACCTTCGAAATTCGGACGGTCATACCAGGAGTCATCGAGGGTGAGGTACTGCGGACAGGTCTCGGCCTGAACATCCACCCCGCGAGCCCGACCGATCCGCACTTGCTCCAGTGCGTCGTGGCTGGAAAGGTGAACGATGTAGAGAGGAACCTTGGCCACCTCGGCGATCGCGATGGCGCGATGCACGCCCTCGGCTTCCATGCGCGTGGGCCGGGTCTTGGCGTGCCACGCGGGCTCGGTGTGCCCCGCTTCCCGCGCTTCGCGGATGATCTCGTCGATGACAATCCCATTCTCAGCGTGCATGCAGATGCGCGTGCCGTTTTCACCTGCCTGCCGAAAGGCGCGGTACAACGTGCCGTCATCTACATAGAGCACGCCGGGGTAGGCCATGAACATCTTGTAGGAGGTGACGCCGGCATCCGCGAGCTTCTCCATCTCCCCCAGCCGTTCCACCGCCATGTCGGTGACGATCATGTGGAAAGCATAGTCAATTGTGGCTTTGCCATCGGCCTTTCGGTGCCAGATGTCCAGCCCGTCGAGCGTGCTTTGGCCCTTCATCTGGATGGCGAAGTCGATGATGGTGGTCGTGCCGCCGTGGGCCGCAGCAACCGTGCCCGTGTCGAAGTCATCCGCGCTGGTGGTGCCGCCAAAGGGCATGTCCATGTGCGTGTGGGGATCGATCCCGCCTGGAATGACAAGCTTGCCGGCCGCCTGGAAAACCCGGTCCGCATGCACGTTCAGGTTCGTCCCGATGTGCGTGATCCGTTCGCCCTCGATGAAGACATCGGCGATGTAGTCATCGACCGCGGTAACGATCCGGCCATTCTTGATCAGGATGGACATGAAGAGATCCTCACTCGACTTCTTTGAATTGCAGAGTCATGCCTTGGTTTCCCGAAGCCCAGATGTTGTTCGCGCTGACGCCGTGCACCGCGTAGAGGATGTTGTCGACACCGGTCGGAAGCACCTCCCACTCGCCGCCCATGAGGCGGATGGCGGCGCCGTTGCTGCCCACTGCGACGACCGATCCCTCCTCGGGAACGAACACGGCCCAAAGCGTTTCAGCGGTCGGCACCTCTTGAACCTTCCATTCCGTGCCGTCGTAATGCACAACCGTTCCTGCGGCGCCCACGGCCCAAACATCGTTCTTTCCCGAACCGGAGATGCCGTTGAGGGCGACCGTGACCCCGCTCACGCATTCCTTCCACACGCCGCCGCTGGCGCGCTGGAGGCAAGCGCCATCCTCGCCGATGGCAAAGGCGTTCTCGCCAACCGCGTAGACGTCGTTGAGCTTCACCGCGGCATCCGGCAGGGCTTCGTAGGTCCAGGTCGTGCCGTTGTAGCTGTACGCACGGCCCCACCCGACAGCGAACAGGGCATCCGGTCCTGAACCACCCACGCCCTTGATCTCGTTGGTGTCCGACAGGTCGCCAGTGGTCCAGCCTGACGTGCCGCTGTACTGTGCGACCCAACCCACAGTGGTGGATGCAGCAAGGATCGTGGCTGAATTCTGACCCTGGCCCCACAGGTCGGTAAGATTGGCGCCGTTCACGTCGATGTCCATGAATGTCCAGCCATCGGTGCCGCCAACCCAAGCAAACCCGCCGGTACCCACCGTGTAGACCCCAGAGCCGGAGGCGTAGATGCCGTTGAGCGTAGAGGAACTTTCGATCCGATGTTGGGCCCAGACCGGCGAGCTGTCGATAGCCGAATCCGAGGTATCCCCAGAATCAACAGGTTCAACGGCCCCCGTGTCAGGGGTGGAGCACGAGGCA
>CAMBIK010000202.1 GCA_945867435.1 Klebsiella pneumoniae
CGATCAGCCCGCCGGCTACGTGGCCGACAGCTCTGATTGCGACGACGCGCGCTTCGAAACCAATCCGGGCGCCACCGAGTTCTGCAATGGCTACGACGACAACTGCGATGGTACCATCGACGAAGATGGCGCGGTGGATGTGGCGACCTGGTACGAGGATGCCGACGGCGATGGCTACGGGTCCACAGGTACCCTGGATGCCTGCGACCTTCCCGCAGGCTACTCCGGCGCGGATGGCGACTGCGACGACGCAGACTCTGCCATCTCCCCGGCCGAAACCGACGTGTGCGACGGGGTGGACAACGACTGCGATGGCACCGTGGATGACGCGGCCTGCTCCTGCCTCGTGGACTTCTCCGCCGCCTACACGCGCTACGGCAACGCTGCGAATCCGACGCTGTACTACAGCGCCTACGGGCTCACGTTCCGGATGGACAGCGGCTACGGGCTCATCGGCGGCGACGCCTATGGGGACCCGGGCAACTGGTCGGAGGCCGGCTCGATCCCCGACGCTGCCTGGGGAGGCTGGGACTTCGGGTCGGCGGTCAACACCCTCGTGTTCGCTTCACCAGCGACCAACGTCACCTTTGACTTGGCACGGACCGCAGCGGGCGATGTCACCGTGTCCGTGGCGAGCTACCTGAGCGGGGTCCTGGCGAGCACCACCTCCGTTCGGCTCGTGAGCTCAAGCTCGGTGCAGACCGTGTGGCTGAGCGGGAGCATCGACGAGGTGCGAACGACCATCACCGCCGGGGGCTTCGCCTATGCGATGGACAACCTCGAGTACGACGGCAGCGGCGTGTGCCCGCCCTGATGCCGCTCAATCGTTGAGCGCCCCGAGCGCTCGGCGCGTGAACACCGCCGCCATCTGCCGCCTCCAAGCGGTATCCCCCGCGACGCTGCCCTGCGGACGGGTCTGCTTGAACACGAGGTCGGCGATGGCTTCGACCGCTTCCGCATCCAAGGCGTGGCCCAAGAAGGCATCCAGCCCCCGGACCGGCTTGGGCTGGGGGTTGGCGGCACCGACGACGATCTGCAGGGAACGCAGGATCTTGCCGTCGAGCCACGCCGCCACCGCGAGGCCGAGCTGGGGGAAGTCGATGCTGTCCCGCGTGCGCAGCTTGGTGTAGCTGCCCCGAAAGCCGGCACCGGGGAGGGGAACGACCACGTCGGTGAGCAGTTCGCCCTTGGCGATGGCGAGGTGATCCATCCCGTTGAACCGGTAGAGATCGCGGATGGCAAGTTCGCGCATCCCGGCGTGGGAGAGCAGGCGGAGCGAGGCGTTCAGCGCCAGGAGGACCGGCACGGTATCGCTGGACTGGGCGGCTACGCAGGTCTTGGGACCGCCGACAACGTGGCACCACGTTCCTTCCGCCTTCAGGCAATAGCCGAGAGATCGCCTCCAGAACTCGGTCTGGTTGTAGTAGAGGCAGCGCGTGTCGAGCAGCACGTTGCCGCCGATCGTGGCCATGGAGCGGATCTGTGGGCCCGCGACGAGCCCTGCAGCGGTCGCCAAGGGCACCAAGGAACCGCGCACCTCCGGGTCGGCCGCCAGCGTGTCGAGCCGCGTGGTCGCGCCGATCACGATTCTGTCCTCTTCGAGGCGGATGCCGCCGGGAATCCCCGACAAGCCCACCAACACGCGGGGCTTGAAGATGCCGTGCTTCACGTTGGGCAACAAGTCGGTGCCCCCCGCCACGTACATCGTGTTCTCGCCCGCGAGGCCCAGGGCCTCGGCCCAGGTCGTGGCGTGAACGTAGTCGAAGCCATCCATGCGCAGCATCAGTTCCCCCGTTGGGCGCGCATCGCGGCGAGCACGCGGTCGGGGGTGAACGGGATGCGGCGAAGCCGGATGCCGACCGCATCCGCGATGGCGTTGGCGATGGCCGGAACGATGGGGTGGAGCGGCCCTTCGCCGGCTTCCTTCGCGCCGTAGGGCCCGCCCGGATCGAGCGCTTCAATGATCTGGGCCACCAGCTCCGGGGTCTCCTTCGAGGTGGGAATCCGGTAGTCGAGCAGATTGGGACCCGTGTGAAGGCCTCGCTCGTCGAAGGTGTGCGCCTCCATGATGGCTTCCGCGTACCCCATGTAGACAGACCCCTCGATCTGCCCTTCGACCAGCTGTGGATTCAGTGCCCGACCGCAGTCGTGTGCGGCCCACACCTTCTCCACCCTTACGATCCCCGTGTCGGGATCGACCGATACCTCGCAGACATGCGCCGTCGCGGAGTAGGCCGGCGAGGCTCCGATCGTGCCGCCGCGGTAGTCCCCCCCCAACTTGCGCGTGCGGTAGCCACCGGCCGCGGAGAGCGGCGTGCCGGCCTCGGCTTCCGCCAGCACCAGGGCGTCGCGGGCCGAGACCTGCCGGCCTGAATCGTTCCGGTCCATGTACATTCCGAAGCCGCGCCGAACTTGCGCTTCTTCGACCTTCCACGAGGCCGCTACCGCCGCGAGCATCTTGGCCCCCATCGCCCGCCCGGCCTCCTGGGCCGCGATTCCGCACATGAACGTTACGCGGCTGGAGTAGGAACCGAGATCGACCGGGGTCAGGTCTGTGTCGCCGGACACGACCGTGATGTCCTCGGGGGCTACGCCGGTTTCTTCCGCGACGATGTAGGCGAGCACGCCATCGCTCCCTTGCCCGATGTCGTTCGCGCCGCAGAATACGGTGATGCGCCCGCTGCGGTCCGCCCGGAGCAACACCCCGGATTGTGGCATTTCGTTCGGATAGATCGGGTAGGCGGTCCCGGAGATGTACATGGAGGTGGCGACGCCCAGCCCTCGCCCGTAGGGCAGTTTGCCCCGGCGCGCAGCCCATCCGCTGGACCGTTCCACGGCGTCGAGGCAGGCCAGCACGCCCGTCGAAGGGATGAAGAGCCCGTTCACGGTAGACTCGCCGGCATTCACGGCGTTGGTCCTACGCATCGCGATGGGATCGAGGGATAGTTTGTCGGCGAGTTCGTCTACGGCGCATTCGAACGCGAAGCGCGGCTGCACGCTGCCGTGACCTCGCTTCGGCCCGCAACACGGCTTGTTGGTGTACACGCGTCGTGAGCGAAAGTGGTAGCTCTCGAAGCCGACCGGACCGGTGAGGAGCTGCCCGGAGTAGTAGGTGGTGACCAGACCGAAGGAGTGGTAGGCGCCCCCGTCGATGAGGATGTCGCTTTCGACCGCGGTGATCCGCCCATCCTTCGTCGCGCCGACCTTGAAAGCCATGTCCATCGGGTGGCGGCCGCGGTGGGAGTAGAAGACCTCTTCCCGCGTGTAGAGGATTTTTACGGGCCTTCCTGCCTTCCGCGCCAGCGCGGCCACGCAGAATTCGAGGTCGAACGGTTCCGACTTTCCGCCGAACGCGCCGCCGACGGCCGGCTGGATGACGCGGACATCTTCTGTTCGTACGCCAAGGACCTTCGCCAGCTCCCGGTGCAGGTAGTGGGAGACCTGCGTGGCCGACCACACGGTGAGCCTGCCATCCGCGGACCACTGCCCAATCGCGCAATGCGGCTCGATCGCCGCGTGGTTGCTGCCTTCGTAGAACCAGCGGTCTTCCACCACGGCATCCGCCTTGGCGAAGCCGGCATCGACATCCCCGAAGCGAAGATCGGCCTCCTTGCACACGTTGCTGGGCCAGGGGCGCCCCTTCCAATCCACCTCGTGAACCAGGGGGGCCCCCGGCAGCACTGCGGCGTCAAGGTCGAGCACCAGCGGCAGGCGTTCGTAGGTGACCTGGATCAAGGCGAGCGCCCGGTTGGCGGTCTCCTCGTCTACGGCGGCTACCGCGGCGATCCCCTCCCCGATGTATCGCACTTTCCCGACGGCCAACGCCGTTTCATCTGGGGTCCATGGGATGATGCAGTACGCCGTGGGCAGGTCGGTACCGGTCACGACGGCGAATACGCCAGGAAGGGCCTCGGCGGCCGAGGTATCCACCGCGAGCAACTGTGCGTGCGCCTCCGTGGACCGCAGGATCTTTCCGTGGGCCATCCGCGGGAGCTGGATGTCGTCGGCGTAGACGGCGGCACCCGTGGCCTTGGCGATGCTGTCGGCCTTGCGCCCACGCGCGCCGATCACTTCAAAACCCTCGGCAGCCGTTCCAAACTTCACTGGGACCTGCCGGGCGCACCCGGCTGCAGCCAGGTTCACCGCCTCAAAGATTTTGGTGTAGCCGGTGCACCGGCAGAGATTTCCCGAGAGCGCCTCGCGGATCTCGGCGTTTGTCGGTTTCGGCGTGCGTCGCAGGAGCGCCTTGGCGCTCAGGATCATGCCGGGCTGGCAGAAGCCGCATTGGAGGGCACCGGTCACGTCGAACGCGCGCTGCACCGGGTCGGGACCTTCCGGCGTGGCGAGCCCCTCGATCGTGGTGACTTCGCCGCGTGTGGCGTGGGCGAGCGTGAGGCACGCGAGGGTGGGCTTTCCATCGATCAATACGGTACAGGCTCCGCAATCTCCCTTGTCGCAACCTTGTTTGCTGCCGGTGAGGCCCAGCCCGTACCGCAGGGCCTCAAGGAGGGTCCACGCAGCTGGAACGGCGACGGAGACGTCCTCCCCGTTCACGTGGAGCTGGATCAGCGACTTCATTCCGCGGAACTATCACCGCCGCGCTACCTTCGCGGCGTGGACGAGAATGACTGGAACCTCCGCCTGGAGCGCACCCGCGCCGAAGCTGCGGCCTTCGCGCCGTTCCTCGGCACATGGTTGGGAACGGGCCTCGCTCACGGGGAAGCTTCCACCGGCACGCTGTCCGGGCAGGCCATCCTCGATGGCAGCTTCGTGGAGGTGCGGGAACGCTCAGGGGATCACGAGGACCGCTGCTTGTACCGGTTTGATCCGGAAGATGGCTGCTTTCGGGTCACCCACCTGTTCGCGGGTGCGTCGGTGCGCGAGTACACCGTGGAACGCACCGATCGCGGCATCGTTTGGGTCACCCCGCCCCTCGAGCCCGCCGTTGAGTGGGTGTTCGAACCCGACGGGCTCCTTTGCGAAGTCACCTGGCCGGGGGCTACCCACCCCGAAGTCCGGGTCCACTGGACGCGCGCGTAGATGGCGGGCAACAGCTTTGGGCGGCGCTTCGTGGTCACCACCTTTGGCGAAAGCCACGGTCCCGCGATGGGCGTGGTGATCGATGGCGTACCGCCTGGGCTTCTCTTGGACATGCCGGCCATCTTGGCGGATCTTGCGCGCCGCCGGCCCGGTCAGAGCGCCCTGACCTCGTCCCGGCGAGAACCGGATGAGCCGGAGGTTCTGAGCGGGGTGTTCGAGGGTCGCACGCTGGGAACGCCGCTCACGATGCTGTTTCGCAACCAGGACGCCGACCCGGGTGCCTACGCCAACCTCCGCGACACCTTCCGCCCTTCGCACGCCGACTACACCTACGAGGCCCGCTTCGGGCTGCGGGACTGGCGCGGCGGGGGTCGCGCCAGCGCCAGGGAAACCGTGGGGCGCGTGGCCGCCGGTGCGGTGGCACGGCAGGTCCTGGCGGCGGTTGGCATCGAGGTGGTGGCGTGGGTGCAGCGCGTCGGCGAGGTCGATGCGGGCCGGGTGGATGAGACCTCCGTATCGCGAGACATCGTGGATGTGGCGGCGGTTCGCTGTCCAAATGTATCAGCTGCATCAAAGATGGAGGCTGATATTCTTGATGCACGCCGCAGCGGCGACACCCTGGGCGGGGTGATACAATGTGTTGCCCGCGGGGTGCCGCCGGGCCTCGGCAGCCCGGTTTTCGACAAGCTCGAGGCCGACCTGGCCAAGGCGATGCTCTCGCTGCCAGCGGCCAAGGGCTTTGAATCGGGCAGCGGGTACGCGGGCACACGTCTGCGGGGGAGCACCCACAATGACGCCTTCGTTCCGGGGGCGGCGGGCGTTCCCGCAACGGCCACCAATCGAAGCGGCGGCATCCAGGGGGGGATCAGCAACGGCATGCCGATCACCTTCACCGTGGCGTTCAAGCCCGTGGCGACGATCTTCCAGCCGCAAGATACGGTGGACCGCCACAATCAGGCGGTGGTGCTCACGCCGCGCGGCCGTCACGACCCCTGCGTGCTGCCGCGAGCCGTGCCGATGGTCGAGGCCATGGCCTGCCTGGTGCTGGTAGACCACTGGCTGGAACGAGTGACCCCGGCCCCCACATTCAACTCGGAGATCCCGTGACTCATTTCTCTTCCTTCGGCATCGATGAATTGCTCTGCACCCGCGTCCTGGCGGCCGCGCTGTCGCGGGGTGCGGACGACGCAGATTTGTACTTCGAGCATTCGGGCAGCACGTCGGTCGCGCTGTCGGATGGCAAGGTGAACCGGGCCAGCACCCACGTCGATCTGGGCGTGGGCGTGCGCGTGGTGGTGGGCGATCAGGTGGGCTACGCCTACACCGAAGACCTGTCCGAACGCGCCATGATCGAGGCGGCCCGCGTCGCCGCCGAGATCGCCACCGGCACGCGCACCACGGCCCCGGTCGCACTCACCGAGCGGCGCCTGGCGGACCGATACCCGGCCACCCATCCGTGGGAAGGGGTCGATATGGAAACGAGGGTGCGACTCGTGCGCGATTGGGAACAACGTGCATTCAAGGCAGATCCTCGGGTGATTCGTGTGGAAACATCCCTTGGGGACAGCTTCCGCCATGTGCTCATCGCTCGCCCCGACGGCCGCCTCGTTTACGACTACCAGCCGATGACCCGCGGCTTTGTCGTATGTACGGCGCAGGATGGCGAGAAGCGTGAGTCCTCGAGCGCCAACCTGGCGCAACGCGCCGGCCTGGAGTTCTACGATGAAGAACGTGTATCACGGATGTGTCAGAAGGCCGTGACCGACACGATGCTCTTGTTTGAAGCGGTGAAGTCCCCGGCGGGCGAGATGACTGTCGTGCTCGGGGCGGGGTCTTC
>CAMBIK010000203.1 GCA_945867435.1 Klebsiella pneumoniae
CGCCGCCTGCGATGCGATCCCCGAGGATTCCAAGTTCGTGCAGGATCGCTACCTGGGCCACCACGGGGCACCGTGTCCCTCGTGGGTGACCAGCACGGTCAGCGGCCGCGCCTACTGTTCCAGTCCGCACAGGCCCTACGACACCACGCCTGCCTATGTGGCTGCGCGGCCTGTCGTGAACGACAGCGCCTTCGTGGACTTCGATACGAAGTCGCCGGAAGACCAGAAGGCGGTTTTGGTGTCCGAAGGCGCGAAGGTGTACGCCAACAACTGTGTGGCCTGCCATCAGGCGCTGGGCACTGGCATTGCCGGTAATTTTCCGCCTCTCGCTAACGATCCGCTGATCACGACCGGCACGCCCGAAGAGCATGTCGCCATCATCCTCAAAGGGCTGTCCGGGAAGGAGATTGGGGGGGTCGCTTACGCCGGGGCGATGGCCTCGTTCGCAACGCTCACCAACAACCAAGTCGCGGCCGTGGCCACCTACGAGCGAAGCTCCTGGGGCAATGCCGCTAGCGTCATCCTGCCGGCGCAGGTCGCGGCGGCTAGGTAAGCTCACTAAGACCGGAGCGATGGAAGGCGTGGACGATTTCGAACAATACTGGAAATCCGCGGGCACGACGCTCAGCGTGATGTTCGCCGTGAGCATCGTGACCATGGCCATCGCGCTGGAGCGTTGGTTGAACCTGATCCGTGCGCGTCGGGCGCTGCGTCGCGTGGAGGAACGCGTGCTCGAGGCGGCCCGCCGGGGGGACCTTGAAGAGAGTCGTCGCCTCGCCGAGGCGCTGCCTTCCCCGGTGCGGGAGGTGTTCGCGGCGGGCCTGGATCGCGCTCTTGGTCGCACCCGCGGCGAGTTCGCTACGGCCATGGCGCGCGAGTCGAAGCGGGTGGTCGCCGGATTGAGGTCGGGGCTCTGGCTCCTTGGCAGCGTGGGCGCCTTGATGCCCTTCGCCGGCCTCTTGGGCACCGTGGTGGGTGTGATGGGCAGTTTTCAGGCGATCGGCACCAGCGGGCAGGGGGGCTTTGCCATCGTGTCAGCGGGGATCTCTGAGGCCCTGGTCGCGACCGCTGCTGGCCTCTTCGTCGCGATAGAAGCCGTTTTCTTCTTCAACGTGCTGGGCCAGCAGGCCGCGGCCATCGGTCGGGATCTCCACCTCGCGGTCGACGAGCTCGGTGAGCTCATCCGGAGCAAGGCGCATGCAGAGCGGCCCGCAGCCCCCGACTGACGACGTTGTCGAAGACGACGGCGGGATGTTCTCCGAGATCAACATCACGCCGCTGACGGACGTTTTTCTCGTTCTCCTCATCATCTTCATGGTGGTGTCCAGTTCGATGGTCGAGGCGGAAAAGCAGGCGGCTCAGGCTAAGAACCTGCTGTCGGAACGTGCGCTTTCCGTGCTCACCCCGCAGGGCACGGGAGACAGCCCGCTGATTCCCAAGGACATCGTGATCTCCGTCGCGCCCGACGCAACGATCTACCTTGAAGGCGATACCTTTCCCATTGAGCAGCTCGTGGCGAAGCTGAAGGCCGTGGAACGGGGGGCGGCCGCTACCCGCGTCGTGGTCCGGGGAGACCAGGAGGCGCAGTACAAGCTGGTGTGGCAGGTGATCCGCGCCGCGCAGGCGGCGGGGTTCGAGGATGTGGCGCTCGCCAGCCGGGCACCAGGCAGCGCGCCGTAGAGTCGGGCGTCAGGGTGGCGTGCCCGGCGGCTCGGCGAGGGTGCCTCGCCGGTCGTGACACTTCGTTGCGTCGCTCCCGGGTCGATGTCAGGCCTTACGAGTGCGGGCTCGGGGTGCCTTCCCTTTGAGCGGCAGTTTGGACGCCCAGTTGAGTGCTTCCTCGGCCAGCCCCTTGATCGTCGCGGCGTCCTGCGTGGGGTCAACCTGCACATAGTCGTGCCACGGGCGGTCGGGCATGGGCGTGAACACGCCCATGCCTGCGTGCTCCCCAAGCTGCCCCACGCGCACCGGTCCGACCCGTGCCACGAGGACATCGCCGAAGGTGCCGAAGAACATCTGGCGGTTCACGAACGCACAAGGCGTCCCGAACATCTTTTTGGTTGCGACCCGTGGGTCGGAGGGCAGAGCGGCTTCGAAAGCGGCGACGGCGGTGGCGGTGGCTTCCATGCGGGGTCCGGTCTAGGGGCGGGGTATCACTGGCAGATGGCGCTGTCTGAGCGAAGCCGTCAGGGGGCCGGTTCGTCGCACTGCCCGACGGCGCAGAGGCAGGCGCCCTGGCACTCGTTGGTGATTTCCCCGGTGGCAAAGAACTTTGCCATCTGCTCCTGGGCGGCCCAGGCGCGGCGGGTATCCTCGTGAGTGTCGAAGTCGGCGTCGGGAGCCGTGTTGTCCTGTGGGAGCGGGGGCGCGCCGTGATCGAATTCGACGAGAGCGCTGCCTGCGTGGGAGCCGACGGTGTTCTCCACTCCCCAAATCGTTGCGAATGGGGGGTCTAACGTTACAGCGCCGTAGGCACGCGCCATGTTCTGGGCGCCCAAGGTGGTGACTTGCGCATCGCCGATGGCGTCCTGAAGGAGCACGGCGTGGGCGGGAACGCCGGGGAGGGGATCTTCGTTCATCTGGCGTCCGAAGCCGCCGGCCTCGCCCGGGTCCCACACCTGCTGCAAGAGCCCCATCCACAGGGCCAGGTCGCGCTCGTCGTCGTACACCGACTGGAACATGGCGAAGAAGGGTACGAAGTCGTGGCTGCGGGTGAGCAGCAGCGAGTAGGGCATTCCCCCCACGCCCAGCGTGGCCCGGGTGATGTCCTTCGAGATCGCCACATAGGCACCACCGAGGATCGCTCCCTGCGAATTCCCGTAGTAGTAGACATCCGACGTGTCGATCAGCGAGGTTCCATCCACCATCATCGCGTCGTCGCTCGCCATGGCGCCCTTCATCATCCAGGTGGCCGCCGCGAATTCGACGTAGCCCTGCTGTTCGCGCTCGGGGATCATCGCAAACTTGCTGAGATCCTGGAGGAGCATGAACGTGATCGGGTCGGTGTCATCCTCCATCATGCCGGTCCAATCCACCGCAAACAGGATGTAGCCGTAGCGGTCGGACAGCTCGCTCAGATAGCCGCCTTCGACCTCGTTTTGTGAGCCGAGCAGGCCGTGTCCGTACTGCACGAGCTTCAGCGGCCGGGGGTCGGTCTCGGCCGTGCGCGGCACGATGATGGTGAATGGAACGGTAGTATCGCCGGCATAGTAGGGCATGTTGTTGTCGTCACGCGTGAGGAGCGTGCCCGGCTCGTCGAGCTCGGTGTAGCGGGGCACAGTCATCCGGCCGTACACGCGCTTCCAAGTATGGGCGTTCTCCTCCACCGTGTAGGTTTCCACGTTGTCGATGACGTAGGGTGGCCCGCTCGCACCGACCCGCTCCGAGGCGTCGTCCCGCATGAAACCGATCTTTCCCCCCACGGATTCCGCCGATTTGACCGTGAAGTCCCACGCGACCGTGATCTCGTCGCGCTGCCAGCCATCGGCCTCGATGCGGGTGAAGATGTCGTCGTACACGCTGCGGCGCCCTTCGATGTTCCAGTCGTCGGACTCGGTGCCATCCCTCAACGCGACGAAGCCGGCGGAGGCCGCGACCGGAGCACCCGTGGCATCCACGATGTCCCGGAGCGCGACCACATAGCGCCGACCGTTGATCATGGGCTTGGCGGGCCGAATGTACAGCACGCGGCTACCCTCGACGGCGTTGCCCGCGTAGTCCAGCTCGGCCCAGACCGGGAAGCGTTCGCCCGTGTCCCAGTCGAGCAGCACGAGCGGCGATCCATCCTCGAGAGAAGCGCCGATGTTCGCGTGACCTGGCAGGTTCGCCGCGGACATGTTGGGGATCTCGTAGAGCAGGGGACCCATGGGCGAAAAGCCGTCCAGCTCGTTCCAGTACTTCGGGTCCGGCTGGTAGCTGAGCTCTCCCTGCTGGGTGTAGGGAATGGTCGTCTTGCCAAGATGTACGCGCAGGCCAGTAGGGGAGGTGCTGTCTTCCCGCGTGTAGAAGCTGGAAGGGAAGGGGAACGCGCAGAGAGTGTGGCTGATCGGGTCGCAGTCTGCGAACTCGGTGTCGCCGGGAACGACGTCGTCGGGGTCGCAGGACAGGAGGGCGAGCAGGACCAGGGACATGAAAGCCTCGCGGTCTGGTCGGCTATCGTCCTTCGCCCTCGCATGCTACGCTGCGGGCAAGAGGTTGGTGCATGCCCCCACAGTGCCGTCTGGGCGACAAATCTCAGGTGCCTGCCGACGCTCACGGCTGCCCCGCTTGCCCTCATCCTGCGGTCGGTCCCGCCGTGATGGGCTCGCCCACCGTGATGGTGAACGGGCGGCCGGCGCTCCGGGTTGGGGACAACGGCCTTCACGCCGCGTGCTGCGGCCCCAACAGTTGGGTCGCGTCGGCAGGGTCGGGAACCGTGCTCATCAACGGCATGCCGGCGCATCGCTTGGGCGACATGGACACGCATTGCGGAGGCGTGGGGCAGATGATCGAGGGCAGCACCGATGTCATGATCGGTGGATGACCCCGCGCCAACATTACCGGGCCCGGTACCGGGCCCGGTATCGCTTGTCTGCCCCGCTTGTCGCCGCGTTGAGGCCGGGGAGCTTCGGGTGTCCGCGTTGCATCGGGACGGCTCCCTGCTCCGGTGCCCTTGCGGTCGGAAGTACCCGATTGTAGGCGGCATTCCCATCGTGCTTTCCGACTTGGAGGGGTGGGCCGCCAGCGAGGGTGCCGACGCGCTGCGCGACCCCGGGATCTCGGGCGAAGTAGTGGAACTGCTCGCCTTGGACGAAGCGAGTCTTCGAAATCGACGCTTGCTGGATGTGTACGCAGCCGCCGAGAATTTCAGTCCGTTCGAGCGATGGATCAGCGCGCTCGTGCCGACCTGCGTAGCGCCGGTGCTCGAGGTCGGCGCCGGCGTCGGGCATGCCGGCACCCTCCGCCTCGACTTGAACCTCGCGCTTCTGCGGGCGGGGCCGCCGCCGCCCGCGCTCGTGGACCTGGGGGAGGGGGTCGCCGTGGCGCCGGGAGGGGCCGTGGTCGGCGATGCGGCCGACCCACCATTTGAGGCGGGCGCATTTCAAAGCGTCATCCTGGCGAATGTGCTCGACAGCTGTCGGGACCCCTTTCTGGTCCTCGCCCAGGCCGATGCGATGGTCGCGGCAGGCGGGTCCCTCGTGGTCGCGTGTGCCTTCGCTTTCGACCCTTCGATTACGCCGCGTGCATCGTGGTTCGACGAGGTTGCCCTGGGTCAGGCGCTGTCCGGGCTTCGGCCTTTCGGAGGCTACAGCCTGGTGTGTCGTTTGGAGGGGGAGGCACTGGAACTGGAGTGGCGCTTGCCGATCTCGTCGCGAACGGCTCATGTCCACAGCGTTCGCGTGCTTGTGGCGCGGCGTCCAAGCTAGATGACCTCGGCTGAAGTGGCACGGCTATCCGGCGCTCCTCGGCAGGTTGCCGGCTGTGGGGCGCCGAGCGGGGACCGACCGACGGCACCGCGCCCCGTACCGGTGTCGACGCCGGGCACCGTCGCGGCTCCGACCGGGGATGGCCACCAGACAGCGGGATGCCCAACGAACCGCTTGATTCCGTCCTTCAACAGGGGGACGTTGAAATTCAGCAACAGCGCGACCGGCAGTTCCGACAGCTTCAGATAGGTGAGGATCTGTGCCTCATGGACGGGCAGGATGCGCTCCACGGCCTTGATCTCGACGATGACCTCGCCCTCGACGACCAGATCGAGTCGGTAGCCGCAGTCGATGCGAACGCCGCGGTACACGACGGGGAGGGCGGTCTGGCGGACAATGGCCAAGCCGCGATCCACAAGTTCGAACGCGAGGCACGCCTCGTACGCGGACTCGAGGAGCCCGGGTCCCAGTGCCCGATGGACGGCAATTGCAGCGCCGAGGATCTGCTCGGTGATGTCGACCGCTTTCCCGTTCATCCTGACGTTCTCGCTGGTGGATGTCCGCCAGCTAACGCGCCGACCCGAGCATTCGCATCGCATCCTGCTCCTCCCCCCTCCGTGTTCTCCGGTGCGCCAGGCAAGCCTGGCTGATCTTGTTGAATGTAAGGAGTCAACCATGTGAATCACTCGCTCGACATGAAGACCATCGCGCCATGGACGAGGGCAACCTCGCTGTGGGAGCCGCGGAGGGCACCGTGAGGTGTCCGCTCGCCGAGAGGCGGGAGGTCGAAGGCGCGGGCCGTAAGCATTGAACCCGATTCGGCCTCGATACGAACGTAGGAAGCGGCCTTCCTCCCAGAGAATGGGCGGCTTGATACCGGCTGTGAAGACAGTGAGAGGTGCAGCAGCCGGGCTTCCCGGGGTGAGAGGGGACAGCGCGCGCCGAAAGATCAGTCAAGGAACCTGGGAGATCCGCCGTCATGGGTGGAACCCAACGCCCCGGGCAACCGGCAAGCGGTGACGACGGAAGTCGGCGGGGCTCGTAGTAGCGATGAAGCGGGTAACGACCGTGGAGCGAAGGGGCCCTGCCGGACATAAGCATGAAGCAAAGAGAGGAGTTCCGATTGGATCGAGACGATCCCACTACGGTACAAGGAATGCTGTTCGACGAGGCCCGCAAGGACCGCCGTGGAACTGTGCCCCCCAAGCTCGCCGCTCTGCGGTTCAAGCTCGGTCTGCGAGACCCGGCCGAAGGCCAAACAGGAGCCGAAGTTTCGGTTCTATGCGCTCTACGGCCACCTGTTGAGGGTGGACGTGCTGGAGACGGCGTACGCGACGGTGGCGGCCAGCGATGGCAGCAAGACACCGGGCGTCGATGGCGTGACGATCCACCAGATCGTCAACGCGGAGGGCGGCGCGGCGAAGTTCCTGGCCGACATCGGTGAGGAACTGCGCGCGCGGACGTACCGTCC
>CAMBIK010000204.1 GCA_945867435.1 Klebsiella pneumoniae
GGGGGGGGCGGGAGCGCCCGGTTGGGAGCGGATGCTCAGCTCCGGCTGGCTCTCGGCTCGCACGCACCTGGGTGGGGCGCTGAGCGACTATGCGGGTCGCATGCACGCCTTTGGGGTTCCCCTCCTTGCGGCGGTCGGGCTCGCCGTGCTGGGGGCGGCGGGGGTGGGGCTGGGGGGCCAGGCACGCCCAGCGGCGGCGCGTCGAGGGGCCCGAGTCCTGGAGTCGCCTGGAGCCACGCCAGGTTGGGGGGGTGGGCTGGGGCTGGCCCTGGCCCTGGCACCGGTGCCCGTGCTGCTCGCGATGCAGGCGGCGCCTCGCTACTCGGACAATCTCCTCCCTCTTGCGATCCTGCTGGTGGTGCGGGGGTTGGCGGTTTGCGTCGGGTTCGCGGAACGATGGGGGGGGCCACGATGCGATGCCGTCTTTGGCGTCCTGGGCGGAATCTGGGCGGTCAGCGGCACGGCCACAGGCGTTCCCGCCGCCCCGATGAGCTCGGCGCTGCTCGACCGCGAAGTGGGCGCGATGTTGGCCGCCAACGCTCCACCCGGGAGCTGCGTCGTTTCCTCGCTGCGGGATGCGGTCGCCTACGCGGGCTTGCGCTTCGTGCGGATCGGCTGCCCGACCTCCACGACGCAAGACTCGTTCCGCGACTGCCTGAGCACCTTGCAACGCCAATGTCGGGACCAGGACTCCGTGGGCTGGATAATCGTTGAGCGCACGCCCCTCGATGAGCGCAGCGCGGCGCGAAGGGCCATGGATGATTGGGCGAAGGCCGAGTTCGGCGTAATCGCGGAGGCCCTCACCCCAACGGAGACGGTTTCCCTCGTACGGCTTCCGTTCTCACCGTGAAGGGGCCGGCACCGCCTCGGCCATCCACGCTGCGATAGCCGCCCCTGCGAGCACTTCGCCGTCTTCGTTCGGGTGAATGAAGTCGGAAGGCATGAACCGATGACCGACCATCGGCCCCACGGCTTCGTAGGCCGGACGCAGGTCGAGGAACGGGAGGCCGGAAGCCCCAAGCAGCTCGCGCATGTCATCCTCGTCCTGCAACATCGGCGGGGGGGCGTCTGCGCGCTGCCAGAAGAGCGGGAACAAGGCGGCGACCAACGGGAGGGACCTGGTTTCTGCCTCGTCACGCAGCTCCGCCAAGCACTCCGCCGCAAAGCCCTTGCCGCTCCGGAAAACATCCACCGGGGTCCGGGGGCCATAGCGGAAAATCAGCCCGCTCAGCAGCCTTGAACGCAGGGTCCACTCTGGAAACTCCAGCATTTCATTGTTGACGTGGAACCGCACATCCCCCCCCGACCGAAAGAGCACCGGCGAACCGCGCGCGTCGTTGGCGTAGCCCTGCAGCAAGACGACATCGGGATCGGCCAACTCAACCTTTTCAAGGAACATCGACAGCTCCTGGCATGTGTTGTAGCCAGGCACGCCGAACGCGGAGACCCTCACATGCGCCCCCCACCCCGTCGCGAGCCCCGAGGCCAGCTCGGCCGGCCAGATGAGGTGACTGGCGATCGAATCTCCGATCACCATGACGCGAACCGCCCCCGCTTCGGAAGTCGAGGCATGGTCCCTCGCCCCCACGTCGTTCACGCCGCATGTGCCGGGAATCGGCTCGTAGCCCCGGCTCCATGAAGGGCGCACGCAGCCCTCGCGGTTCCCCTCCCCGGCCAGAGCGAAGTTCTCCAGTCCGAAGCGGAACGGTGCCAGTCGCACCATGCCTTCGGCAACGAAGAGCGAGGCCACGACACCCCCAACGAGGAGCAGCGCACGCGGCACCGCCCCCGTGCGCATCACCCCGCCCAGACCCGGACCGTGCGGCCGACATACTCGGTGATCTGGCGGCATGTGTCGTAGTCGGGATGGCGAATGTGCATCCAGGCGTGGCCCATGTACCCGGCCCCCACATCCGCCGTGCGGTTGCCCACGGGCGGCAAGTGCACCTCGCCGATGCAGGAACCGACCTCCTTCTGGACTTCTTCAAGGCCGGTGTAGCCCTGAATCTTGCCCTCCTGGTTGGGGCGCAGAGAAAGCAGGCTGGCCGAGAAGCGGCGACTGGGGCGTGGCTTCGCGGCTCCATTCACCAGGGCGTTCGCCCATTCCCCGTACAGGTCCATGTCGTTGGCCCAGCAGTACAGGTCCCAGAAGCGCACGCCTGGCGGACGCGCGCCGATCTCCGAGAAGGACAGCCCCTTGTTGCCAAAGAACCACTCCATGTGGGTGGGCGAGGTGTGCAGCCCCAGCTCGCGGATCACTTTGCGACCCATGAGCTTCACTTCGTCGTAGCCGGGGGCATCCACCCGGTTCGTCGTGATCACATAGGGGTTCACATCGCGCGTGCGCATCGCCTCCAACACATTCGGATAATAGTGAGTGATCGCCTCGAAAACGACCTCACCATTCACTGTAAGCGTATCGTAGAAGCCTTCGTGGCCGGAGATGAATTCCTCCATCGTGACCTTCGCGGGTCGCGCCCCAAAGCCCGCCTCGGCCAGCGCAGACTTGAGCTGATCGTCGCTTTCCACCTTGGTTGTGCCCGCGGCACCCGCGCCATCGCGCGGCTTCACGATCACCGGGTAGCCGACTTCGCGGGCGAACGCGAACGCATCCTCCATCGACTCCACATCGGAGTTGCGGGCGCAGGGAATGCCCCGGCTGCGCAGGAACTGTTTCATCACGTATTTGTCGCGACACAGGTTCACCTGCTCAGGCGTGAGGCCCGGGATGGTGCAAGCGGCGCGAGCGCGGGCGGTGGGCGTCATGATCGCCTCGACCGTGCATTCCAGGCGGTCCACCCATTCGCGGCGCTGAATCTTGCGCACCACATCGATCAGGGCGCCTTCGTTCGCCATCGAAGGGATGTGCTCGTAGCCATGAAGCCAGCTTTTCAGCTCGGAGTCGAGGTGTTCGGGACGGGTGTCGCCGATGCCGGTGACGCGGGCGCCAGCCTTGTGGAGCGCGGACACGAAGAAGCGCTGGTTCGCGGGGAAGTTCGGGGCCATGAAGAGAACGTGCACAGCGACTCCTGAGCGGTCGGATTGCGGGGAAGACAGCTATTCGTAATGTACCTTGACGGTCTCGATGAGGGTGCGGAGCGCCGCCTTCACCACGTCGGTCTCGGGGTGGCGCACGATGGCGTAGCCTTCGCCCTCATACCCATCCGATTTCATGGCGCCGACCTTGGGAAGGTTCGCTTCCACCACTAGCGCGCCGACTTTGGCCTGGGCTTCGTCCAAGCCATCCACCCGCGTCACGCGACCGCGACCGGCGCCACGGAAGTACGCGCAACCCGCGGCGTACTTCCTATCAAAGGTTCCGCCGACCTTGCCATCGATCACCGCGTAGGCCCACGCATGGTACAGGCTGCGGTCGTACGCGTAGGTCATCACGGAGGTGAACTGGGCGCCCGGCGGGCGTGCCCCCACCTCGCTCACCACCGCACTGCCATCCTTCCGGCGGAACCATTCCATGTGGGTCATGCCCGTGCGCAAACCCAGCGCCGCCACGGCCGCCACGCCGACTTTCCGGATCGGATCGAACTCGGGGCCGGAGATCTCCCGGGGGGCGAGCACGCACCACTGCACCCACTCGTTCCGGGTGACATCCAGCGGGCCCGGCAGGTAGCGAAGGATGTTGTGAAACACCACGCGGCCGTCGAGAACGATCGTGTCGAAGCTGAACTCTTCACCCGTGATGAATTCCTCGGCCAGCACTTCGCGGGCCGCGGAGGGGCGACTTTCGGCGAGGGCCTGTTCGAGCCCAGCGGTGTCGTTCACCATGTAGGTGCCGCGGCACCCGGCTCCTGCCGGCGGTTTCAACACGATGGGAAAGCCCACCTCGGCGATGAACTTTCGGGCATCTTTCGCCGAATGCAGTCGAGCGAACCGGGCACAGGGCACGCCCGCCGCCCGGAGCGCGGCCTTCATCACTCCCTTGTCACGAAAGCGTTCGGCCGTGGCCAGATCCATGCCGGGAACGCCGAGGGCTTCCCGCACCTGGGCGATGGTCTCCTGCGCGTTTTCGAGGATGCCGATCACCCTGTGTACGCCGCCGGTCTGCTGCATCACGTCCCTGCAGGCCTCCACCAGACAATCCGCGCTCAACCCATTCTTGACGGCGTAGTGATGCACGCCCGCGGGCAGCTTCGCCGCGCTGTCTTGCGTCAGCACGACCAACCGAACGTTTGGCACGCTGGCCGCCGCCTGGATGTATTTGAGGGTCGCCTCCATCAGGAACGGGGCAACGAAGAACACGGTCCGCATGCGGTGGCGTATCGCGTGAGCCCACACGTTGCCGGCGCTCAGCCAGCGGTTAGCGCGGCTAGATGTCCAAAACCACCCCTCCGGTCGTTGAGGAGGAGCTGCGGCTCCTCAACGAAGCGCACGAGCGTCTCCGCCGATCGGCCGGACGCACCTACGCTTCCGAGAGCGAAATTATCGGAGAATTGCAGCACATCCAGGAACAGATTCGGCACGGAAAGTCCGACGACAAGAGCGCGTTCGAACAACAGTACGAGCACCTCGTGCGCCTGCTGGAACAGCTTCGACGCGGGCGTCCAACCGCCAAGCCGGACCCGGCGAGCCCCTACTTCGCGCACATGCGGCTGAACACCGAAGGGCGCACCTTCGATGTGCTCCTCGGGAAGGCCACCTGCCTGGAGGATGGGCTCAGGATCGTGGACTGGCGGCACGCCCCGATCTCAAGGATCTATTATCGCTACCAGGAAGGAGAGGACTACGAGGAAGATCTCGGCGTCCGCACGGTGGAAGGGCGGGTCCTCGCCCGCCGATCCGTCTCCATCCGAGAAGGGGCACTGGACCGCGTCAGCTGCCCGCAGGGCAGCTTCCTGCTCGAGGACGAGGGCTGGAGGACCATGGAACCCCAGGCACCCCGGATGGCCGCCCGTCCCGAGAGGAAGGAAGGGCACAAAAGCGGTGCCTTCTCGACGGGGAAGTCGCTCAGGCAGGACAAACACCTGCCCGACATCGCGGCGCTCATCGACCCCGCCCAGTTCGAGCTCATCAGCCGCGCCGACAGCGGGCCCGTGATCATCCGGGGCGGGGCTGGCTCGGGAAAGACCACGGTGGCCCTGCATCGGATCGCCTGGCTGGCGTACCAGGCTCCGCAACGCTTTCCTCCCCACAAGATCCTCGTGGTGGTCTGGGGCCGGGCGTTGCGCGATTATGTATCAAAAGTATTGCCCTCGCTGGGCGTGACGGGCGTCAGCGTGACCACCTGGTGGGACCTCGCACGGATCATGGTGAAGCGCCACTTCCCCAGCCTTCCCGGCCACGAGAATGCGAACACGCCGAGCGCGGTGGCTCGGCTGAAGCTCCACCCGGAGCTCCCCAAGCTGCTCGACGAGCTCATCGCGTCGCGGAAGCTGCCGCCCACCGCCGGGTCGGCCATCGAGGACTGGAAGGCGCTCGTCGGCGACCGCGCCTGGCTTTCGAAGCTGAGCGGCGTGACGGATGTCGAGGTTCTGGCTGCGACCAACTGGGCGAGGGCTCAGCAGGGGGCCTTCGCGGCGCGTTCCGAGGGGGACCGCCTCGCGATGCCGTGGCTCGATGAGGAGGACGACGCCTTGCTGCTGCGGGCCTACCAGCTACGCGTGGGGGCCTTCAAGGCGAAGGAGGGCGGGACCGTGAAGTTCGCCCACATCGCCGTGGACGAAGCGCAGGACTTCTCGCCCATGGAGATCTCCGTGCTCATCGGGATGACCGATAAGTATCAGTGTGTCACGCTCGCGGGCGACACCCAGCAGCACATCATGGAGAAGGGCGGAAGCCTCACATGGCAGGCTCTCTTTGAAGGCCTCGGCATCGCCTCGACCGAGCTGAACTCGCTCCGGATCTCCTACCGCTCCACCTCGCCGATCGCCTTGTTCGCCCGGGGCGTTCTAGGGGACCTGGCAGAGGATGACGGCGCGCCAGCCACAACGCGGGATGGCCCCCCCGTGGAGGTGCTGACCTTTGCGGAGCATGGAGCCTGTGTTGATACCCTGGGCCTCGCGCTGCGCGCCTTGATGGAGCAGGAGCCCCACGCTTCAGTCGCGCTCATCGCGATCGATGAGGCCACCGCGCGCCTGTACTTCGAGGGGCTAGAAAATATGGACATCCCCAACGTACGGTTGGTGGAGAACCAGGCCTTCGCCTTCGCGCCCGGCGTGGACTGCGTGGATGTCGCCCAGGTAAAAGGCCTGGAGTTTGACTATGTGGTCGTCCTCGACGCGAGTCGCGGCGTGTGGACCACCCGGCCCCACCACCGCCGGCTCCTTCACGTCGCGGCGACCCGTGCCGTCCACCAGCTCTGGATCACATGCGTCGGCGAGCCGTGCGACCCGGTGCTGGAAACCCTCAGCCCCCAGGAGGAGGTACAATAAGCTTCCCCAGGCTGTTTGCTCGCTGATCGGCGCCTTCCTCACCCTCGGTTGCGAGTCCTCCCTCGACGTAGACGGTCCGAAGCGCGGGCGGCCCGACACAGACACGGGAGCCACCGCCGACACGGGGCAGGGCACGGATAGTATGGACCGGGTGTTGGAGAATCATCCCGAGGTCGGATTAGCGTGAGACGGCGGCGGCACCGCCACCACCCAATCGTTCGACGATCTTGTCGTCGCGGCCGGCGATCGCCGCACCACCATCGTGGCGGGTCAAACGCTCGATCTGCGCGAAGACCTGCTCGTATAGGTGCTGCCCTCCGACATCGGCTCCACCGAGAACGAGAACTACAATTCCGTCGTGATCAAGCTCACCAACGGTTCGGTGAGCGTGCTGATGGGGGGCGACTGCGAGACCGAAGGCTGCGAGCGGTACTTCGACACGGGTGATGTGGATATCTACAAGGTGCATCACCACGGATCT
>CAMBIK010000205.1 GCA_945867435.1 Klebsiella pneumoniae
GGAGAAGGGTAGGATCACCTTCATTTTTCAGAACTCGCCTAAGCCAACCGGATAGGCATGTTGCGCCATGGCACCCGCTGGAACGGTTCCCCGCGCGCAGCGCGCGCGACGCGTCGCGGGACGGTTCGCGCTGGCGCTGACCGGGTTGGCGGTCGCGCTCATGGCCGCTGAAGTGGCGCTCCGGAGCTATGGAATTGGCAGCCCGACATCGGGGGTCGATGTCCACTTGCGGTGGGAGCCCGGGTCTCCGTACCTGCAACGGGATGCGATTCCCACCACCGTATTTTCAGCCCTTTACGATGGTGCGCAGGTGTACCGAAGCGTCGTTTCCGGCGAGGAAGTGCATCGCGCGTCGGTGCGGACCTCCTCGTCCGGGCTGCGCGGGGGCGATCCCGACCCTCGCCACACCCTCCCGCGCATCCTGGGGATCGGCGATTCGCTCACGTTCGGCCAGGGTGTCGAGGAGGAAGACACGTTCCTCCAGGTTTTCGGGCGCCGTGCCCCTCGACGTGTGGAAGTGCTCAACGCCGGAGTTCCCTCCTGGAACCTCGCCTCCGAGGTCGCGTGGCTCCGCGAACTGGGCTGGGCGCAATCGCCCGACCTCGTGCTGCTCTGCACCTACGTGAACGGCGTCGAGCCCTCCGTCATGCTGCCTCCCGAAGGCGCCGACCGGCCGATTCTCCTTCTCGCTCCTGCGTGGGCCGAGCACCTTTCCGGCCTTCGTGCCTGGTCTAACGTGGTCAACCTCCTCTCTCGCCGACTCGACCGAGAACGCACGGAAGCGGCCCTGACCAGCGTGAAGGCGAGCCGTCGCAAGCCGCAGGGTAGCTACCTCGACGAACTTCGGGGAGAGATCAACGTCGTGGAGCTGCGCGAGCAATACGCGCTTCTGAAGGCATCGTGCGACGAGCAAGGCGTCCCCTGCCTTGTCGTGATGTTGCCGGTGCTTGTCGATGGGCTTTCAGACCCAGGTACGGACCTGGTGGACCAGTTAGCGAGCGCCGCGGCGAGCACCGGGCTCGCTGTCCTGCGCGTGGACCGGGCGTTGGATGAACTAACCCCCTTCGATCGCTACGTCCTTCCTTCCGACCAGCATCCCAGCCGCGCCTCCCTCGCCGCCATTGGTGCCGCGCTGGCGGTGGAGATCGCCCGCCTCGGGACGCTTGACGGGCTCACAATCCAGACCGTAGAGTAGGACTCAATGAACATGGATCGCGTCACCCGAATCGGTCTTCTGAGCCTCGTTTTAGCGTGGAGCGCAGAGGCCGCGGCCGAAGACTGCCGCACCCGCGCCCGCGGCGAGTACGACCCCGCCACGTTCACCAACACCGACACCTGCGCCGAGTGCCACCCGCAACACTACGACCAGTGGCAGGGCTCCGCGCATGCCTACGCGGTCGTTGACCCCGTTTTCTGGGCGGGAAACGAGTTGAGCTACGAAACCAACCAGATCGAGAACTTCTGCATCACGTGCCACTCGCCGATCGCCGACCTCACCAATGCCGAACCCAAGCTGCACGCCGACACCACTTCGGAGCTGCTGGTGGAAGGCCAGCGCGGCGTGGACTGCCAGACATGTCATCGCATCTATGATGTGACCGATGGCGGAAAACAACTGACGGGATGTGCTGACTATTACTTCGGCCCTTTCCCCGATCCGGGCGGCGCGCCGCACGGCGTAGAGGAGGAGGATGTCTTCACCACGCCCGCGTACTGCCGCCCCTGCCACGACGTGAACATCTCAACCGCAACCCACGACGGGCTGATCCAGATCGAATTCACCTACACGGAGTGGGCGGAAGCGAACGCTGCCGCGGGGGGAACAGAGGCGGAACCTGCGATTGCAACGTGTCAGGCGTGTCACATGCCTGCCTACAGCGGGGAGGCCGCTGTGGGCTGGGGCGACCGCGAGCTGCACGACCACCGCTTCGTAGGGGTAGACGTGCCGCTGGTGGAGTTTGCGGACTCCCACCAGCAATACCGTGGCATGCAAGACCTGCTCGGCACCGCTGGCGCCATCTCGGCGGAGCTCGACGGCGAGGTTGTGCGCGTGGCCGTGACGAACCTGAACCCCGGCCACTCGCTCCCGACCGGGTCCGCTCACGCACGCGAAGTCTGGGTACACCTGAGCGTCATCGGCGCCGACGGCACGGTGTACCTGGAATCGGGGGACCTCGATGAAAACGGCGATCTGCGCGATGAACACAGCGAGATCGATCCCTACGGCGACCCGTGGATTTCATCAGGCGAATCCGCATTCCGCCAGTACCTGTATGACAAGGATGGAAACGAGGTGACCGCGGCATATGGAAGCGTGACCACCGTCGTTCGAGAGATGCTGGAGGCCGGCGAAGTGCGCGATGTCGCCTACAATCTTCGTGGTCTGGTGCCCGCAAATGCCGCGTACCCGATTGATGTCGTGGCCGAGCTCTTGTTCCGACCCGCCGCCAATTATCTGCTTCGGGAGTTGGGTCTTCCCGCCGAGATGGCGGCGCTGGTGCCGCTCACCACCCTGGCGCGCACGTCGTTTTCCATCGAAGCGGGTGTCTGACGTGTTCGCCCTCTTGCTGGCCTGCGAGGCGGCCGCCCCCCCGACCCCCGTGGTCGTGGACACCGCGGTGGACAGTGGCAGCCCAACCGGGTGCCCCGAGGGAAGGCAACTCACGCTGACCGTCAGCGGTGCTGTCGGCGCCGATGCCGCGGCCCACGCGGCCATCCTCGACGCCGCCAACTTCCGGCTGCCGGACATCGAACCGCTCACCCGCGTGGAATCGCGGGATGGGTCCACGTTCACCCTGTGCCTGGATTCAGACCCCCCCGCCACACGGCTCTACGAAAAAGCCTTCTTTGCGGCCTGGATCGATCTCGACAACGATGGCAGGCTGGACGCATTCTCCGAGCCGCTCTGCGACCGAGTGCCTGGCGGAACCCTCGCGGAGGCGCTGTACTTCGAGAAGGGGGAGTGGCGCATCGGCCTGCGGGGGGTGCCAAACGCGCCGCTGTCGCCGGATCTCGCCCTCGACGGGGACGCCTGCGCGCTTTGAAACGCGCCCCGCTCCTCGCCGTTCTCGCCCTGATCGGTGCCTGCCGGCGCGACGACGCCCCCCTGCGAGCGACCCTCGGTGCTGACCCCACTTCCTCCCTCCGCGTGCGCCTGTTGCGCAGTGCCGACCGCGGTGCCACCTGGTCGATCGACATGGCACCCCTGGCCCACGGAATATCCTCGTTACACGCCTGCACCTTCGAGGGGGAAGTGTGGGTGCCGGGACTCGTGGACCGCCGCACTATCCCCTGGTGGGAGACCGCGTTTCCCCTCCCCTTCGTAGACTCCTTCCGCTCTTTCGACCTTGCGACTTGGGGTGCGCATCGCATCCCGCTGGAGGGCGACACGACCGGCGGCGTAGACCCCGCCTGCGTCGTCGGGCCGAAGGGGCTTGAGATGTGGTTTGCAGAGACCGAAGGCATCGACAACGATCCCGCGCAAGGCAACCTTGTCGCTAAAATCTGGCGCAGCCATTGGATAGGCGGCCGTTGGAGAAACTCCGAGGTGGTCTACAGTGGCCGAGGGCTCGTAGACCCCGCGCCGATCTACATCGACGGGGCCTTGCGGTTGTTTCTCAATCACAACGGTCACCACATCGTGGAGCTGGTGAATGGCCAGATCGTGGACCGGTGGGAAAACGCCACGGTCCCGCACGCGGTTGATCTGGGCGACCGCCGATGGCTGGTCGCTCAGGCCCCTCGGAACGGAGCGATGCTGCCCTTCGCGAGGGAAATTCTCCCCGAATCCCTCGGCCCACCCTTCCCGATCAACATTGATTCGCTGCTTCGCACCTGCGAATCGCCTTCGATGACCACCCTCGGACCCACCTGGCTCCTCTTCTGCGTGCAGACCGACGGCCAACGACAATGACCCGGCGACAAGGCTGGCTGATGGCCGGTGTTTCGGTGCTGATCATGGTCGGGGTCCTCGCCGGAGCCAACCGCTACGCGGATGGGGACATGGGGCACCTCATCGCCGTGGAGATGCGCGTTGCGCAGCTCTTGCGGGCAGGCGATCTTGGCCTTGCAGCGCACCTCTGGTGGGCGCTGATCACCCCCCAGCCGCCGCTCGGCTATTCCCCCGGCATCGTCGCCTACACTATTTTTGGCTTCCAACCTTGGGTTGCGCCGATGGTCATGGGACTGTCCCTGCTGCTCATCTGGGATGGCCTGTGGCGCGTGTGGGAACGACGAGCCTGGATGGGATGGATCGGGGTGTGCGCGAGCCCGATGGTGTGGCTGGCGGTTGAGCAGCATTCTCGCGACCTTCTCGCGGCGGCAGCGCTGGTGCAGGCCTGGTCCTGGCTGGCCGCCTCGCGCGGCTTTCGGCTGCGAATCCCCGCCTGCGCCTTCGGGGTGTGGCTCGGCATCGGGTTCATGACAAAGTACACCTTCCCGATCTTCGCAGCCCCGATCTGCCTGGGCACGGGCGTCGGCCTGCTGGTCCACGCGTCCAGGGAACGCTGGAAGCACCTTGGCTTCAGCGTACTCGGCTTCCTGTTGCCTGCCGGGGTCTGGTACACGATGCGCGGTTCGGCGGTGCTGGAGTACGTCGGCTTCTCGTCGGGAGCCGAGATGGCCGCGAATACCGCAAACTACCGGGATTCCAGCACGCTGGAGAGCCTCCTGTACTACCCCCTTGCGTTGAGGGATGCGCTCTCCCTCCCGGGAGCGGCACTGGTGGCCGTCGCGAGCTTCCTTGGGCTCCGCAGTCGTGAGTTTCAGAGCCCCGTGGCCCTCGCCTTGGCGGGTGTGGCCGGTGGCATCGGCATCCTTTCTACGCTCCCCGAGGCCATCGATCGCTACGCGCTCCCCGCCAGCGTGCTGCTCCTCGCCATCCTCCCCGCCCTGGGGAACCGGCTGGCGGCGGCACTCCCCATCGCCCTCTGCTTCATGCCGATGACGGCGTACACCCTGGGGCGCTTCAAGGCTGGAGCGCCGGAAGTCACGGCCGCCTACGACCATCCCCTCCAGTCGGCGAGCGCCCTGGCGTGGCCGTATCCGCCCACCTACCGACCTTCGGACCTCGACCCGGCCGCCTGGAAGCTGGGCGAAGTCGTGGCGGCGATCCACGCTGCGAAGGGAGAATCGACTGGCACAATCGGCATCCTCTCCGGCCGCGGCCCCACAGCCGGGCCCACCTTCGCCACGGTCCTGATCGAAGCGGCGGGTGCCGGACTCGCCTACGACTACGCCACGGTGAACACGCAAAACCACCCGCGCGCACACCCGATTTTCGTCGGCCCCCTGTTCGACGGCGAGTGGCCGAGCGCCGAATTCACGGTCCTGGTGGCTTTCCGAACGGCACAGGGTGATCCCAACGTCGATGCCTGGCTGCGTGCCCACCCCATGACCGAGGTGACGCGCGTGCTCGGTGCGAACGGCGGCAGCTCAACCGTGTACCGCCACAGCGGGAACATGCAGCCCGGCGCATCGACACCGCGCGGGCCCGGAGGTAGCCTGCCCGCGGAGCACGCGGAATGAGTCCGAGCGCCAGGGCCCTGCTGATCTCGACATCCGGAACCGTCGCCCTCGACCAGGTCTCCAAGGCGCTGGTGCGAGCCAACCTGCGGCCGCCACCGGCCATCGATGAAGTGGTGATCATCCCGAACTACCTCTCGATCGCGCACGCCATCAACAAGGGCGCGGCGTTCTCCGCAATGGCCGACTACGAGCACCGCCTTTTGGTGTTCTTCGCCTTCACCGCGGTGGCAGTGGCGATGGTCGGCATCGCCTACCGGAAGCTCGCCCCTGACGATGCGCTGCTCTCCGCCGCGCTTGGAACCCTGCTGGGTGGGGCCCTCGGAAACTTCATCGACCGGTTGTGGGCCGGCCAGGTGACCGATATGATCAAGGTCTACGCCGGAAGCGAGCCCGCCAAATCGTGGTGCCGTGAGCACTTCGGCACATCGGTGTGGCCGATCTTCAACGTGGCCGACATGGCGATCTGGATCGGAGTGATCGGCTTCCTCCTCGCCTACCTCCTGGTGAAGGACCGGTCCGCAGAGGCAGCCAGCTCATCCATGCCCGGGGAATCTCAGCCGACCCTGGACTGAAGTCCGGCAGGCTGTCCAGTCAGATGGCTTCCGGACGGAGGGTCCAGTGCGCCCAACGCGGATCATCCCGCAAGGCCGCAAGCTCGGGAACCTCACGAAGCGCGCCCATGTTGGCCTCAGGGGCCTGCGAGGTTCGTTCGATCCAGAGCGCCGCCCCATCGCTTTCGCCCAGCCGACCGAATGCGCGAGCCACAATCTCTCCCGCCGCCACGCCGCCGCCGCGTGCGAACGCTAGTTCGCCCAGCTCGATCGCGCCACGCACCACGCCTGCGTCGAACGCGAGTCGGGCGGCTTCGACCAGGGAAACCCCACCGATGACCTTGCCATCCGGACCCGAAGCCACGGCGGCCAGCGCAGAGAAACGCCGCGAACCCGCGAAAATCGCGGCGAGCGCCGCGCCGTTCACTTCAGAGGGCTCTCGGATGAATGCAGACCGCGCCGCTCGCATCGGGTCGGGGTCGTTCGCGGCACCCTGACCTTCGGGAGGCACCAGCGCGGTGTCTTCGGCGGGGGGTGCCTGGCGAGGGACAATCGGCACGACGGCCCCCCCGGTAGCC
>CAMBIK010000206.1 GCA_945867435.1 Klebsiella pneumoniae
GACGGCGCGGTGGGCTACGCCATGCCGCTCACCTACTCAGATATCGGCCCGCACACCCTCACCCTGCGTGCGGTCGATGCCGACGGAGACAGCGCGACCGCTTCCGTAGAGTTCTCTCTGTTTGGACCTCGTGAAGCTCCGGTCGTTACCATCACGTCACCGCTGGATGGGGCCGGGTTTGCTCCGCTGGACTCCATCACGTTCCAAGGCAACGCTACGGACAGCGCCACCGCTGCGTTTGACCTCGTTCTCGGATGGGATGTGGACGGAATCCCGCTCGAAGGTGCCATCACGGCCGAAGGCATCTCCGTGGTCATCGAGTCCCTGCCCGTGGGTTTGCACTCGGTCACGCTCAGCGCCACGGACACGGATGGCGATGTGGGCTCCGACACGATCAGCGTGGCCGTGACCGACGAGCCCGTGCAGGCGGAGCCGGGCGATCTGGTTTTCAGCGAGCTGATGATCGACCCTCAGGTGGTCGATGACACCCTGGGCGAGTGGGTCGAACTGTACAACACCAGCGGTTCCAGCATCGACATCGGTGGCTACACCTTCCGAGATGACGATGTCGACGCCTACGAGTTGGAAGGAAGCATCGTGGTCGCAGCGAACGACTTTGTGGTCCTCTGCGCCGACATGAGCGCCGCCCTCAATGGGGGTGTCCCGTGCGATGCCAGCTTCGAGCGCGATTCCGGCGGGGCCGGCATGGCCCTCGCCAACGGTCCCGACGAGGTGGTACTGGCACGGCCCGATGGCGTTGACATCGACTGGCTACACTACGACGAAACCTGGTACACTCTGGCCGTCGCGATCGGGGTCGATCCTGAATACCAGGACGCCGGGAACAACGACGACAGGATGCATTGGTGCAATCAGACCAGCATCGTGAGCACGGGCGGAGAGCCCGGCACGCCGGGGCAAGCCAACGACGGGTGCGAGTAGCCTCGCTGAGAGATCACCCGCGCTGCCGCCCGAGGGGATAGGGCTGCTGCCCTTCGGAGTACCCCCTGTCTGCTCTTGTCACCCTCGACGTGCTCCTCCAACGGCAGGGATTCGGCAACCGGCGAACGTGTCGCGTCCTGGTTTTCGAGGGGAACGTGTCGGTCGCGGGTGAGGTTGCGGAAGACCCTGACGCCAAGGTGAACGCCGAAGGCACGGCGTTTACCGTGAATGGCGAAGCGTGGGTCGCGACCTCGCGGGTCGTGCTCGTGATGCACAAGCCAGTCGACTTCGAAGTGTCGCGGAAACCCCAGTATCATCCCTCTGTTCACTCTCTCCTGCCGGAACCTTTCAACATGCGCGGGGTTCAGGCCGCAGGTCGGCTTGACGCCGACACGACCGGGATGCTGCTCCTCTCCGACGACGGCGCGCTCATCCACGCGCTCACGAGTCCGAAGCGCAACGTCCACAAAACCTATGAGGTTCGCCTCGTTCACCCCTGCACGCCAGAGCTTGTTCATGCGCTGAAGAGCGGGGTTCAGCTCCACGACGAGCCGGGGCCGATCGCCGCCGTACACTGTGAGGCGACCGGTGCGGACTCGCTGAGAATCGTGCTCCGGGAAGGAAAATACCATCAGGTCAAGCGCATGATCGGCGCGGGAGGAAATCGGGTGCTGAGCCTGCACCGCGCCGCGATCGGGGCATTCGGCCTCCCTCCCGAACTTCAGCCGGGCCAATGGCGCGAAGTGAGCGAGGCCGAACTTGCTTCGGTATGGAACGAGCCAGCGAAGCCCTAATCCTGGTCCTGCCTCGCTTTTTGGATTCGACAGACGAAGAAACCTTCGAACCAAGCCGAGGGCGCGATGCGGAGCGCGCCGACCAAGGAGGGCGGCAAGGCGCGCCCCTCCCACTTGGTCACCGCCGGGCGTCGGTTTGGAATCGGCAGATCGATAGGAACGACGTGGGCATCCGGCTGGTGCTTGACGAGATGAGCGAGCGGCTCCTCGTTCTCTTCCGGCGCGAACGTACAGGTTGAATACACCAGCACGCCCCCCGGCTTGAGAAGGCGAAAGGCGGCGTTCACCATGCTTCGTTGCATGTGGTGGTAGCGCGTGACCCGCTCCATCGACCAAAAGCGCATCGCGTTGGGGTGCGAAAGGTCGATCATCCCTTCCCCACCACACTGGGCATCCAACAGGATGCGGTCGAAGGGTCCGTCGATGAACTTGTCGATGTACTGGCCGGGGTGCGCCGTGAGCGATGCGGAGCGAACCCCGAGGATCGAGGTGACCTCGGTGAGCTTGTCCAGGCGCAAGGCGTCGTTCAGCCAGAGATCCGCCTCGTTGTGGACGAGCGCAGCGACATGAGCGGACTTGCCACCCGGGGCCGCGCACACGTCGAGAATCCGATCGCCAGGTTGCGGGTCAAGGACGATCGGCGGGATGAAGCTCGCGGCATTCTGGATGAAAACCCTTCCCTCGCGAAAGAGCGGCGAGGCGACGAGCCGAGCCTTTTCACCCTCAAAATGGTACGCACCCCGGCACCAGGGGATCGGCTCCAGGTCCAGCCCCAACGCGCCCATTTCTGCGAGGGCCCGGAACGGATCGGGCTCCCGAAGGGGATTGATGCGAAGGCTTGGCCGGCGCGGCTGAGAAAGCAAGGCCGCGATCTCCACCGCCGGCAATGAAAGCGCAGCGGAGGTTCGACGCAGGAAAAGCTCCCGTGCCGGGTCCCGCGGGCCTTTCAACGGAGCGGGGCGCACCCCGGCCAATTACTCCTCGAACCGGTAGCCAGTCCCGTGAACGGTGAGGATGTGTCGAGGATCAGCCGGAGTATCCTCGATTTTCTTCCGCAACTTCAGGATCTGATTGTCCACCGTGCGGGTGGCCATGGTCGGCGAATAGCCCCACACGTTCTGGAGCAGGTCTTCACGCGAGACATCCTTCCCCTTGTGGGCGATCAAGTACTGCAACACGCCTGCTTCGTGGGTGGTCATCCGGTGTTCGGCACCCGCACGCAACAAGATGCGACGACGCAGGTCGACTTCGTTTACGCCAAAGCGGTAGTTCTCCGGTGCCCGCGGGGCCTCGGGGCGCGACCGCAGCCTGGCCCGCACCCTCGCCACCAGCTCTCGCAGAGAGAAGGGTTTGCTGACATAGTCGTCGGCTCCCAGCTCGAGGCCCAAAACGCGGTCCAGCTCGGCCGACTTTGCCGTGAGCAGGATGATCGGCACTTCTGGATGTTCGCCCTTCACCCGCCGAAGAACGGAGAGTCCATCCATGCCGGGGAGCATGACATCGAGCACAATGCAGTCTGGAAGGTCGTCTTCGATGGCTTCCAGAGCCTTTTCGCCGGTGTCGCAGTGGGTCACGGAGAAGCGTTCGTGCTCCAGCGCGGAGACCAGGCCCATCGCCACGGTCTCGTCATCTTCCACGACCAGAATGCTGGCTCCGGACGGTTCCATCACGACCTCCTTCGAATGCGTAGCGTGAATCGGGCGCCCCCCGCCACCCCATCGGCACACTCGACCTTACCGTCGTGCAGCCGCGCGGTGTCGGCGACGAACGAAAGACCTAACCCGTGCCCCCCCGCCTTGCCGCGACCGCCCCCTTCCACGCGACGAAAGCGTTCAAAAATCGACTTGCGCTGTCCGGACGGCACACCGATTCCGTCATCCTCGACCTCGAAGACCGCCCACCGCCCCCGCAGGCTGGTGCGGAACCAGACCTGGCCGCCGCGGTCCGACTTCCGGTACTTCAAGGCGTTGTCCAGCAGGTTGTTCAGCGCGTCGTGAACAAGGACCGGCATCACAACCATCGTCCCCATCGCCGCCGGTTCCACAAACAGGCTTGCGCCTACGGCCTCGAAGCGCGGTCGCCATGCGATCACCAGTTCGCTAATGAGCGCGTCGATGTCGGCCGACACCCGCACGTCGTCTTCGGGGCGCGTGGCGGCCTTGATCACCTCATTCACGCGAGCGGTCAACCGGTCGGTCTCCTGAACGATGCGGTGAGCGAACAACTCTCGCTGCGCCTCGCCGCGGAAGGCGCCGATCTCCAACGATTCCGCCATCACGCGGATGCCGGCCAGCGGAGTCTTCAACTCGTGGGAGACCCGCGCCACGAAATCCCTCTGGCGCTGAAGCAGCATCTCCTGCTGGCGGTCGGCACGCATCAGCGCCAAAAGCGCGGCCACCCCGATGCCGATGGCCACGGCGAAGGGTGCCAATCGCAGCGCGAATGCAGACCGCGCCTGCCCTACCGTCGGCACCGCTGAGCTCGAAAACCCAGCCCGCATGTGGTGAAGAAGGTGCGGAAACGCCACCTCCACCTCGGGAGCTTCGGTCGTACCCGCCAGCACTCGGCCCGTACTGTCCCGAATGGAAAGGTACTCCAGAAACCTGGACTTGGAATGATCGAGGATGTCGCGGGCTAGCTCGGCCTGGTCCACCTGGATCGCTCCGGTCAGCTCGCCCATGCCGAGGCGTGAAACGAAGGCCACCCACGGAGGTTCCCCGACCGGATCGACGACGACCCGCGGAACCTCGCCCAGGGATGGCGTTCCTGGCGCACCGACAGGGTACCCAACCAGCTCCTTCCAGGCATCGAGACGGCGGTGTGCCCGTGCGATCCGCTCCTCGACATCCAGCGTGAACTCCCGCAGCGGCCCTGGGTATTCCTGGAGCTCAGCGGGGATCGGAAAGTCGGTCAGTTCGAGGGTCCGGTCAAGGTCCGGGCCGTCCAATCCGGTGATCTGACGGGCCACATCCACGACCCACTCCTGAGCCAAAGCCGGCCGACCGCCAGCGTTGATCGCCCGCGCCCGCTGAAGTTGCACGCCGACCAGCAGGCTCAGATCGGCCCCGCGGCGGCGTGCTTCCGACAGGGGAACAGCGGTGAGGACCGGGATCGCGCCGACCAGGGCATCGGCCTGGCCGGGAAGCCCAGCGTTGATGAACAACTCGGCCGCTTCCGACGTTGCGAACAGCGCGACGTTCGAATCTGCGGTTGGAAGGCAAGCGGCGTAGGATTTGGCCAACCGCTCAGGGTCAGCGGAGGCGGCGCCCGTCAACGCGGTCATGCACGGCATCGCCCGGAGGCTGGCCAGATCGGCCTCGATGGCGGAAGGCGGGAAGACCATCTCGTCCCCATCCCAGACGTACACCGCATCCACGAGCGGGTCGCGGCGGGCCCGCACCTCGAGGAGCGCGAGGTCGTCCGCCTCGGCCATCTCGCTGAAAACGGGGCGCAGGCGCTCCGCCACGATCCGACCCTCCGCATCGTCCACCAACTGGGAGAGCTGATCCTCGAGGTCCGAACGACGCTGTGTCGTGTAGCTGGAGGCAAACGAGAGCGCCTCGCCCGCTGCGACGGCGGTGATCAGGGCGAGCACGGTCAGCAGACCGAAATACACCAGGGGCCGCACATGGGGACGGGCAGCCATCCGGGGGGTCATTCCAGGCATGGGCCCCACCGTGCTGGCACCGCTTCCTCCAGCTTGCGCCAAGGGTGGGCGGTTCCCAGCAGCGCGCCCTCGGCGAACGCAGCCTCCGCAGGGCACCGGCGCGCCACATGCCCCATCGCTGCACACCAAGGATGGCCGGTCACCGCCGCCTTTCGACCCACCCAGTCCACCTGGACCTCGGCACATTCCGGACCCGCAGCCGCATAGACCTGGCCCATGACGTGCTGCCGTGCGGCCAAGTCGCCTGGGAGCGACAAGAAGCGAAGATCCGCAAAATGTAGGAAGTTCGTTACGTCCTTCGCCCCTCCCGCCGCCACCAGGCACTCATCGAGGAGCTCGGGGCCGTTGACCGGCGCAAAGGGGAGCCAGGCTTCCGCCTCGACACACCTCGCCATCCCCTTGGCCGCCTGGACAGCCCAAATGGGGTTGCCAAGCTCGACGTACCGGCCGATCAGCGCGGAACGAGCCCGCAGCTCCTGCCACGCCGCCTCCACACGAAGCCAGTGGCTACCCTCCTCCGGCTTCGCTGCCGGCCAAAATGAATCGATCGCCTGGATGCTAAGTTGGCAATCGGTCGTTGACATAGCCGTTGGATCCCGACGACGACAGGCACCCGCGTAGAGGGTGGCGCGGGCGAGCATCGCCTCGGGCTCGTTGCGGCAGTCGGGTTCGCTCACCGCAGCACTGGCGGCATCAAAATCAGCTTGAGACCACGACGAATCGGTGTGCCAACGCTGTCCCCACACCATCGAAAGCGCGCGGACCGCGCACGTTCGCGGGGTGGAAACTTCCTCCCAGAGGGCCGCCGCACCTTCGGCCAGACGAGCCCTCTCCCCGGCGCCGTTCTTTGTGGGGTCGGTCTTGTGGGCTTTCATCTCTGCGAGCAACGCCTCGGCTCGCTCATCGGCCGCACGCAGCACACCCTGCTTGCGCACATATGTCGTGCCGAAAACAACGAGCCACACAGCGATTCCGACCACCAAACCCACCGCGCCGACGCGGAGAAGGACACGCGAGAGTCCTCCCGATGTGTTCGAGGCAGCGGGGGCCAACGACGGCCCAGCGCCGAGCACCGCCCCATCCGGCACGCGCTCGGTGCTCCCCGCCACCCGTTCCGTTGCCTGCGCAGTGCCGGACAGGGGCGACTCTGCTTCGCCATCGATGGAAACGACGTTCCCCGCGTGGTCGACCAGCTCGGTGCCTTCAAACATGAGGTAGTTGCGA
>CAMBIK010000207.1 GCA_945867435.1 Klebsiella pneumoniae
CGAGTCCCACACGCTGTCGATAGCCCTTGGACAACGTAGACACTCGTTGAGACAAGCGGTCGGCGAGGTCGCACTCGTGGGCGACGCGCTCGATGGCCGTGGCGCGCTCCACCGCCCCTAGCGCCCGTATCCGACCGATGAAGTCCAGATAATCACGAACCAGCATCTCGCCGTACACAGGCGCCGACTCCGGAAGGTAGCCGATATGCGATCGCACCTGCAAGCTCTCGGCCACGCAGTCGAACCCGTGAACGCGGGCCGCTCCGCCCGTGGGGGACACAAAACCGGTGAGCACCTTCATCGTTGTCGTCTTTCCGGCCCCGTTCGGGCCAAGAAAGCCGACAATCTCGCCACGGCGAATCGAAAAGCTCACCCCCTTGAGGGCAACGAAGCTGCCGTAGGACTTGGTCAGCCCCTCCACCTCGATCATCTCGTTCATGTTCCACGATGTACCACGCCGAGACCGAGACCACCGGCGCGGCCTCCGTGCATCCATGCTAAGCTTGGCGCCCGACGGAGGCCCCATGATCGCGTTCCTGTTCGCCCTTGCCTGCACCGACAACGAGCTGGTTGTCGATGGCAGCTACAGCGGCACATCCATGGACGACACCGCCGTAGAGGACCAAGCCGAGCTGGACGCCCTCTGGGACGGGGCGCGGCTCGTCGTGGAAGCGCCGATCAGCGGCTCGTTTCTTCCGTACGAATCCGCCGCCGATTTCAGGGCGGTCGTCTATGCGGCCGATGGCACACCGACCGATTTTTCCGATGTGACGTGGGCCAGCGATGTCGACGAAGTCTGGGCGCTCACGGGCGCCTCGGCCACCGACGCCACGCTCGGCGTGGGCACCCACGCGCTGACCGCGGAAGCACTGCTGCCCAACGGCGACCGGCTCGCCTACACCGTTGGTGGTGTCCTCGTTCAAAGCCCTTATGCCGGTGTGTACGTCGGGGATCTCGCCGTGACCGCCGCTGGCGACTACAACGGGCAGACCATCTCCATCGGCTGCTCGGGCGCGCTCACCATGGTGATCGACGCGGAGGGTCAGACCGCGACCGGCGATGCAGGCTGCCTCCTCAGCCTCCTCGGCTACGACATCGACACCTCCTATATCTTCGACCTGGAAAACGACGATGGCGCGCTCAGCGGCACGGCCAGCATCGACCTGTCGTTCTACGAGATTCCCGTGGAAACCGAAGGCTCCGTGACGGAAGAAGGTGAACTTTCAGGAGACTTCACGGCCGATGTGGCCGGCTACCTCGCCATGGAAGCGAGCTACGAGGCCACGCGGATCACTCGCGACCTGAGCACCGTAGACCCGTAGGGGCCCGGCCGCTGCCCCGCCGCCACTGCCCTACTGAATCACGGCGTGGCGCTGCAACCAGCCTTCAACGATCGGCGTGCACGCGTCGCAGCGCACCTTCACGCGGTCGGGACCTTCTCGCAGCACCGTCACCGCCATGTGTTCCTGGGCGAGCACGCGAATCACCGAACCATTGTCTGCCACCAGGGTGAGGGGCGTGCCCAGCGTGTAGCCGGCCCACGGTGAGACCTCCTCCGCGACAGCGGGGGCCGGCGGCTCTTCCTCCTCCTCCTCCGCCAACGGTTCCCCCTCTTCCTCGATTCCCTCCACCTCATCGCCGGCCTCGACCTGAGCAGGTTCAGGGGCCGGAAACGGCTCGGGCTGCCAGCAGGACAGGAGCGAAAGGAACATTGCCCCCCAATGTAGCGCCATGCCGCCAAGACGGCTCACCCGGCCATGAAAGCTCGGGCTCGGTGGGATAGGAGCGGCCATGCTGCCCAAAGGCGCCCGCATCGCGGTGGTTTCTCCGTCGGGGATCTCCGATTCCGGACGACTTGAAGCTGGGCTGGTCCAGCTGCGCGCCTGGGGTTTCCTGCCCGAGTTGCTGCCCGGCGCACGGGCGCAGCACCGTTACCTCGCGGGGAACGACGAAACTCGCATCGCCGACCTTCGCCAGGCGTTCTCTGGGGAGTTCGCTGCGGTGTGGATGGCACGCGGGGGCTACGGGCTTTCCCGCCTTCTCGACCTGATCGACTGGGACACGCTGGCGCCGGTGCCCTTTTTCGGCTTCTCCGACGGTACCGCGCTCCTGAACGCGTTGGCCTGCCGAGGGCGGCCAGCCCTCCACGCGCCCGTCCTGCACGCGCTCGCCGCCCACAACGACGAAGCCTCCCGACTTCACCTCCTCACCCTGCTCACGGGCAAAACGGAGCTAGATCTCGCGGGCGAATCGCTGATCCCCGGCGAGGCCCACGGGCGTCTGGTGGGCGGCAATCTCTGCGTGCTCGCCTCCCTCTGCGGAACCCGCTTTCAGCTCGATGCGGGGGGCTCGATCGTACTTTTAGAGGAGGTCGGCGAGGCGGCGTACAAGGTCGATCGCCTCCTGGTCCAGCTTCGCGACAGCGGCGCTCTGAGCGGAGCCACCGGGATCGTTCTCGGCGACTTCCTGGACACGCGCGTGCCCGAGGGGGCGGATTGGGGCCTCGACGACGTGTTTCGCGATGTGCTCGGTCCACTCGGCATCCCCGTGCTCAAAGGGCTTCCGGTCGGACATGGACCAACCAACCTCGCCGTGCCGCTTGGCGTCCCCGCCCACCTCGTGAACGACCGTCTCAGGGTCAGCACGCGGTAATGCCAAACGCGCTGCGCGAGGTGCTGGAGAGCGCGGAAGGTCAGGTTGCGCCTTCCCTCTCTGCCGTTGTCCTACTCAACGGGAAGACCGCTTTTTCCCATGGTGCCGAGCGAATCTACGACCTTGCCTCGTTGACAAAGGTGCTGTGCACCACGGAATTGGCCCTCCGTATGGTGGCGGACGGCACGCTTCCGTTGAACGGGCACCACCCGCTGTGGGCGAAGGGCATCACGACGCAAATGCTGTTGCAACACACCGCGGGATGCCTCTGGTGGAAGGAACTCTGGCGCGAGGGGGGCAGGGAAGCCATCTTCCGAGCGGCGCTCGCCGAGCCTCTCGTCACGCCTCCCGGCCTGAAGCACACCTACTCGGACCTCGGCTTTCTCTCCCTCGGTGCGGCGATCGAGGCGATCGGAGGAATGGATATCGCCGCGTTATACACCAATAAGTGTCACGAGGCTGCGGCAGCTGTCAGTTGGGGCCACCCGGCGGCCGAGCCCACGGAGGGCGGCTTGCGCGGGGTCGTACACGACGACAACGCTCGCGGCATGGGGGGCGTGGCGGCGCACGCCGGGCTGTTCGGCAGCGCTTCGGCCGTGGCCGGGATCACCGTGCGATGGCTCGATGGGCGAGTTCCCATGGCTGAACTCGCATTTTCGACCCACGGCGCGGGCTCGCACCGACTCGGATGGGACACGCCTTCGGGAGACCAGTCCAGCGCGGGTCCCCGACCGCCCAAGGATGCGGTCGGTCACACCGGGTTTACGGGCACCAGCCTCTGGATCTCTCCCGGCTTGGGAATCGTCGCCGTTCTGCTCACGAACCGCGTGGCCTACGGCCGCGACCCCGCCGCCATCCGCGCTTTCCGCCACCGCTGGCATCAGCTCGTGTGGGACACCTTCGCCCCGCAGTTGCCCCCCTCCGGGGTAGTGCGCTAAGCGCGCAGCATGTCGCAGGACCCCAAACCGCCGCGCTGGTTCGAACAGGCCCCCGCGCCCCTTCAAACCGAGCCCCGCACCCAACCCGCCAAGAAGGACTTGTGGGTCCGTTGTCCGGGCTGCGACCAGATCCTGTTCCGCGCCGCGCTGGCGGAAGTGATGGGCGTCTGCCACCACTGCCAGCACCATCACCGATGGGATTGCCTTGCACGCCTCGCCGTGCTCTGCGATGAAGGAAGCTTCATCCGCCATGATCGCTATGTGGCCCCGGTGGATGCCCTCACCTTTTCCGACGGCCGCACCTACGCCGAACGCCTCACCTCCACCCAACGCGCGCAGGGCGAGCTCGATGCCTACGTTGCCGGGTCGGCTGCGATAAACGGCGTCGAGGTCGAGATCGGCACCTTCAACTTCCGCTTCATGGGCGGCTCGATGGGCTCCGTGGTGGGCGAACTGATCACCCGCCAGTTCGAACGCGCGGCCGAACGCCGACGCCCGGCCATCGTGATTTCGGCATCGGGCGGCGCCAGGATGCAAGAAGGCATTCTCTCCCTCATGCAAATGGCCAAGACTTGTGCCGCGCTGGCCCAGCTTCGCGACGTTGCCAAGATGCCCTACATCTCCGTGTTGACCGACCCGACGACCGGTGGGGTTGCCGCCAGCTTCGCGATGCTGGGCGATGTCATCGTGGCCGAACCCCACGCGCTCATCGGATTTGCCGGCCCGCGGGTGATCCGCGAGACGATTCGTCAAGAACTTCCAGATGACTTCCAGACGAGCGAATACCTGCTCGACCACGGAATGGTCGACCTGATCGTGCCTCGGGCCGACCTGAAGGACACGCTCGCCCGGCTCTGCCGCCACCTTTCGCCCGCCGCATGAAGGGGCATCCCGTTCTCGACGCCCTCGCGGGCGCCGGGATTCGCCTCGGCCTGGCCCGGATGCGGGAGTTCTTGGGCACCCTGGGTAATCCTCAGGGCGCATTTCCCGTCCTCCATATCGGTGGCACCAACGGCAAGGGCAGCGTCGCGCAGATCCTGGGGGCCATCCTTCTGGCCTCCGGCCGGCGCGTGGGCGTGCATACCTCCCCTCACCTGCAAACCGTCAATGAGCGGATTCGCTTCGATGGCGTGCCGATCTCGGACGACCAGCTGGGCCCCGTCATCGAGCGGATCGACCGTGCCCGGCAAGCCTGGGCGGCGGCCGCGCAGCTCACCGACGAGCCCTACCCCCTCACCTATTTCGAGTTTACGGTCGCCTGCGTCTTTGAGGCCTTAGCCGAAGCGAATGTAGACGTCGGGGTGATCGAGGTCGGCATGGGGGGCCGCCTGGATGCCACCAACGTGGTCACCCCGCGAGTGGCGGCGATCGTGAGCATCGGCCTGGACCACTGCGACGAGCTCGGCAGCGATCATGCCAGCATAGCTGGGGAAAAAGCCGGAATCATCAAGCCGGGCGTACCGGTCGTGGTGGGACCGCTTCCGGCCGACGCCCTTCAAGTCATCCGCTCGGTCGCAGCGGAGCGGAACGCCCCACTCCATGTCTGGGGCATCGACTTCGAGGGCTTCGGAAGCGTGAACGACTTCCGCTATTCGGGGCGGCACACCTGGGAAGGGCTCGCAGTCGGCCTGCTTGGGGACCACCAGTTGATCAACGCCGGAGTGGCCCTTCGCGTGCTGGAGCTCTCCGGGATGGAAGTGACCGAGTCGGCGTTGCGGGCGGGCCTGGCCAACGCACGCCACCCTGGACGGCTGGACTGGCTGGGGGCCCACTTGTTGGTCGATGGCGCGCACAACCCACCGGGTGCCACCACCCTCGCCAACTACCTCGCGGCGTTGCCCCACGATCGCCGTCGTACGCTCGTTTTGGGCGGTGGCACCGACAAGGACATCCGGGGCGTAGCCGCAACGCTCGCGCCCGTTGTGGACCGGATCTTCACCACGGCCGGCACTCACGAACGGGCGCGCTCCGCCGCTCAAATAGCCGCCGAATGCGAGGGGCTGCCCGTTCCGGTCACCGCGGCGGGCCCGATCAAGGACGCCCTGAAGGCCGCCCGAATCGACGACGATCTGGTCATTGTTGCCGGCTCGCTGTACCTCGTCGGGGAGGTCCGCGACCTGGTCGGCGCTGCACCCGCGTGACTCCCGACTCGCCCGCCTCCGACGCTGCCGCCGCCGCGGCTTCTGAGGTGGAACGAGTCACGGTCGTCGCGGACTCGCTGACGTGGGTCGATGGCCAACTGGAGGCGCGAGGCCACGTCGTGGTGACAGTGGGCACCGACGTCCTTGAGGCGGCCAGCGCGACTGGCACCGCCGAAGTCTTGACCGTGGTCGATGGCGTATGGACCCGCACCACGGGCAACCTGCGATTCGCCGTGGCCAAGGTGAACCTGAGCGCGCGCTCCGGGGTTTTGACAGAGGCGAAGCTCGCGCGCGAAGGCGTGACCGTTCGCGCCGAGGTGCTGAGCTTCGATGCCTCCGCCGACCGGGTGCGGGCGCAGCAGGCGTTCCTCGAGCCCTGCGCTTGCGCGGACGGAGGCCGTCCCGCGTTGAGCTTCCGTGCCAAGGAGGTCGAGTTGATCGGTGCCGAGGTCGCCATCATCCACGGCGGCACCGTGCGCATCTTCGACGTTCCGGTCCTGCCCATCCCGTACTGGCGCGAACCGCTCAACCCGCGGGCCTTCCGGCTTCTCCTGCCGCAGGTGGGGTGGGGCAGCCTCGGGTGGTTTGCAAGCGAGCATGCACGCTTCGGGGTTGGGCCAGAGATCATCGAGGTTGGGCCAGCCTGGAGCGAGTCCCGCGGCGGAAGGGTGGACCTGGCCCTCGCCGGTCCTGTCACCCTGAACGGAGCCGCAGGGTGGGACAGCCGATCCGAATCGCCGCGTGGCGCCGTGGTGACCCGCGCAGGTTTCGCAGACGCACACCGACGCCTTGCCTGGGACGTAACAGCACAATCTGACGCCAGCTACGACGAGGACTACGGGCCGACCTGGACGGACCGAGGGGTAGGCTGGCACGACAGCCGGCTGCTC
>CAMBIK010000208.1 GCA_945867435.1 Klebsiella pneumoniae
CCCACGACGGATTGCGACGACGCCGACTCGACCATCCATGTGGGCGCGACCGAGATCGTCGGAGACGGGACCGACCAGAACTGCGACACGATGGAAGTCTGCTACGACGACGCGGATGCAGACGGATTCCTCGACACCAGCGGCAGCACGGTCTCCAGCGCGGACCTGGACTGCGACGACGCAGGCGAAGGGACCGCGACCACCGCAACCACCGATTGCGACGATGCGGAAGCCAGCATCAACCCCAACGCCGCAGAAGTAACGGGCGACGAAACCGATCAAGACTGCGACGGCATGGAGACCTGCTACGCCGACGCCGACGCCGACGGCTACCGTTCGCGCTCCACGGTAGCAAGCCTCGACACCAGCTGTGGGGGGGCGGGGGAAGCCTCCGCATCCACGCCATCCGGAGATTGCGACGACAGCGAAGCGGCCGTGAATCCTGGGGAAGCCGAAGTGTGCGACGCGGCCGAGGTCGATGAGGACTGCGACGGCCTCTCCAACGACGCCTCCGCCGTGGATGCCACGCGTTGGTACGACGACACGGACGCCGATGGCTACGGCGACCCCTCCCTCTCCGAGCTGGCTTGCGAAGCCCCCCTCGGCAGCGCGGACAACGCCGACGACTGCGACCCGAGCGACAGTGCAACCTCCCCCGACGGCACGGAAGTGTGCGGCGGTGGCGACGAAGATTGCGACGGACTCATCGACGACGACGATCCCAGCGTGTCGGGCATCCTCACGCTCTACACGGATGCCGATGGCGATGGCTACGGCGATGCCGGCGCCGCCATTTCAGGATGTGCGCCCAGCGGCTCCGTCGTCGCGAACGCCGACGATTGCGATGACACCGACCCGCTCACCCACCCCTCTGCTGCGGAAACGACCGCCGATGGGGTGGACCAGGATTGCGACGGCGGCGATGTCTGCCATGCGGATGCCGACGACGACGGCTACCGCGGACCGGGCACCCTCCCCTCTGCCGACCTCGACTGCACCGACGCGGGTGAGGCCGAAGCCAGCGCGCCCAGCGACTGCGACGACACCGACGCGTCCCTAAACCCCAGCGCGACCGAAGTGGCCGGCGATGGCATCGACCAGAACTGCAATCTTCTCGAAGACTGCTACGACAACGCCGATAATGACGGATATCGCACCTCAACCACCTCACCCAGCAGCAACCTGAAGTGCAACAGCGCCGGCGAAGCCGACGCCAACCTGCCCGATGCCGACTGCGACGACGGAGACCCCGACAGCTACCCGGGCGCTGCCGAGCTGACAGCCGACGAGATCGACGAAGACTGCGATGGCGGCGAGATCTGCTTCGAGGACGTGGACGCGGATGGCTACCTGGACGGCACGACGCTCATTGTCTCCGCTGACAGCGATTGTGCAGACGCCGGCGAAGGCTCGCTCACGACCCCAACCGGCGATTGCAACGACGCGGATGGGGCCTACCACCCTGGCGCCTCCGAATCCGACTGCTCCGACCCGAACGACTACAACTGCGACGGTGCCACCGGCTACGACGACGTGGACAGCGATGGCTGGGCGGCCTGTGAGGAATGCGACGATGGAAACGCCGCGATCTTCCCAGGTGCATCTGAAGGCGTAGGCGATGGCGTGGACCAGGACTGCGACGGCGCGGAGACCTGCTTCGTGGATGCGGATGGGGATGGCCACCGACCCGACCCGACCGCCACCGTCGCGAGCACCGACGAGGACTGCTCCGACCTCGGCGAGGCCGAAGGGACCGCTGCGACCGACGACTGCGACGACAGCGATGCCACCGTCATGCCCGGAGCGGTCGAAGTTCCCGCGGACAGCGTGGACCAGGACTGCGATGGTGCGGAGACCTGCTACACCGACCTCGACGACGACGGGTACCGGGACGACTCCACCACGCTCGCGAGCGGCGACAGCGACTGCTCCGATGCCGGAGAGGCCCTTGGCACCGACCCCGTCGGCGATTGCAACGACAGCGACGACGCCTACCACCCTGGCGCCTCGGAAACCGAGTGCGAGGACGCGAACGACTACAACTGCGATGGTTCCACGGGCCTGTACGACAGTGACGGCGATGGTTTCGGCGCCTGCGAAGAGTGCGACGATGGCAACGCCAGCGTGAATCCCGGGGCCATCGAGGTGTGCAACGGGCTCGACGACGATTGCTCCGGCGACATCGACGACAACGCCGCAGATGGCATCGAGCTCCACGCCGACAACGACGGCGACATGTACGGGCACCCCAAAGCAGCCGGCGTATCCTGCACGTCGATCCCTGGTTATGTGACGAATGGCGATGACTGCGACGACGGCCGGAGCGACGTGCATCCAGGGGGGAACGACCTGCCCGACGACGGCATCGACCAGGACTGCGATGGCGCGGACGCCACGACCGAAAACCCCGGCGACAGCGGCGACAGCGGCGAGGAAGACAGCGACGAACCGGCGCTCCACGATCGCGTGGGGGGGCTCTTCGGCGGCTGTGACAGCTCCGGTGGAACCGGGCTCGCGGTGGGCGGGGTGCTGCTTGCGGCGCTGGCGGGGAGCCGGAGGCGCCCGACGCGTAGCAACTGACGCCGATTCACCCGTTCACCGCGTGGTCACCGGCATGGAACCGAGCCGCCGAAGCAAGCCCCGATGGACTTCCCTTGCTCTCGCCGGGGGGTGACGCCCGACTCACTGCTTAGGACGCTGACTTCCCCGTGATCGCCCGCCAAATCATCATGACCGGGTCGTAGTAGCGATCCACGACGCGTTCCTTTAGAGGAATGATCGCGTTGTCGGTGATTGCAATGTGCTCGGGGCACACATCCGTGCAGCAACGCGTGATGTTGCAGAGACCGCTGCCGTAGTCGTTCTTGATCGCCGGGATGCGGTCCGCGGTATCAAGCGGGTGCATCTCCAACTGGGCCAGGTGAATCATCAACCGGGGGCCAACGAAAGCATCGTGGCGATTCTGATTCCGAAGCACATGGCACACGTCCTGACACAGGAAGCATTCGATGCACTTGCGGAATTCCTGAACGCGATCCACATCTTCCTGCTGCATGCGATGCGTGCCGTCGGCTTCGCGCGGGCGCGGCTGCAAGGGCTTGATCTTGGCCTTCTGTTCGTAGTTCCAGGTCACATCCGTGACCAGGTCCTTCACGATGGGGAAGGCCTTGAGCGGCTGCACGGTGATGGTCTCTTCGGGAGCGTAGTCGCCCACGCGGGTCATGCAGCTCAACTTGGGCTTGCCGTTGACTTCGCAGGAGCAGCTTCCACACTTCCCCGCCTTGCAGTTCCAACGCACGGCAAGGTCGTTGGCCTGGTGGGTCTGGATGCGATGAATGGCGTCCAAAACGACCATTCCCGGCTCCATTTCCACCTTGTAATCAACGAATTCGCCGCCCGACTCATCGCCGCGCCAGACCCGGAAATTGCGTTCGGCCATCTTACTTGCCCTCCAGATCTTCGAGCGTGGCGTTGGCGATGGCGACCAGTTCGGGGGGGCCCGGAAGTCGAACCACAGATTCCAGTTCCATCTTCCCATCCGCTCCCTTGCGGGACACCACGTTCACCTTCATCCAGTCGTCGCGTTCGCCCGCAAAGTCGTCGCGGGTGTGGCCGCCACGGCTCTCTTCCCGAAGCAACGCGCCGCGGGTGACCGACTCGCTCACGATGAGCATGGCTCGGAGGTCGATCGCCTCGTGCCAGCCCGCGTTGTACTGCGACGTGCCCGGCGCCTTGACGTTGGCCGCGCGCTCCCCCAGGGCGGCGAGGGCGACCAGGGCCGTTTCGAGCTCTGCCCGCGTGCGGATGATGCCCACGTTGTCCTGCATCGTCTTCTGCAGATCTTCATGGACCAAGTAAGGATTTTCTCCTTTCTCTCGGTTCAGGATGGCCGTGGCGCGGCGGATGGAGGTGAGGACCTGGTCCTCATGCAACGCAGGCATCGCGACCGATTTGCAGTAGGCAACCGCACCATCCCCGGCGAGCTTGCCGAAGACGATGAGGTCGGACAGGGAATTGCCGCCGAGGCGGTTCGCGCCGTGCATACCGCCCGACACTTCGCCGGCCGCGAACAGTCCGGGAACGCGGGTCATCTGAGAGTCTGGATCAACCTTCACGCCACCCATGAAGTAGTGGCAGGTCGGACCCACTTCCATCGGCTCCTTGGTGATATCCAGCTCGGCCAGTTCCTTGAACTGGTGGTACATCGAGGGGAGTTTCTTCTTGATGTACTCGGGAGGACGACGCTTGGCGATGTCGAGGAACACGCCCCCGTGGGGCGAACCCCGGCCGGCCTTCACTTCTGCGTTGATGGACCGCGCGACAACGTCGCGGGTGAGCAGCTCGGGCGGGCGACGGGCGTTCTTGTCGCCATCGAGCCAGCGCTGGGCCTCTTCCACCGTGTCGGCCGTCTCCTTGGCGAACTTCTCGGGCACGTACTTGAACATGAAGCGGTCGCCATCCTTGTTCAGGAGGATGCCGCCTTCGCCGCGCACGCCTTCAGTGACCAGAGTGCCCTTGACCGAGGGGGGCCACACCATTCCCGTGGGATGGAACTGGGTGAACTCCATATCCACCAGCTCGGCACCGGCCTCGTAGGCCAGCGCGTAACCATCCCCCGTGCCTTCCCAACTGTTCGAGGTGATAGACCAGCACTTGCCACCACCGCCCGTGGCGAGGATCACGGACTTGGCCGTAAACAGCACGAATCGGCCGGTCTGCCGCCAATAGCAGACAGCGCCCGCGATGCGATCGCCGTCTTTAATCAAGTCAAGAACGGTGCATTCCATATGCACCTTCAGGTTCTCCTGATGCACAGCCCGATCCTGCAGCGTGCGGATCAACTCGAGGCCAGTACGATCCCCGACGTGCGCGAGCCGCGGGTACCGATGCCCACCGAAGTTGCGCTGGGAGATCAGTCCATCCTTGGTCCGGTCGAAAACCGCGCCCCAGTCCTCCAATTCGTGAACACGGGCGGGAGCTTCCTTCGCGTGGTGTTCAGCCATGCGCCAGTCGTTCAGGAACTTTCCGCCGCGCATCGTATCGCGAAAGTGAATCTTCCAGTTGTCGCGAGAGTCGGCGTTCCCCATCGCGGCCGCCATTCCACCTTCGGCCATGACCGTGTGGGCCTTTCCGAGCAGGGACTTGCAGATCACCCCCGTGGACAACCCGGCCATCCCGCATTCAATGGCTGCGCGCAGACCCGCGCCACCCGCGCCAATGATCAAAACATCGTGATCGACGCGTTGCAGTTCCTTCACGTCGAGCATTCTAGTTTCCCCACGTGCTGTAGTCGTGAATCGTACCGGTCGCGACGAGGCGTACATACACCGCGGTCCACCCCACCCAGATCATGCTGACCCACGCCAAGAGCATGTGGCGTTCGTTGAGCCAGGTGACCCCCCGCCAAAGGCCGTACGAGCGGGTCATGCCTCGATCGCGGTTGATCGCATCGCAACTGAAACAATCCTTGCGGCCGCCGACGAGGTGGCGCCAGGCGTGGCAACCGAAGGTGTACATCCCCAGCAGGATGGGGTTGAGCGTGAGAATGATGCTGCCGACCCCCACGCCAAATTTACCGTCGCGGAAGAAGGACATGTAGGCATCGTGGAGCAGGAAGCCCAGCACCACGATGGCCGCGTACAGCGCGTAGCGATGGAGGTTCTGGAACAGCAAAAGCATCCGTTCGCCTTCGTACTTCCCCGGCTGTGGTGCCGGGTTCACGGCGCAGGCGGGCGGAGACATGAAGTAGGCTCGGTAGTAGAACTTCCGGTAGTAGTAGCAGGTCAATCGGAAGGAGAGCGGGAGCGGCAGAATGAGCGCGGCGGAGATGGAAGGGAACCATGTGGGCCACCAGCCCGGCTGGTCCCCGAAGAAGGAATGCGGAGCCTTTCCAGCCTCCCACACGCCGGGCTCGATGAAGAGCAAAGGCGAGAAGAACGGGGACAGATAGCCACCGAAGCCGGTGCCGCCGTCCGACCACCAGTAGTGGTCGCCCTTGAACATCTCGTAGTTCGCGTAGATCGTGAAGATCAGGAAACCCAGACCGGTCCACAGCGGTTCAAACCACCACGCATCCGTGCGAAGCGTCTTGAACATCCCGGTTGGGTGCCCACCCGTGCCTTCAACTGCTGCCATCGGAGTCTCCCTGAGCGTCGGGCCGACGCTGCTACGCGCCCGCCTCCTATCTCCCCGCCAAGGCGTGGGCAACCGGGTTGGGCAAGCGCGGCAGGCCGCAATCGGGTAGCTTTCCGGCGATGCGCCGCGTGCTCCCGACCCTCGCCCTTTCGCTGCTCCCCACCCTCGCGCACGCCGAATTCCCCGAGCGCATCTCCGTCTGGGCCATGGAAGATTTCCACGGGGCACGCTCTGAGGCGATCGATGGAGACGACTTCGTCACCACCGGCTGGAAGGAAGTGACGTTGGACCTGGGGAGCACGATCTCGAACAAGCCGAACGCGCCCGCCCGCACCCTGGGCGCGGCCGGCTTTCACATGGGCTTGAACACCATCTTCGCCCACCTCCCCAGCCGCTGGGTAGAGAGAACCTCGCCCGATGGATGGGAGCTGATGGACCCCGACGAGGAAGCCGCCCCGC
>CAMBIK010000209.1 GCA_945867435.1 Klebsiella pneumoniae
GCCCCGAACGCCAAACGTTCCCCGCCCAGAGATGGGGTCGGTGGTCATGGCTTACAGCAGCTTCCGCCACGCCGCACACGCGGCACGGCAGGTCTCCACATCCGGCACCAGCGCCAGCCGCACATAGTCCCGGCCGGCATCGGTCACGGCGAATGCGCTGCCCGGGTTGGTCACGATGCCCCCATCGAGCAGCCGCGTCGCGTAGCTTTCTCCGGTCTCGCCCTGCGGCACTCGTACCCACAGGTAGAAGCTGGCTTCGCTGGCGACGACATCCAGCCCCGCCTCCGCAAGGAAGGTGGTTAGCACGAGCCGCTTGGCCGCGAAGATGTGACGCCGCTCCTCGGCGTGGGCGTCGTTTCCCCACGCGGCTGCGGCAGCGGCATTCACGAAGTCCTGTGGTGCGAGGCCGGGGTTCGTGCGGAACTCACGCAGTTTTACCATCCACGCCGGGTCCCCAGCGATCATGCCGGTTCGGTAGCCGGTCATCCCGCTGCGTTTGGAGAGGGAGAAGATGGCGATGACCCCTTCCTGGGCGATCTCGAGGATGCTGGGGGGCGGTCGGTCGAACCATGTGTCCGCGTAGCACTCGTCGGATGCGAGCAAGATGTCGTACTCCCGACAAATCTCCCAGGTTCGCCGTAGGTCCTCCCGACTCAGCACCGCGCCAGTGGGGTTGTGCGGCGAGTTGATCCAAACCATCCGCGTTCGACGCAGGACCTCGGGGGAAAGCTCCCACACCCGCTGCCGGAAGTCGCCGGACAGCCGCTGGGCGATGGGCTCCCCGCCGGCAAGGACCGTGCCTCGGTAGTACACGCTGTACCCCGGGTCGGGGAACACCACCGCGCGGTCCGCCGCGTTCGCATCGATCACCAGGAGCGGAAGATGAAACACCGCTTCCTTGCTTCCAGAGCTGGGTAGCACCTGCGTGGCGGGGTCGAGGGAGACTCCGAAGCGTCGCTGTGCCCAGCCCGCGAAGGCGGTCCGGACCGCTGCGCCCCCGAGCACGGTCGGGTAGCGACAGTTGTCGGGGATCGCCGCAGGCAACCGATCGCGGATGAACGCCGGGGTGGGCTCGGTGGGATCGCCCGTGCCGAAGTCATAGACCGCTTTCCCGGCGGCCAACAGGGCGTCGCGCTTTCGGTCGAGGACCACGGTGGGGTAGGTCGGCAGCGCGGCGAGGCGGGGGTTGAGGCGCACGCGCGGAGCGTAGCCGGGCCAGCCCCCGCCACCACGGCGGATTAGGCTACAAAGATGCGCGTATTTGTGGCCGGCGCGACCGGCGCCACCGGGGTCGTGTTCGTTCCGCTTGCCACCGAGCGCGGTCATGAGCTGCGCCTGCATGTCCGCCCGCAGACCGCGGGGCGGCACGCCTTCGGCACCGATCCGCGTGGGCACATCTGCGATCTGTCCGACGCCGATGCGCTTGCAGCGGCGGTTCGGGGTTGCGATGCGGTCGTGTCCCTGGTGGGCACGATGCAGTCGCGCTTCGCCTCCGGGGACACCTACGAAAGCGCGGACATCGGCAGCACCCGGCAGCTCGCAGAGGCGGCGAAGCGCGAGGCGATTCCGCGCTTTCTGCTGCTCTCCAGCTTCGGCGCGGGCGGCATGGGGGCCTATTTGAAGATGAAGGGGGAGTGTGAGCGCATCGTGCGGGAAACACAAGGTTTGTCTTGGACGATTTTTCGACCCGCCGCGCTGGTCTCCCCGGAAGGCACATCCGATGCCACCCACGGGAAGCGCGAGGTGCCGGGCGTCTTCCAGGCGATGGGCCGCGGGCTGCGCGGCGTTCCCGGACTGCGGGCGTTCGCAGACGACTGGCGGCCCATCCCGCTTTTGGTCCTTGCGACCGCGATGGTCACCGTTCTTGATCAGCCGAGGGACCAGGCTGTCCTCTCGGGTCGCGACCTGTGGCCTCTGGGGGATGTGTAGATGTGGGTCTTCTTGTTGTTAGGCTGTGATTTTGAGGCCGCCCCCGCGCCGGGAGACACCGCCGAAGCTGTGTTCGATGTCGCTCGCGGCAGCACCGCCCGCGGGATCGCCGCCGACCTGGCGCAGGCTGGCCTTGTCACCTCGGCGGACCGCTGGGGGTGGTTCCTTCGTTTGGGGGGCGACGGCAGCTGCCTGAAGGCGGGGAAGCACCGGGTACACAAGGCGATGACCGCCCCCGAGCTGCTCGCCGCCCTGTGCGGCGTTCCTGTCGCCGACGACGTGCCGTTCACGGTCGTGGAAGGGTGGCGGCGCCGGGACATCGACCAGGCCCTGGCCGCTCAGGGGTTGATTGCTGCCGGGGCGTACCTCGCGGCTACCGAGAAGGGTGCCGCGTATTCGCCGGGTTTTCCTGTTCCCGCGGGCAACCTGGAAGGCTACCTCTTCCCCGACACCTACCAGGTCGCCCCAGACCATTTCGATCCGCAACGATTCGTCGAACGGCAGCTTCAAGCCTTCGGAGAGCGCTTTGCCTTGGCGGAGGGGGCCGCGAACGGTGGCCGCACGATGGAACAGGTGGTGATCGTGGCGAGCATGATCGAGCGCGAGGAGCCGAGTAAGGCAAATCGCCCGTTGGTGGCCGGGATCATGTGGAAGCGGCTGGATGCCTCGTGGAACCTCGGCATCGACGCCACCTCGCGCTACACCCTGGCCGATTGGAACGATGAACCTGCGTTCCTGCACCAGCTCTTCGATCCCGCTGACACCTACAATACTCGGCTCCGCTCCGGCCTCCCGCCCACCCCGATCGGCAACCCGGGCATCGAGTCGCTGAACGCCGCGATGCACCCTGAATCGACGGATTTCTGGTACTACCTGCACGATGCCTCAGGCACGATTCACCCCTCCCGCTCGGTGCGGGAACACGACGCGTTGAAACGCAAATGGCTGGGCCGATGAACCACTGGATCGCAAAGTCGGAGCCTTCCGTCTACAGTTGGGACCGCTTCGTTGCCGATGGCGGCACCGCCTGGACGGGCGTGAGAAGTGCGGAGGCCCGCAACAATCTTCGGGCGATGAAGCTCGGGGATCGGGTCGCCTACTACCATTCCAACGAGGGCAAGGCGGTGGTCGGGATCGCTCACGTCGTGGGCGAGGCCTACCCGGATCCCACGGCCGAGGATGACCCGCGTTGGCTCGCGGTGGACCTCGCCCCCGTCGCGTCGCTCCCCCACCCCGTGACCCTCGCCCAGTTCAAGACGGATGACCTGCTCAAAGAGAGCAAGCTGGTCAAGCAGGGGCGTCTGAGCGTCACGCCGCTGACGGAGGCGGAGTTTGCCAGGGTGTGCGAGCTGGGGGGAGGGGTGCCGTAGCGCTTGAGCCGGCAGTATGCCGCCTTCCAACGTTACCGCCGATCCGCCAACAACGACTGAACCTGCGCCCGGCCGGCGGAGGTCTCCCGAAGGACGCCCAAGGCGACACGGGCTTCACCACCCCCCCTTCAAAACTGGAACTCCCCGCCCCCCCGCGTGTCTGAGGCGGGCGGAGGTTCCCCATGTTCTCGATTCTCTTCGTCGCCGCCTCGTTCGCCCAGGAGACCGATTCGCTCCCCGATGCCGCCCTCCCCCGTCAGCAGTTCAAGCTGATCACCGAGATCGATTTTGGATGGTTGAAGGTCGAAGGTGGCCGTTCGGGCCCCGAAGGCGTGATCACCTACGAGCCTCCTCGCGCCGACCACCCTTCGCTCATCCAGCTCCGGGTCAGCTTCGAGGAGGAAATGGCGTTGAGCCCGAACGAAGTACGCTGACCCTTCAACCCAGAACGATGTTGTTCACGAAGGCCACGAGCACACCCATGATGCTCACGCCCGCGATGATGCCCGCCGAGGCCGGTACGAGGTAATCCTCGGCCGACTTCGCGGACCGCTTCGTCCAGAGATGCGCGATGACCGCCCCGATGAACATGCTCAACGGGAACTGGAAGGGAAGGATCAGTCCAAGGCCGACGCCGGTGGCCGACGGCAGCCACGGCTTCACGTTCTTGGGGGCCAGCGTGTCGCAGACCAGCAAGGCCGCGCCGATGGCGAGCCCCACGGCGATGGCCTGCTGGTGCATCGGGTGCATGTTGCCGAAACCGTACTTGAACAGCTCCGCAACGGCCTTCCAGGTCTGGGCGGCCGGGGCAGGAAAGGCCGGCGGCTTCCCGTCAATGCCGGTGAGCGCGGTGGCGTCGGGCACGAGGAGGTAGAAGCCGACCACGGTGGCGATCGTTCCAGCGACAATGCCCGAGGCCTGCGCGATGAACTGGCGGCGAGGATTGGCCCCCAGCAGGTAGCCGCTCTTCAGGTCGTTGAGCAGGTCGGCCGCGGCGCCTGACGCGCTCGCCGTTATCGACGCGGTCATCAGGTTTGCAGTCGTGGATTGGGGGATGAGCACGCCGTAGGTCAACTGCATGATCTTGCCCATCGCCCCGACGGGGGTGATGTCGCTTTCACCCGTGGCGCGGCACGCCACCAACGCGAGCACAAAGGTCATCAGCACCGCCAGCACGCCATAGTGCCAGGGAACTCCAAAGGATATCGCCGCGATTGCGACGCATCCGGCCCCTGAAACCAGGGTGCCGATCAGGAACCATTGGAAGGGGACCTCGGTCTCGGCGACAAGCTTCTCGTGGGCGGTGGACCCCGCAGACCCGCCGGTCGCACCTTTGAAAGCACGGACGATGGTTTTCCATTGCAAGGCGAACGAGAGCAGACCGGAGGAGACCATGATCGGAACGCCCAACCACAGCCCGATCTCCTTCCACGCCCTGCCAGGAACGCTGGTCGCGAGCACTTCCTTGCCGGTGATGGGGTTGAGCCAGGCGGCTTCGGCACCCAGCGGGCCGACGATGTAGGCGAGCGCGAGCCCCGCCAGCAGCATGGACAGGGTCACGCGAAGACCAACGAGCGCGCCCGCAGCGATCATGACCGGATTGTGGTCCATGACGATGGTCCAATCGCTGGGCTTGTTCGCCACGGCGGCCCCGTCGGCCCCAATGTGGGTGCCCCGGGCTGGAAGCCAATCGAACATCGGGGAATCGGTGGGGAGCAGTGTCGCCCCGTTGCCCTTCTCGTCTTTGGCCATGTGCAGGTCGATCAGCAAAGGTACGACCGCGCTGCCGATCGCGGTCCACACGAGAAGCTTGGCTTTCTTCATCGCAGACGCGCCTTCGGAGTACAGGGAGTACAGCGTGGTCGCCGCCGCAGTGCCCGAAGGAAACCGGAGCTTTTCCCGGTTGATCATGTTCCGCTTCATCGGGATCGCCAGCACCGTGCCCAGCGCCGCTTGGCACAAGGTCCACGCGCCCAGCACCATCCATGGGAGATGGGTGCCCTTCGGATTGGCCTCCGTTGCGGAGAGCATCAGCAGCGCGGCGATGGCCGACACCACCGTTCCCACCGTGGCGTAGCCGGCGGCCGAAGCCGTGGACTGCATGCAGTTGGTCTCAAGGATTGACATCGGGGATTTGGCCAACCCGGCCTTCTGCAAGCCGGACCACAGCGCGTAGGCGAGGAGCGCGGCGGTGATGGCAACGCCCAGGCCCCAGCCGGTCTTCAGGCCGACATAAAGGTTGGTGAAGGCGAGCAAGAAGCCGAGGCCGCTGCCCATGAGTACGGCGCGGATCGTGAGTTGGGGTGCGTCGGCACCTCGGTACACCTTGGCATACCACTCCTCCTCATCCATCTCCAAGACCTTGTCGGGCGGGATGTCGAGGGGGCGCGACGCATCGGTGTCGGCAGCAGGCTTCTGAAACAACGACATGAGGACGCTCCGGGGCCGCCGCGGAGGGTATCAGACTCTGGGACTGCGGGCCGCCTAATCACGCCGCGGCGACCGTTCAGCTTGGCTGGTTCGCGTGAGGGTCGGCTTCGGGGGCAGCGCGCAGAATCATCCTCACAATGAACGCCATTAGCGCCAGCACCAGCGCGGCGGGGATCCACACCGTCGGGTGGGATTTGTGGTAGGCGAGCCGGTGGGCCATCAAAGTGCCGAAGGTGGGCGTGGGCTTTGCTGCTTCGGAGAGGTCGAAGTGCGTGATCGTGGCGCGTGCCACATCGCCGAGAGCGGCGTCGTCTGCCTCGCGGCCGGCCACCCAGAGCACTTGCGTCCCTCCCTCGGTCTGGATCGCGCCTACCCACAGCCCCTGGTTGGCGTGCAGAAGGATCCCCACGCCGTCGCGGCGGGTCACGGCTTCCGCCGGGGGCAACTGGGCTGCCAACTTGCCGAAGGTGCGCTGGGCGAAGAGCGTGGCCTCGTCTTTGAAGCTGGCTTCATCCAGGATGCCTCCGACGCTGACTTCGGCGCAACTCAAGAGGACATCGGCCTCGCCGTCTACCCTCACGCGAATCGCAGGCGTGCAAAGAGCGGAGTCCTGAGCACCCGTCTTCGCGTAAAGCGTAGCCACGCTGGCCATCTCCGCTTCCAGCGGGTTTCGCCACCCCGTCGGGAGCGCTACCTTCCCGCGCGGCGTGGCCAGACCCTCCGCGGCACCGATGGCGGCGGGTGGGGCGGTGATCACCACCTCGGAAAGCAATTTGTCCAGCGCGGCC
>CAMBIK010000210.1 GCA_945867435.1 Klebsiella pneumoniae
ACCGCGAATCCCCCTTCCGGCGATCGCCAGCCGCCTCCCAAACCGACGGCCGCCGTGGCAGTCCAGACGTTTACGGAACGCGCCGGCCCCTTGGCGAAGCTGGCGCGAGGGGGAGGCTCCAATGGCCGAAGCACTGTTTTCGGCGCAGCGGCTACCTCGGACTCCTCGTCGCGAACAGGGCGCGGCACCGACGGCACGGGGAGTCGCACCAGATCCTGCCCGACAACCTGCCACACGGCTGGCTCCCGTCGCACCCATCCCAGGTAGATGACCGGGAGCGGCGAACGCACTTGCGCCAGCGCCGCCAGTTGACTCTGCTCCATTCGGTCGGGCGCCCCGCGCACCAGCCCGGCCACGAGCTCGCCTAAATCGACCTCACCGGCATCGATGTCAACAATGGCTCCTTGACCCTCCTGAAGCTGCACGCGTCGAGCGGCCACAACCTGGCCATCTCGCTCTCGCACGAGGAGATTGTCGCCTACGACGGCATCCACGGCTTCACCGCGCAGCATCCGACCGTTCAACCAGACATTGTCTCCCGGCTCAGCGACCCACGCCACCCTTGCGCCCGACGCGTTGTCCCGCTGCTCCCGAGCGAGGTCCAACTCCATCAAGAGGTCCGGGCTCGCCGCATCCGGCTGCTTCGTCGGGGCGATGGCGACCGCCCGACTGAGGGCGACCCTCGCCTCAGCTTGGTGGAATGCAGCCTGGCCCACATCCGCGGTGGCGACCCCGGCGAGCAAAAGGTGCGCCTCCGCACGCGCCACATCCAGCACGAACAGGTCGCTCGCCCCGATAGGCTCGGCCAGGCATTCCAGTTCCAGTTCAAGCTCCACCAGGTCGGACACGCTTCCCGCCGCATCGAACAGGTCGAACCGGCGCTGGGCCTTGGTGAGCCTGCGGCGCCACTCGCTGAGCGGCAGACGGGCGGCGCACTCGTCGCTAAACCCTTCCGCCAGCACGAGGACTTCCACGCCTTCCACAAACTGCGAGGCATCGACCGATGCGCCGCGTTCAAGCTCAGCCTCCATCAAGGTGCGCGAGACCGTGCCCTCATCCGGGCCTCCCGACGCCGGCAGCACCACCATGACGGGTTCGAGAGCGAACGCCATCGCGGCCACGAGGATCACGGGGAAGGCGCGTCCTGTTCCGCCCAGCGATCTTCATCGAACATCCAGATCTTTCGCAGCTCCTTCCCTGACACGACATCCACCCGGAAGGCCTTCCGCCGCTTATCCTCCGTGATGAGCACAACATTGTGCGGACCGGCCGGGATGGCGTGCTGGAAGAGTGGGGTGAAGCGCAGAAACTGCCCATCCACCATGACCTGCGCGCGCGGAGTCGCGCTGATGCTGAGCGTGCCATCTGCCACCTTCGCAGGCAGCTCTTCGCTTGCAAGACCTGCCACCAGCGCCGAAGTAGAGGCGGCAAGTGCCGGGGGGGGAGCTTCGGGGGAAGTTGGGGAGGGGCGCCGGACCGGTGCCTCGGGCACTGCGGAAGGCGGAGGCGCGACAGCGGGAGCCGGGCCCGGTACCGGCACATGAAGAGGCGCGGACACGGGTTCCCGAACCGCAGCCACCGGCAGCGCTATCGCCGGAGGAGGCACCGTTGCCACCGTTACAGGCTCCCGAGAGGAGAAGATCTTCCACCCCGTGAACACCAGCACACCTACCGAGAAGCAGGCGAAGGCGATGGAGAATACTGCGCTGACCATCCCGCCATTCGGCTTGGGTGGTGCCGGCTTCCGCGGCTTGGCCGGAGCATAAAGGCCGCCCGTAACGACGGGCAAGCCCCCCGGACCGACGGGGATGACCGGCGATTGCACCCGCATTGTCGACACCGAAGCCGAGGAAGCAAGTTGCTCCGAAGTGGGCGCGCCGCCCCGATCGCGTTCCCGCAGCTCTTCCACGAAGCGGACGAGCTCGTTGCGGGCGCCCATCGGATCGGCCACGAGGTGCCCGAGCGCACGGCCCATCGCATCTGCGGAACGAAAACGTGCAGCCGGATCGCGCTGGAGAGCGCGAATCAAGACTTTGCCAACCTCCGCATACGCGCCCCCGACCGAGGCGGCGCGCCGTGCGGCTTCATCCGAAGCCAACGCACGGCGGATGGCGGCGTTGTCGGTCTCTGCAAAGAGAGGTTCAAGCGTGGCGACCTCGAAGAGCACACTGGCCAGCCCGAACAGGTCGGCGCTGCCGCCGACCGCTTCCCCCTCCGCCTGTTCCGGTGCCATGTAGCCCCATGTGCCCTTGACCGAGCCGCGGGACTCCTGTTGGCCATGCGCGTAGGAGATGCCGAAATCAAGAACCTTCACGACGCCCTGCACGTTGAGCATCAGGTTGGACGGCTTCATATCGCGATGCACGAGCCGCAGCGGTTGTCCGGATTCATCCCCCAGCAGATGAGCATAGTGCAGGCCATCGCAGGCTTGTCGCCCCAGTTCTGCCAGCAGGGCCGGTGGAATTCGCAGTCCGTGCTTGCGGCAGGACGTGACGATCTTCCGAAAGGTGACCCCCTCGATGTATTCCATCACCAGGTAGTAAAGTTCCCCCTCGCGGTTGAACTGCTGCACCCGGACAACGTTGATGTGTTCCAGTCGGGCAGAGACCCGTGCTTCCTGGATGAAAAGTTCCTGAAAGCCACCTTCGTTGGCCAAATCCGGATGAATCACCTTGACCGCCACGCGCGTGCTCACGCCGGCCAAAGAATCCAGCCGACCCTCGTACACGCGGGCCATGCCACCTGCGCTGATGGGGCGCAAAAGCCGGTACGGGCCGATTCGGTCGGGCGCGAGAGCAGGTGCGGAGGGCACTACCGTCGACATCGCGAGTCCCGGCGTATCACGGCGCACAGCAGCGGCGATAGCCTTCAGCACAAGCCTGAGAAGCGAGGGTGCGAGCCTTGGAGGCATTCACTTCCACGATCGCGCTCACGCAGAGAAGTCGAGGGCGCGTGGGCGCGTCGGGTGCTTCGCCCAAAAGCGTGGCGGCAAGGGCTCGCGCCTCGTCCAACCGACCCGTGCGTGCCAGGGCTTCCGCACGGTGGCTCTCGCTGATGCCCCCCGGGAATCGGGCGAGGGTCGCTGTCCACACGGTGAGCGCTTCATCCCATTGGCCCAATGCTTCTACCACATTTCCCCGAAATACCCAGGCACGTTCATGTTCGGGCGCGCTGTCGGTGACCGCGCGCGCTTCGACCAGCGCCACCTGCGTGGAGCCCGACCTTGCCGCTGCCTCGGCGGCATCGAGGTGCGTCATCGCGTTTGCGGGGAGCACTTGAAGCGTAGCCGGGAGGCAGGCCCGGCCACAGCGGTACACATTGGTGTAGAGGCGATAGCGAGCCTCCGGGCAGCCGATCTCCCACTGGTCCACCACGTCGCTGCCCAAAGAAGGCATCCCGCTGCCGACCGAGGTCGAAGGCTCAGCCAAGCCGCCCGCGTTGCCAATGCGCCGAACTTGGGCCATGCGGCCCCCCGAGCACGCCAGCCGGCCCCACCACAGCTGCGCTCCCGACGCGGCCGGTCCCCATTCATACGGCGTCTGGGCGGTGGTGCCAAGCACCGAACCGGACTCGCACACGGGGGGGTCGGTGAGGCGGGTTGGGCAAGCCGCCGGCGGGGGAGACGCGTGGGCCGCCGACGCGAGCAAGCCCAGAGAGAGCGCGACGACGGTCAATCGAGGCTCATCACATAGATGCGCCTGAAATCCCGTACCTCATCGCCCAGTCGGCCCAAGGCGGCAACCGCCACCCAGGCCTTTCCATCGGCACGCTTAACCACATCGACATCGGCATTTCCGACTGTGCCCGTGGCGACCACGCGTGACTTGGCGCCCACCGCCACGGGAACGCGGACGACCGGGTTCGACGTCGCATCGTCGTGCTTGACCACGATGAGCGCGGTGCCATCGGGAGTCCAACTTGGGCCGCCTGGGTTGAGCAGAACGCTCTCGAAAACCCGGCGCGGCTCGCCCCCTGCCGCTGGCATCACATAGAGGTCAAAGCGGGTCTCCTGGTCATGATTGGCGAAGAACGCGATCATCGAGCCATCTGGACTGAAGCGGGGTCGGGTCTGGGTGCCCGGCCAGTGGGTCACGGGGCGAGGTGCCGGAGCGGCGACATCCTCGATCAAATATAGATTATCGCCCGTTCGAGTGTGCCCGACGAACGCGACGCGCCTGCTGTCGGGCGACCACGTCGCGTACACTTCGCTTGCGACCGCATCGGTCGAGAGCCGACGAGGTTGGGCCCCAGCCACGCCGAGGGGGAGCAGGTAGAGATCCCCCTGGCCGGTGCGGGACGACGTGAACACCACCGACTTGCCGTCGGGGCTCCATGCGGCGTTCCCATCCGTTCCGGGGGCGGGTGCGAGGGCCGCGCCCCCATCCAGATAGAGGTCGTAGTCCTCCGATCCACCGCTGGAACTGTAGATGAAACGGCCCTGGGAAGCCGGCGAAAATGAGACTTCGTGGTTCACCGATCGTGATCCGCTGCCCACGGAAAAACCTGAGGTGATGCCGGTGGATGTAGCGCTCGGGCCCACCCTTCGCGGCGGCGAGGCGGAGCCGAACGGCGCCACATACAGCTCGACCGCTTGCCGTTCGAGGTAGTTCACTTCCCAGGTGAGCCAGCGCCCATCCGGCGACCAGCGCGGGCTTTGGCAGTGCCCCGCATAGTCGGGCGAAGCTGGCGTGATGGCAGAGGCGAGAGCGACGGCGATCAGCATGGTCGAGGCCCATCCTAACGCCGTCCGCGCCTAAATTCGGAGGGCCTTGCGTTATGGAGGATTCCCGCCCCCGTCGCCCCATGATCCTCCTGCTTGCCGCTCTGGCTTCCGCCTCCGACTACGCCACCCTGGCGCCTGGCGCCCTCGATCCCGCGTTCCCGTTGGAAAAGGAGGTCACCGAGGCGCTCGGACTCCGCCATCATCGAGCGGCAGCGCTCGCCCTAAGCGCCGTCGACCGGTCGAAACTACCAGGCTCTACAGCGGAGGACTTCGCGTTTCTACACGCATGGGAGCTCATCCGCGCCGGGAATGCCGCTGGCGCCGCTGCGCTGCTTGACACGTTCGAACGCGCTCCCACCCCTCCCCCCGAGTACGTCGCCCTTGTCGCCGGGGAAGCCCTGCTGGGGGCAGGCCGGCCCGTGGAGGCAATCTCCCGGCTTGAACGCGTCAAGGACAGCGCCTCCCCGATCGCGGTACGCGCTCGGCTCGCGCTTGCCAGCGCGTATCTGGCCGCCCAACGCGATGCCGACGCGCGTGGGGTGTACGAGGCCCTCGCCGCTCGCCCCGACCCGGCCACGGGCTCCGAGATGGCGCTTGGGTGGCTCGTGGCTCGCGTGGGACACGCTTCGGCCGATGCAAAACCGTTTGCCGAACGCCTGTACCGGCACTATCCAGGGACCAGCCAGGACCGCGCGATCGCCGATTCGTTCGTTCCCAACAGTGCGGACAAAGCGTGGCGAGCCGACCGCCTCCAGGAGCGAGGGGATTTCAGCGGCGCCGTCGCCCTGCTGAAGGATGGGATCGACAGCTACGCCGCGAACGCGTGTGTGGCGCGCCTGGCGTACGGTCGAGCCCAGCACAAGCTGAACAACGTCACAATCGCGGCCGCGATCCTCGAGCCTCTCGGCGCCGCCTGCAAGGACAAGGATCCCGACCGAGGTGCGAAGGCGCTCTACCTGGCCGGAAAGTCCTACGAACGGAAGAAGCTGCCAGCGGATGCGGCCAGGGTCTACGCCAGCATCCCCGTGCTGTACCCAACGCACAGCATGGCCGATGATGGCTACGCGCTCGGCGGAATCGCACGGCAAGACAGCGGCGACCTCGCGGGGGCCCGGGTGTTGTGGCAGAAGGGGATGGAGAGCTACCCGGATGGCGACCTTGCGGCGGAGAATGGGTGGCGACTGGCGTGGGGGGCCTGGCTCGCGGGGGACACCCCTGCAGCCATCGCGCTGGCCGACTACGCAGCCGCACGAACTCCCCTCGAATCGTCGCCTACCGACGTGCTCGCATCGATGTACTGGGCGGGGCGATGGCGCGCCTGGCCAACCGACAATGCCCTTGTGGCAGACCCAAAGTCCAGGGCAGATGCAGCGGATCGGCTCGAAGCTGTCGCCCGCCGCGCACCGTGGCACTACTACGGGGGTCTGGCGGCCGCCCAGCTGGCGCGCCTGGACCCGGCGAGGGCAGCCGCCCTGCCGCGCGCCACGATGGACCGCGACGACGCGCCCTGGCAGGTTCCCGAGCCATTCATTCAGTCGCGTGCTGGGCAGGCCATGATGGCGCTGGCCCGAGTGGGACTCGTCCGCGAAGCCTTGGCGGAGCTCGCCACGCTGCCAGAAGAAGAGTTCAACGGCTCGCTTGCCGCGATCCGCATGGAGCTTGAGATGCGCGCGGGCGACTTCCTCGTGGGCCACGACCGCCTTCGCACATGGCTCAAGACGCGACCGCCAGA
>CAMBIK010000211.1 GCA_945867435.1 Klebsiella pneumoniae
GGAACGGCGAAAGCGTGATCGGGATGAAGGGAGCCCCCGCGAAGCGAATGGGGATTCGCCCGATTTGCGGCATCTGTTCTTCGCCGCCCACCACGCCAACCGGAATGACCGGCGCGCCGTGACGAATGGCCAGTTCGACATGCCCCACCCGCCAGTCCTGAAGTTTGTACCTGTTCTTGAAGGACTTGGAGATGCCCGGTACCCCCTCCGGGAAGATCAGCAGGAGCTCGCCGGTCTCCAACAGGACGCGCGCGTTCCCGCGGCTTCCGCCCACCATGCCACCACGCGCAAAAAAGGTGCCGATAACCGGCAGCATAGGCACAAAGTGATCGGCCACGGTGCGCGCGACCCGTGGCGGGTTGGTGTGCCTGAGCACATCCAGCCAAAGCAGGGCCCCGTCTACGGGCACCGCCCCGGAGTGGTTCGCCGCGATCACGGCCGCTCCGGTCGTAGGGATCGCCTCCGTACAACCATAGGAGGAAACACGAAAGTACCGGTCATACATGGGGCCGAGCAGGACTTCAGCTAACGCCACCACGTCGGGGTGCAGGCCGAAGGAGTCGTAGCCGTGCCCAGCATCCTGGAAGCGCAGGCCCCGCAGTCGGTCGCGTTCGGCCTCGGGAAGCAGCCGGGCGGCCAGCAGCCGAGCGAGATCCAGCGAGAACGACATGGGGCCGGGGCTATCACGAAGCGGGGGGCGGGGATGCTGGGTTAGCCCGGCGCATGGGCGTCGAACTCGGTAGGAGGTTGCGGCTGGACACCGCGTGGCGTGACCGGCTGGACGCGATCGCCGCCGCCCGCAAGCTTCCTCGAAGTGGGGACATCGGCCGGCTCGCGCCCGCTCTCCGTGAGGTCTCGGACTTCTACAACGCCGGCGACTTCCGCTTTGCCTGGACGGCCGACCGAATGGCCGCGCGACTCCACTTCTTCCTTCCCCGCGACCAGGCGAAGGTGGCGGGGGCGCTGCGCGACATCGCGCTCCCGCCGCAATGGAGGGGCGAAGGCCCCCCGCTCGAGCTGTTGGACGTGGGCGCCGGGCTCGGGGCCAGCAGCCTGGGTGCCGTGCTCGCGCTGCGCGCCGCGGGGGTTTCGCGTGAGGTACGCCTGACCCTCCGGGAACCCGATGCCGCCGCGCTTTCCGTGGCCTTCGAGGTGCTCGCCGCGCTGCCGAACGTGCATATCCGCATAGACGACGGCACGGCCCTGCACCCAGACCTCGTGCTCTTCGCGCTGGTGCTGGTGGAGGTGGCGGGGGGGCGTCTTGAGGTCGCGGGGGATGAAGCCTGCGCCTCGATGGTCGCCGCCGCCGCGCGGGGCCTTGCGCCCGGGGGCCGCGTTGTCGTGGTGGAACCCGCGCTGCTCACCAGCACCCGCCGTTTGATGAGGGTTCGCGACCGGCTCGCGGCGGGCGGTGCCCACATCGTCGCGCCGTGCCCGCATTCCGCCGGGTGCGCCATGCTTGCTCATCCTCGCGACTGGTGTCACGACGATTTGGACGTAGATCTTCCCTCCTGGTTGCACCCCCTGGCCCGCGCCGCCGGCTTGCGCTGGCAAGGACTTACCTTCGCCCGGTTGGTGCTGGCGGCAGAGGCCGTGACCCGCCCCCCGCTGCGCGTGGTCGCCCCGCCGCGGGACTCGCGTGGCCGAAAAGAGCGCCAGCTTTGCGGCGAGTTCGCAGATGGAAGCCGGCTGCGCTGGGTGGATCGCCTAGACAAACATGCTTCGCCCGCCAACGCGCCGTTCGCGGAGCTGCGCCGCGGCGATGCCCTGACCCTGGACCCGCCGGCAGCACGCGTCAGCCCCGAAACAAGGGTGATTCCTTCCGAATCGTGATCAGCCGCCCGGCGTTTGTCCCTCCGCATCTGGAGGGGCCGCGACCCGTTCAAAGACGAAGTGCTCGTTTTCCACCGTGACGTGTACGCTGTCGCCCGCACCGTACCCGCCGGCCACGATCGCCTTCGACATGGGGTTGAGTAGATGCTGTTGGATGGCCCGCTTCAGCGGTCTTGCGCCGTAGGTGGGGTCGAAGCCGGCCTCCGCGATGGCGTGCATCGCTTCGGCAGAGACCTCCAGCTGGAGCTGACGGTCGGCGAGCAGCTTCCGCACGCGCTTCAGTTGCACCACCAGGATCTTGTCCATGTCTTCGCGCTTCAGCGCATCGAAGATGGTGATGTCGTCGATGCGGTTGAGGAACTCGGGCTTGAACGCCCGACGTAGCTCGGCCATCACTTCTTTTTCCATCTGCGGGCGATCCCCCTGCAACTCCATGATGCGGTGGCTGCCCACGTTGCTGGTCATGATCATCACGGTGTTCTTGAAGTCGACCGTTCGACCCTTGCTGTCGGTCAGGCGGCCGTCGTCGAGCACCTGGAGCAGCACATTGAACACATCGGGGTGCGCCTTTTCGATCTCATCCAGCAGCACGACACTGTAGGGCCGACGGCGCACGGCCTCCGTGAGTTGTCCGCCTTCATCGTAGCCGATGTAGCCGGGAGGGGCGCCGATGAGGCGGGCGACCGTGTGCTTTTCCATGTACTCGGACATGTCGATCCGCACGATGTTGTTCTCGTCGTCGAACAGGAATTCCGCCAGGGCCTTTGCCAGTTCCGTCTTGCCGACGCCGGTCGGGCCTAAGAAGATGAAGCTGCCGATGGGCTTGCTCGGGTCCTGCAAGCCGGCGCGAGCGCGCCGCACGGCGTCGGAAACCGCGACGATCGCCGGGTGCTGCCCGATCACCCTGGCGTGGAGGTTGTCTTCCATCTTCAACAGCTTGATCTGCTCGGATTCCTTGAGCTTGGTCACGGGAATGCCGGTCCACTTGCTCACGACGAACGCGATGTCTTCGTCGGTGACCCTTTCCCGGAGAACGCCCCCGTCTTTCTGCAGGTCGGCGAGGCGTGCGGCGGCGGCATCCAGCGCGGCTTGCGCAGCGGGAAGCTCACCGAATTTGATGGCGCTGGCGCTAGCATATTCGCCGGAACGTTCCATCCTCTCCAGGTTGTGGAGCAGCCCCTCGATCTTCTCACGCTGGACGTTGATCTGGTCCAGCGCGGTCTTTTCCGCCTGCCACTGGCTGCGCAGGCCGCGTGCTTCCTCTTCGCGCTCGGCGATGTCGGCCCGAAGCCGATTGGCCCGTTCGATGGCCGCCCGGTCGGTCTCGCGGGCGAGCGCGGCCAACTCGACGTTCAACCCACGCACTTGCCGTTCCAGTACGTCGATGGGCTGGGGAAGGCTCTCGATCTCCATCTTGAGGCGGCTGGCGGCCTCATCCATCAGGTCGATCGCCTTGTCGGGTAGCTGGCGGTCGTTGATGTAGCGGTCCGACAGGTGCGCCGCTGCGAGGATCGCGTCGTCGGTGATCTTGATGCCGTGGTGGGTTTCGTACTTGTCCTTGATGCCGCGAAGGATGCGGATGGTATCGGCCACGGAAGGCTCGGCGACGAAAACAGGCTGAAAACGCCGTTCGAGCGCCTTATCCTTCTCGATGTGCTTGCGATACTCGTCGAGCGTGGTGGCGCCGAGGCACCGCAGTTCCCCCCTCGCCAGCGCCGGCTTGAGCATGTTCCCGGCGTCCATGGACCCTTCGGATTTGCCCGCGCCCACCATCGTGTGCAACTCGTCGATGAACAGGATGATGTTGCCGTTGGCCGCCTCGATCTCGGTGAGCACGGCTTTAAGCCTCTCCTCGAACTCGCCGCGGTACTTCGCGCCTGCGATGAGGGCGGCCATGTCGAGCGAGAGCACTTCCTTGCCTTTGAGCGATTCGGGCACGTCGTCGGTCGCGATGCGCTGGGCGATTCCCTCGACGATCGCGGTCTTCCCTACGCCCGGATCGCCGATGAGGACCGGGTTGTTCTTGCTCCGACGGCTCAGCACCTGGAGCGTGCGCCGAATCTCATCGTCGCGACCGACAACCGGATCGAGCTTTCCATCGCGAGCGAGGGCCGTCATGTCGCGGGTGTATTTCCCGAGGGCGTCGCGCTGCTGCTCAGCCTCTTCTCCTGTTACCTTCTGACCTTTTCGGGTTACCTGAATGGCGTTGAGCACCCGCTCCCGCGTGACCCCGTAGTCGAGCAGGAGCTGCTTCACCTTGTCTGCCGAATCGCAGAGTCCGACCAGGAACAGCTCGGTAGACACATGCGTATCGGAGAGCGACTTCGCCTCCTTTTCGGCCGCTTCAAGCACCGCGTTGAAGCTGCGAGACAGCGTTGCCTGGGTGCCCCCGCTGACTTTTGGGAGATCTTCCAGCAGTTTGGCCGCTCCGCGCTGAAGGCCAGGGACATCCACCCCCACTTGACTCAGGATGCTGGAAGCCACGCCCCTTTCGGCCGTGAGCAAAACCAAAAGCAGGTGATGGGGGCGAATTTCAGGATTTCCCATCTTGCCGGCGAGGTTCTGGGCGTCGGAGATGGCCTCGCGAGCCTTCACCGTGAACTTTTCGAACTTCATGCTTCTCCGTCGGGGTCGAACGAGTCATCTCGTAGCCTGAGCGTAGGCACCTCGCGCTCGGTTGGGAAGCCCATGCGATATGTTCTGGACCTCCCGGTTTTCCCTCTGCATCCGATTCTCACCTTGTTCCTGAGTTGTGCATCCGCCCCTCCGCCGGTCACCCCTCCCGAGGCTCACTCCTGGAAAGCCGAGGCCGAGCTGGTGGTGGCGGGGCTGGAGTCCGTGCAGTCCCTGTGGGAAGCGGGGCAGCGCCCCGCTGCGAAGATCCTGGCGGAGCGGGTGTACACGGAACGCTTCGAGCCGCGCCTGGAGCCCGCCCTGCGCCAGATGGATGGCCCCAAGGCGGCGGCCCAGTTCGAGTATTCCTTCGGACGGCTCACAGCGGTACTGGATGGCAAGGACCGCGCGCGGGTCGAGTCGCAGGTGGATGCGCTCCAACGGCAGGTGCGGGGCGTCGCGGAGGCCGCATCCAGCGTGTTCCCTGCTTCTGGCCAGCCCGTGGCCGCGCCCGCCCCGAAGTCGGAAGCCTACCCGGTGGTGCCCGACGTGCCGCCCAACTGGGAGGCGGTGCCGGAGCCTGCGGAGTAGGGGCGAGTCAGCCGTTAGCCATCAGCTTCCGACGGCGCGCGTGCTGAGGACCTCTTCGTCCTGCGTGCGTTCCTAACGAAGTTGCTCGCGACGAAGGATTCTGAGGCGGTGATCGTTCTTGTGCTGTCGCTCGTCGCCCGTCAGTTGCGCAACGAAGCCAAGCTCACCGGCAAGCTCAAGGCGGCGAGCACGATCACCTGAGCCGCCGCCGGGGACCGGCGCGCCAGCAGGGGCCGACATTCGTCCGTAACCAGGCGGTGCCTTTCATCCCGTGGTCGCCCCCTCCCGCCGGCCGCCCACAACCTCCACCTGCAAAACCACTGGCGCCCGATGACAGGCACGGGCATCCTGTGGGGGAGTGATGTTCCTAACGCTGTTCATCTCCTGCGGCCCCGCCCCCGCCCCTGCTACGACCGGGCGCTGGCCGCTTCCAGGCGATGTAGCGGTCGTCGAGGTGAGCGCGGCCGTTGGTGCCGATGGCCACGCCACGGCCTGGTCGGCGGCGGCCTGGTCGGTGGGTCCGGAGGCCGCGCCGGTGTCTGGGGGCGGCTGCTCTCCACTTCCAGAGGTCGGGCTCGGCCCGTTCGCCGCGGTGGATGTGTCTGCACCCGCCGCCATCCGTCTGTCCCCGCTGGGAGATGGGCAGCTTCGTGCCTCTGGGCCGCTTTCGGCTTACGACGCTCGATGGCAGGTGGGCGATGTCGCGCTGCTGCGTGTGGATGGAAGCCGAGTCGGCGCAGCGGGCGCCATCCGCTTCGGCGATGCCCCCCAGGTGGCGTCCATTCGCGCCCTGGACGACGGAGACGTGGCCATCCGTTGGGTGCCCGTGAAGGGCGAACGCTTCGAAGTGGATGTCACCAACGCAGCGGGAACTCGGTTGCGTTGCGCGGGCGGACCGCACGGCATCCTCCAACTGCCCTGGTCCTCCATCGACCCGGCGCATCCGGTCGTGACCGTGCGGGCGGTTCGGGAGACCGTGACCCAGGTCCCAAACGAGGCTGTGATCCGGGTGCGAGCCGTCTTGGAACGAACCCTTTCGGTGGATGAGCCAATCGTGTCGGAGCGGCCAGCCGTGCGTCCCCCTCCGAAGCGTGGCACGTGGGGACCGAGACGCGTGCTGCGCGTGCGCCCCTTCCGCGGGTAGGGCGTTAGAAACCCATTCCCCCGGCCCAGGTCACGCCCAGCGCCTTCCCGAAAAACATCCAGATCAGGGCGGCGAAGCCAAGGAAAGGTCCGAAGGGGATCGCCAGTCGCAGTCCCGACTTGCTCCCGATGGCCATGGCGACACCCACGATGCTGCCGACGATGCTGCCGATCATGATCACGCCCAAAACACCGGGAAAGGCACCGAACCAGGCACCGAATGCGGCGAGGAGCTTGGCATCCCCCATGCCCATGCCTTCCTCGCGACGCACCA
>CAMBIK010000212.1 GCA_945867435.1 Klebsiella pneumoniae
GTCGGCAAGCCCACGGATCAGGAAGTGGCCGAAGCCTTCCAGGCCCTGCAGCGCAAGTTGCGCGGTCGAAGCATGGAGGAGGCGAGAGGCGACCTGGAGCAGGCAGTGACCCAAAAGAAGCAGGGTGAACGTTACGCCGCCTTCATCGCCGAACTTCGCACGGCCTACGGCGCCACCGTGCAGTTACCCTTTCCCGCCGTGCCCCGAACCGTCGTGTCCGCGGATGACGACCCGAGCGTAGGCCCGGCCGATGCCGCGATCACGATCGTGCAGTTCGCTGAGTTCCAATGTCCCTACTGCGGAAAAGCAAGGGAGAGCGTAGACAAGGTGATGGCCAACTACCCCGGCCAGGTGCGCTTCGTTTTCCGCGACTTTCCGCTGGAGTTCCACGACAAGGCGATCCCGGCCGCCCTGGCTGCCAATTGTGCGGGAATGCAGGACAAGTACTGGCCGGTCCACGACGCGTTCATGGCCGACCAGCAATCGCTCACGGAAGCTGACCTTCAGCGCGTGGCCAAAGCGGCCGCACTCGACCTGCCAGCCTGGGAAGAATGCCGCAAGAACCCGGCAATGGTGGCTGAGATCCAGAAGGACCAGGCCGATGGCGCCGCCGTCGGCGTGACCGGCACGCCCGCCTTTTTCATCAACGGCGTTTTCCTCAACGGGGCCCAACCCTACGAGAAGTTCAAGGCGATCGTGGATGCGGATCTCCGGGCGAAGTCGAAGAAGTAGCAACGCACGTCGCGCCCATCCGTTAGCCGCACGGGCATGCCCAGAACCGTGCTCGTAGTAGACGACTCCGGCCTCATTCGCACCCAGCTGCGGCGCGCCCTGGAAGCGGCCAACTTCAGCGTGGTTGAGGCCGAAGATGGCGAACAGGCATGGGATGTCCTCACGGGCAGCCTCCCGCCCCACGCCATGATCCTCGATGTTCACATGCCGAAGCTCACCGGCCCCCAGCTGCTGGAAAAGATGCACGACGAGCTCCCCCGGGCGCACGTGCCGGTGATGATGCTCACCACCGACGGCCAGCCCGACCTGATGAGCCAAGCGCGCGGCCACGGCGTGAAGGGATGGTTCATCAAACCCTTCAAGGCTGAGCTCGTGGTGGCCGCCATCACAAAGCTCCTCTCGAACGCGTAGCCGCCACGCCACCACCCCTCCCGCGCCGTCCGGCCGCCGCATCCGCCCAACCCCCCGAGGGCGATGTCGAGTTCGCCGCCTTCACCGCATGGCTATCCGCCGGCGAGGTGCCCCCCGCCTTGGATCGCTGGGTGGGGCCGTGGCTTCATGGCGTGGGGCTGGCCCGCGACCCAAGGGCGGCGGGAGTGGTGGCGTTTCTGGACGCCGCGCTCGCCTGGGGAACCCTCGCAGCGTTTACGCCGTTCCGAACGCGCCACCGCTCGCTGCAAACCGCTGTTTTGGCGTTCGCCGCCGCCGTGCACCGACCCCGCGAGTTGCTCCAAGCCTGGCGCAACGCCGACGCGGCGTTTGCCTCGCGAGTACGAGCCTTTGTCGCCGGGGAAGACCCGGCGGGCGACGCTGCCGCGCTCGCACGGCTCGCCGCCGAGGCCGCCGATCCCGAGGTGAGACTCCTGGCCAGCCTGATCGCTGCCGGGATCCCGCCCTGGCACGCCTCTGCGCTCGAACGGCGACTTGAGCGCTCAGGTCCGGACTGGTTGGACCGTTGGCTTGCGATGCAGGCGCGCCGGCCGCCGCTGTGGCTTCGTGTGGCCGAGCCGCGCCACACCGCAGCCGTCCGGGACATGCTGGCGACCGATGGCCTGCGCACGCTCCAGCAAGACGGGGCCGCGCTCGCCGTGGTAGGCGCAACGCCGGTTTTCCGAACGCGGGCCTGGAAGGAAGGGAAGGTGGAGATCCAGGATCTCGCCAGCCAACGCGTCGGGGATGCCGTTCCGGCGGGTCCAGGCCAGTTTTTGTGGGATGCGTGCGCGGGCACGGGCGGCAAAGCGATGCAGCTCTGGGCACGCCTCGGCGGGCGAGGCGCCGTGCACGCTTCCGATGCCGCTCCGCCCCGGCTGGCCGAGCTGCGCAAGCGCCTTCAGCGCGTCGACGCCCGAAACATCCGAATCTGGAGCTGGGACGGGCGAGGGCCGCCGGTGCTTGCCAGCGAAGTCGACCGGCGCGGCGGCTTCGACGCCGTCCTGTTGGATGCCCCGTGTAGCGGATCGGGAACGTGGCGTCGCCGGCCGGATGCCCGCCTCCGGTCGGTCGCCTCGGCGCTCCCACGGTGGGCCGCCCAACAGGGGATCCTCCTCGCGGCTGCGAGCGGTGCGGTGCGGCCGGGCGGCGCGCTGGTCTACGCCACATGCAGCGTTTGGGAGGCCGAGAATGAGGCCGTCATCGAGGCCTTCCTCAAGGCCAACCCAGCGTGGGAGCTGGAACGGCAGGCGTTCACGGGTGCGCCCGACCTCGACGCTGACACGCTGTTCTTCGCGGTGCTGCGCGCGCAGGGCGCTACGGCCCCCCCACGTTCACACCTAGCATGACACGGTGCTCCACCCCGTCGTTCCCGGCGATGAAGTCTTCACCCTTCACGTCTGCCAGGCTGTAGCTGGCCGTAATCCAGGTGCTGCGCCACAGCAGATCCCCCCCCAGCGAGCCGCGCATTCGCTCCTCCACCGTCGGCAGCGCGAACACGTCGTCGCCGCGAGACTCGATCACCCCGACCCGACGCACATAGTCGGCGGAGGCACGCACCCGCCAGGAATCTCCCCACACGGCCACCGAGCCCCAAGCCGTTTCGGAGTCGGGGCCCCCGAAGTGGCCCATCGATCGCCCGTTCTGCGTAAACCCATCGTGGTACACCCGGTGGCCGACGTACCACCTGAAAACATCATCCATCAAGCGGCTGTATTCCCCGGTCAGCACCACCGGGCCCACCGCGACTTCGCCGCCGTACAGATTGCCGATGCCCGCCAAGGAGGGGACCTCGATGGCCCCCAAGTCCCGCATGACCATGTCCTCGCCGCCGTACTCCCACCAGCCGGTTGCATGACCGAGCACGCCACCGAACCAACGGTGCAACGGTGCGTTCACACGAACGTTCACCGTCGCCAGTTCGTCCTGGTCCGGCAGGATCTTGTCGGGATCGTCGTAGATGTGAGGTTCGCTCGGCACCAGCAACTGACCCACGTCGACTGCCGGCCGGCCCTCGCCCCCGAAGATCGCGAGCCTGTTCACCCCGATCTCGACCACCGGGTGCGGCATCCATCTCACGTCCATCAGCAAAAGCCCCGGGTTCGACACGTCGGGGCGAGGCTCGGTGAGCAAGCCCAGACCGAGTTCGGCGCGAAATCGGCCGAGAACGCCAAGCCGGCCCGGAAGGTGCCCGTCGAGCCCCGCATTCGCCATCCACGGTGCCACCGCGTTGTTCGACAACAGCAGCGTTCCGTGGCGGCCCGGCCCCATCCAGCGGTCCTGGGTACCCACACCCAACCATCGCTGGCCAGAATCGTGGCCCATCCAGAGCTCGGGAACCGAAAGCATGGGCTCCCCCATGTCCAACCCGACCGAGGGCGAGGCACGCAGTACCATCGGCCCCACCACGAGCGCCCCGGTGGCCCCTATCCTCACCCCCGCAAGTCCAGGCGCCGCATCTCCGGAGGCGTTTTCGGCTTCGCCATCGCCAAGATCGAGCGCAAAGGTGGGATGAACACTCCAGCGCGGGACGGCCGGGGAGCAGTCAAGCAACGTTCCCACCCAAGCACCGCGCCCCTCGCACCCCCCCACCAGCCGCGCCGCACGGGCATCGCTCTCCGGTGCCAGGCCCGTGAAACGATCCAAGCCTTCATCCAGCGCGATTCGCGTGGCCGCGGCCCGCCCGGGATGGTCGTCCGGAGCGGCGGCGGCGAGGGCAGCGAGCAAGAGCACGGCCACGGCGCGTATCACGCGCGTCGCGTTACCCTCACGCGAGGACGACCACATGAAAAAAGCGTTTCAGGGGCGGGTGGTCTGCATCACGGGGGCCGGGCGGGGGCTCGGGAGAGCGCTCGCCGAAGCTTTCGCGCGCGAAGGTGCGCAGCTGGTGCTCGCCGCGCGATCAAGCGATGAAATCGACGCGCTGGCCGCGACCTTGGGCGAGGCTATCGCCGTGCAAACCGACGTACGCAGCCCGGCCGATCTGGACCGCCTGGTCGAAGCCGCTGTCGCCGAGTTCGGTCGCCTCGACATCATGGTGAACAACGCGGGGCTCGCGGTGTACGGTCCAGTCGAGACCACCACCCCCGATGCTGTCGATGCGATGATCGACACCAACGTGAAGGGCGTCATCTACGGGAGCCAGGCCGCCTTTCGGGTGATGAAGGCCCAGGGTTCGGGCCTGATCCTGAACATCTCCAGTATCGCCGGCAAGCTGCACCTCCCCAACGAAGCGGTCTACAACGCCTCGAAATGGGCGGTGAACGGCTTCACGGGCACGCTGCGGCTTGAAGCGGCGGCGCACAACGTGCGTGTGACCTGCGTGTGCCCCGGAGGGATCGACACCCCCTTCTGGCGAGCCATGGACTTCTACCCCTTCCCGGATGGGATCGACCCCGCCACCGACTTCATGAAGCCTGAGGAGGTGGCGGAGAGCATCCTTGATGTGGCTCGCAAGTCCGACCGCTTCGCTGTGCCCGAGATCGACATGGTGCCGTTGATTCGCTCGCCCACATGAAGGCGTGGGCCCGCAACGCACTCGACGCACCGGAAGTGCGAGTCGCCATCCTTTGGTGGGTGGCGGTTTTCGTCTGGTCTAGCCACATGGCACCCGCTGGCTACCTGCTCACGTTCGACGACGTCTGGCGGCTGATTCACGCGAACGAAAGCCGACACGGCGCCATCGCGCCATCCGAGGTGTGGCCGCCCCTGCAGTTCTGGGTTCTGGGTGCGGTCCTTCACCTCATCGACAACGCAGCACTCGCCTCGAAGATCATCAACCTCACCGTGACCGCGGGTGCGATCGTCCAGGTGGGACGCCTCGCGGCCGAAACGGGAGGTGGCCGCATCGGCCGAACCGCTGCCGCGCTCTCCTTCGGAACCCTGCCGTTCGTCCTGTGGGTGGCCCCCTCCGCGCTCGTCGAGCCGTGGACGCTGCTGGCGGGCATTTACGCCCTGAGGCGGGCGCGGTCCTGGTGGATCGATGGGGATCCCGCCGCGCTGCGTCACGCCTTCCTGGCCCTCGGCGTGGGCGCGATGACCCGGTACGAGGCATGGGGCTGGCTGGTCCTTTTGATGGTGGCGAGCCACGTTGCGCCGCGACGAGGCCGCGTTTCGGACGGGTGGCAGGCGTCGGCGATGCTTGCGTGTTTGTTTCCGCTGGCCTGGTGCGCGGCTCAGTTCGCGTGGTCGGGAAATCCCTTCAACTTCGGGGTGTTTGCCCACGACTTCCTGGTGGAGGATCACCCCGGCCAGGGGTTTGCCGGGCGCACAACAGAAGCTGTTGTCGCGATGTTTGAGGTCGGGTTGCCGCTCGCGGTCGCGGGCCTCGCCGGCTCGTTCGCGGCTTCCCCAGGGCTAAGGCTGGTGTGGGTGGCCGCCCTCGGCGCCGCGGTCTTGCAGGTGGGCGCCCACGCGGGCGGATTGGCGGGATTGCACAACGTGTGGAGGCACCACCTCCACCTCGCCGTGCCGCTTGCGCTCGGGGCCGGGGTCCTGGTCGAGCGCGCCGCGGCGCTCGGACGGCCCGCCGCGCTGGGCGTTCTCGGTTTGGTCCTCCACGTTCAGGTGTTGCACCTGGAATGGCCGCCCGTCGCCTACGAGGACGACCTGCAGGCGGTCGCGCTGCACCTGCGCCCGATGCGCGAAGACATCGATGGGACAGTGCTCATCGAGGCCATCGGGTACGAGTCTCGGGTGCTCCAGATCCTCCTCGGCGACATGGACGACGCCCGCTTCGACCGGCTCATCAACCTGGTCCCGCTGGACCGCCCCATGACCGACGAGGAGCGCACGTCGAACCACTCGCTCCTGGATTTGCCCTACAAGGACCTGGCGGCCACCCTGCAACGCGAGCGGGTACTCTGGATCGCCACATTCACCGAGACATCTCGGGCAAAGGCTGCATTTCACGGAAGCCTCGTGTTCGAGGCTCCCCCGCGGGAGGGCGGCCAATGGGCGGTCTTCCGAGTCGGCGGAGCGCAAACGCCAGCCAAAAACACCGCCGCCCCGAACACCTTGCGGTGAACGGGGCGGGGTGGGCGCTCGTGACTGAGCGGGGGATGGATCCCTTTGAGGCTACGCTTCGGTTTCCCGACGCGTGCGAGTCAGTTTGTCCCGCTCCTTTCGGGGCGCGACAGACGGGTATGGGGTTCAGGTGGCCCTTGGGGCTTCCGCTGTGACGTTCCGGCTCCTGGCCGTTCGCCGGCGCGGCCCTCCGTGACCTTCGGTGCGTTCCTGCGGCGTTCGCGGACTCGCAGGCTTTCACCTACGCGCGACCACCACCGG
>CAMBIK010000213.1 GCA_945867435.1 Klebsiella pneumoniae
CCGTTTCCCGTTCCGCGAGGGATCGAGCTTCGGCCCCGGGGGGCGCGGGCGCCATCCACACGACCACGGCCGGCGAAGACGCCGGGGCCGCGGCGAACGCGGTCACCACTAGTAGCAGGGCCGACACCATGCGGGGCCCCTATCAGAGCGTGGTACCGATGCCAGCCGTAAGTCCAAAGACGGGACTCACCGGGACATTGGTGGAGAATTGGTCGCTCAGGGCTTCCCAGGTGAGGCTGGGGCGAAACGGCCAGACCGCGCCAACGCGCCCATCGATGTCCACATAGGGGCGAATGCGGGCGAGCTGCTTTTTCACAGGGATCTCGAAGCTCCAGCCGAAATGGCCGGTGGTCGTGAGCGCGTAGGGCATGTTGGTCCAGCCGACGCGCATCGCGATGCGGGGACCAATCCCGAAGCCGGCATCTCGCCCGAGGACCACGCCACCAGTGAAGTAGAGATTCCGGTTCACCACGTCGCTGTGCAGCGACTGTCCCCAGGTGGGCGCATCCTCGCCTTCCACGATCTCCCCGTCAGAAGCTGCGAAAGTATCGCCATCCTTGGGGCTGTTGAACCCGTCGGAGTCGTCGCTGTACACGATGCCATCTTCGTTGCCGGGAAGGATGTAGCGTTCGGTGTAGCTGCCGCCGGTCGTGAAGCCCGCTTCGGCGCCAAGCCCAAGCATCAGGCGGTTGTAGTGAGCCCGCAGCTCAAAGTTTAGAGGGATGTAGGCGGGTATCGCCTCGAAGTCCACGAGGGACGCGGGGTCGACGGTGAAATCGCCGCTCTGTGCCTTCCCCGCCACATCGGCCGTCGTGGGCTCGTTCACCATCACGTCCGCCGTAGAGAACGCCAGCCCTCCCGACAACTGCACTGCGAAGTGTACGGGGAACGAATCATCGCCTCCCTGCACCTTGGCCAGGCTAGCGGTGGGCCGGTCGTAGCGCCAGATCGAGGTCTTGTTGGCGTTGCCTTCCTTCGGAACGGCCACATAGATCTCGGCTTTCTCGTGGATCTTAGCGTAGATCGACAGGTAGTTCAGGATGATGCCCTCAAGTTGGGGCGAGCACTCGTTGAGGTGCAAAAACAGCTGCTCGATGAGATCGAGCCCCATCTTCTTCCGAGCAACGTCGCGAACGAAGTATCGCTTACCCTCCAATTTACTGACCTCGAGACGCTCGCTGAGGCCGTGCCCGTTGTCGACACGCTTGAGGTAGATGTCGGTTCGGCCCAGAAAGATATCGATCTCCCCTTGCTCGTCGGGTTCGACCGGAAGGCCGTTGAGCAGGATCTCGTACCGAGTCGCGAATTCTTCGGCGTTGAAATCGATACCGTCCTGTTCGAAGTTGATCTTGAGAGTGGGGAAGGCCCCCTGCTGCATCATCGTGAGGTACTGCTGGATGCTCGCGTTGAGGTCCTGGTCGGTGAGCTTCGACATCAACGAAGGGTCCTGGAACGCCAACATCGCGGCCAGGTAGTAATAGTAATTCACAGCCTGATAGCCGATTTGTTCGTAGAACGGGGGGATCACCTCGTTCTGATTCTCCGCCGCGCGCCCAATCTGAGCATAGAGCAGGAAAATCGGCTCCCGAAGCTCCACCCGGTCCACGAACCACATCAACTCGCCCATCTCGGCAAGCTGGCCCGCCTTGAGACCCCAATCCGCAGGTGCCCAGGCGTTGTAGGCGACGCCCGACACCTCGTTCACCTCCTCCATCACGCGGTCCATGTTCTGCGCAGGAACGAGCGCAGGCTGCATGGCCGGCACCACCGTTTCATCCTTCACCTTGCGACCTTCCTGGTAGAGGTCCACATCGGGGAAGAATGCTGCGTCGGGGCGTTGAATCCTCGACTTGACGATGCGCTGCACATCCGGATCGGAATAGTCGGCGTCCGTGCCCTGCCACTTCAGAACGATCACGCGCGCCAGGCGGTCCTTGCGCTTCTGCTCGGCTGCCTTCTCGGCGTCAGAGAGCTGCTTTTCTTTGTCCTCCGGAGACTTTTCCTTGAACAACGCATCGTCGGTTCGACCCACGATGGCAGGCTCGGCGGCGCGAGCGGAACCGCTTACGATAGTCAGCGCCAAACACAGACATTGTAGCCACGGCATGAGGCGCTCTCAGGAGTTGTGACCCTATGACGGCGGGCGCGGGCGTGCATCCACCGGGCCGGCGCACCCACCCCCGAAACCTGATACCCGCGGCATCTCGTGTCCTTCGTCCAAGTCGAGTTTCTGGGCTTCTTCGCGCTCGTGTTCTCGCTCTACTGGGCGATCCCCCAGCTGCGCTGGCAGAACGTGCTGTTGCTCGTGGCGTCCTATGCCTTCTACGGGTGCATCCACCCGTGGATGATGACGCTCTTGGGGGCGATCACGCTGCTGAATTACGCAGCGGGGCGGGCCATCGGCAAGCGGCCCGAATGGGGAGACCGCATCGTCGCCGCCACGCTACTGCTGTCGATCGGCGTTCTGTGCGGATTCAAGTATTTCGGTTGGTTTGTGGATGCGTTCGCGGCGATCCTCCCGTCGAGCTGGCTCGTACTACAAGTGGGCCTTCCTTTAGGATTATCCTTCTACACCTTTCACAATTTAGCCTACACGATCGACGTCAACCGCGGTCGCGTGAAGGTGGAACCCAACCTCGAAACCTACCTGCTCTACGGCAGCTACTTCCCGCAACTGGTGGCCGGTCCGGTGGAACGCCCATCGAACATGCTCCCCCAGTTCAACCACCCGCGCCAGTTCTCCGCAGAACTCGTTCGGTCGGGATTCGGCTTGGCGTTGTGGGGTGCCTTCAAGAAAGTGGTGTTGGCAGACACGATCTCCCCCTTCGTGGACATGCTGTTCCAGCACCCGGACCCCTCCTGGGCCATGGTCTGGGTCGGCGCCCTCGGGTTCACGATCCAGGCCCTCGCAGACTTCTCCGGCTACACCGACATCGCAAGGGGAACCTCACGAATGCTCGGCATCGAGCTGATGCGAAACTTCGACCATCCCTACCTGGCCGCCACGCCGATGGAGTTCTGGCAACGCTGGCACATCTCGTTCTCGACCTGGCTGCGCGACTACGTTTACCTGCCGGCCTGCTTTTCACCGTTCGTACGCCGCTGGATCACGATCCCAGGCACGGGAGAATGGAACGCCTACTGGCACACCAGCCGTGCGCTGTTCGTCACGATGCTCGCATCGGGAATCTGGCATGGTTCAACCTTGAACTTCATCGTGTGGGGCCTGTACCACGCCACGATGGCCAGCCTCTACACCGCGGTTCTGGCACGGGTACCGAAGAAGCGGAAGAAGGACGCCCGTTGGCGTTGGCTGTTCGTGCCCGTGCAGTTCGGCGTCACGGTCCTCGGCATGTACCTGTTCCGTGAGCCCTCGTTGGCAAAGGCGGCGTCGCGACTGCTGCTGAACCCCCTGGCCGGCACGCGGGAGGAGTGGATCGTTGCCACGTCGTGGCTGTCGCTATGCCTGGTCGTCGCCGCACCTCTCGTCATGGCCCTGATCGTCGAGCGCAAGGTGTGGCCGCGCCTGAAAGATCGAGCGCTCGGGATGCCGATACAAACCACGCTGTGGGCGGTGTTGGCGATCGCGGTTTTCAGCTCCGCTCGCACGAATACGGCTGATTTTATTTACTTTTCATTCTAAATTCGTCGCTTCACCCCGCCTGGATTTGGAGCTCCTCCAAACCGCGAACCCGGTCGCGCAGCTCGGCGGCGCGTTCAAAGTCCAGCCTTGCGGCGGCGGCCCTCATCTCGGTGCGAAGCCTCTGAATCGCGAGAGGCAGCGCCTCCAGCGTGATCTCCGGTAAATCCTTCGCCTCCACCGCCGCCTTCGTGTCCTTGGCGTAGTCGGAGTCGAGGATGGCTGCGAGGGGCGAGTCGAAGCTCTTGATGATGGTCGTGGGTGTGATGCCATGCTCAAGGTTGTGGGCGACTTGCTTCACGCGCCGCCGCTCGGTTTCACCCATCGCGAGCTGCATGGAAGGGGTGATGCGGTCGGCGTACAGGATCACCCGCCCCTCGACGTTGCGCGCCGCACGTCCGATGGTCTGGATGAGCGAAGTTCCGCTCCGAAGGAAGCCTTCCTTGTCCGCATCCATGACGCACACCAGCGCAACTTCAGGCAGGTCAAGCCCCTCACGAAGCAGGTTGATCCCGACAAGTACGTCGAACCCCCCTTCCCGCAGCTCCCGCAGAATCTGCATGCGCTCCAGGGTGTCGATGTCGCTGTGCAGGTACTTCACGCGCACGCCCAGCTCGCGGTAGTAGTCCGTGAGCTCCTGGGCCATCCGCTTGGTGAGCGTCGTGACCAGAACCCGCCAGCCGGCCGCGACGACGGCTCGGATGTTTGCAAGGCAGTCGTCCACCTGTTCCCCGGCCGGGCGCACCTCCACGACGGGATCCACCAGTCCGGTCGGGCGAATGACCTGTTCCGCGACAATCCCTCCAGCCTTCTGCATCTCGTAGGCGGCGGGGGTGGCGCTCACATAGATGGCTCGGCAGATCTTCGCTTCAAACTCTTCGAACTTTAAAGGTCGATTGTCGAGCGCGGAAGGGAGGCGGAAGCCGAACTTCACCAGGGTTTCCTTGCGACTGCGATCCCCGTGGTACATGCCCCCCACCTGGGGAACGCTCGCGTGGCTCTCGTCGATGACCAGCAGCCAATCCTTGGGAAAGTACTCGAGGAGCGTGGGCGGCGGCTGGCCCGACGCACGACCGGTGAGGTGGCGCGAGTAGTTCTCGATGCCGTTGCAGAACCCCATGTGCTCGATCATCTCGAGGTCGTAGGCGATCCGCTGTTCCAGGCGCTGGGCTTCCACCAGCAGGTTCCCATCGCGCAGCTCCGTGAGCCGGGCCAACGACTCCGCGCGAATGGTCTCCACCGCCGCTTCGATCTTCGCCCGCGGCGTGACATAGTGACTGGCCGGGTAGATGCACAGCTTTTCAAGAGTTTCGAGGCGCGTCCCGCGCAGCGGATCGAAGACGCGGATGGCTTCGATCTCATCCCCAAACAGCTCGATACGAAGGGCGCGCTCGTTCTCGTGCGCCGGGACGATCTCGATCACGTCGCCGCGGGCCCGGAAGGTGCCCCGATGCAAGTCCGCGTCGTTCCGCTGGTACTGCAGCTCCACCAAACGGGCAAGCAAGTCCTTGCGACGGATGCGCTGCCCCGGCACCAACTGCAGCAGCATCCCGTCGTACGCTTCGGGTGAACCGAGGCCGTAGATGCACGACACGCTTGCGACGATGATGACGTCGTTCCGCTCCAAGAGCGACCGGGTGGCGGAGTGCCTCAACTTGTCGATGTGATCGTTGATCGCGCTGTCTTTCTCGATGTAGGTGTCGCTGCTCGGGATGTAGGCTTCAGGCTGATAGTAGTCGAAGTAGCTGACGAAGTACTCGACGGCGTTGGTCGGAAACAGCCGCTTCATCTCGCCGTAGAGCTGCGCCGCCAGGGTCTTGTTGTGCGCGAGGAGGAGCGTGGGCCGGTTCCACTGCGCGATCACATTGGCGATGGTGAAGGTCTTTCCGGTCCCCGTGGCCCCGAGCAGGACCTGATGCTGGAGGCCGGCGTTGAGGCCGCTCACCAAGACCCGGATGGCCTCCGGCTGGTCGCCCGCGGGCGAGAATTCCGTCGCGATCTGAAAAGGCACGTCAGCTACAGGGAGGGGTAGATAGCGCCATCACTGACCACGATGCCGAAGAACGTGCCCCGGTCCGAGCCATCGCTGATGTAGAGGTCATCGGCGTGGTTGGTGCCATGAACAATGCGCCACACGGTCTGGAAGGCCCCCGCGCTCGCCGTCACATAGAACTCAGCTTTGTCCTTGTCGGTTCCATCGACCGCCAGCATGAAGGGGCTCCAGTCCTCGTCTGCCCACTCATCCTGGAGCACCCAGGTGGACCCCGCCATGTCGTACTGGAAAATCCCGTATCCAGCGGCACTTGCGGCGGGGACGTACCAGTGGCCGTCATCGCCGTGCGCCCCGCTCACCGTCGAGAGCTCGGGGGCCGAGAAGTCGGGCATATGATGGAAAACCAGGCCTTCGGTCGCGTGGTAGGTCGCGAAACCACCGTATGCGTCGAAGATGCCGACCGTGCCCGTGAGCGGGTCGTTGGCAAGCCCCAGGGCAAAGAACTCCTCGTCCGCGTTCCAGATGCCGAGCTGGGTGAACGTGCCGTCTTCTGCGACCGATCCCAACTGGTTGGCAAACACGACGTACATCGTGCCATCTGGCGTGACGGTGACGCCGAAGGGAGGGAACTCGTAGACCTCGCTGTCTGAGAAGTCTGCAATTTGCGTGCAGTCCCCATCGGCGGTGACGCGAGCCAGGGCCGAGAGGTTGTCGTTTATGATCCACTCGTCGACCACCTGACGGGAGTCCCGCACCGCGTGATCGAGGAAGTAAGG
>CAMBIK010000214.1 GCA_945867435.1 Klebsiella pneumoniae
TCGGGATGATCGGGGGTGTGTTGGCCGGGCCCTGCAGCGGTCCTGTGGTGATCGCGATCCTGAGCGTCATCGCTACTTCGGGTGAAGTGGTGAAGGGCGCCGCGCTGATGGCCTCGTTCGCGACCGGCATGGGCATGATCTTCCTGTTCGCCGGCGTCGCGTTCTCGGCGCTTCCGAAGCGGGGTGCCTACATGGTGCTGATCAAGAAGTCGTTTGGCCCCCTGCTCCTTTTGCTGGCGCTCTACTTCACCAAGACGCTCTTCACGCAGATTCAACTCGCGCTGCTCACCTCGTCGGTCTTGATCGTGACGGGCGTGTTCGCGTGGCCCGACCCGGAGGAGGGCGAGGGGTTCATCCTTCAGCGGCTTCGCCAGCTTTACACCGTGGTTGCCGTGATTGTCGGCGGGTGGCTGCTCGTGGGTGTTCTGCAAACCCAGGGGTTCATCCTGCCCGCGCTGCGGGTCAGCGCCGCCAGTTCTGCGACCGCATCGGAAGCGCGCATCGCGTGGCTCTCGACCGAGTCCGCGGCGCTCGCCGCCTCCGCTGCGGCCGGGGGCAAGCCGATGATGATCGACTTCACCGCCGACTGGTGCACGGCCTGCCACGAGATGGAAACCCACACCTACACCGACCCCGCCGTGATCACCGCCAGCCGCGATTTCGTGAGCGTGATGATCGATTGCACCGCCAAGTCGGACCCGGTCGTTCAGGCCGTGTTGGATAAGTACGGTGTGAAGGGGCTTCCAGCGGTGGTTTTTGTCAAGTCGGATGGAACCATCGTCGCTCGCACCGTGGAATTCGTGGAAGCCTCGGCGTTCGCCGAGGTCATGGCGAAGGCCAAGGTCCTGGCGGGATAGATGGAACGTCTGAAGGCTAGGTTTCGGGCTGGGTATGCCAGGATCACCGCTCTGTTCGAAGAGTACGGTGTTTTGGGGCTGGTGGTCTGGTACGCGCTGTTCGGCCTCACTATCGGCGCGGTGGCGACCGCCATCGAGGCGGGGTGCACTTGGCCATGGTTAGACGAAAAGGTCGGTACGGCGGGAACATGGGTTGCGGCCTATGCCGTTACGAAACTACTTTTTCCGCTTCGCGTTGCCGCTGTCGCCGCCATCCTGCCTTTCGCCGCCCGTCTGCGAAATCGCCTTACTGCGCGGAACCGCCCCCCCTGACCTTGCTCAGGGCAGCTTGGGCAGGTGCTCGGACACCTTCTCGTGCACCAGAGTGGGGGGTGAGGTCCACACCACCTCGCTCCATGCTGTGTTTCGATGGGTGTGACTGCGCCACGCCGTGAGCGGCTCGCCGCGCAGGGCGCACACGACCGAAGCCAGGACGAGCTGGTGGGTCACCACGACGATTCGCTGCCCCGCCCCGGTCTCCGCGATGCGTTGGAACGCCGAAAGTGCGCGACTCTGCACCTCCCCCATCGTCTCTCCACCCGGTAGCCGGACCGCATGAGGGTCGGCGTTCCACAGGGTCAAAAGCGGTCCGAATCGCTCCCGGAGCTCCTGATCGTAAAGGCCCTCAAGCTCGCCCTGGTCCATCTCCGTAAGCCCGCGATCGATCTGGATGGGCAGGCCGAGGTGCGAGGCCAGGGGGGCGGCCGTCTGGCGGGCTCGCCCCAGCGGGCTGGACCAGATGGCATCGACCGGGCCGACCGCTCCGGGGAGCCCGGCTGCCTGAAGGATGCCGGCCTCGTCGAGCGAAAGGTCTGTTTGCCCGAGTACTCTGCGCTCTACGTTCCAAAGGGTTTGGCCGTGGCGAACGATGAGCAGCGTGGGAGGAGCGGACATGCGGCAGCGCGCGCGATATCCGATAAGATTCCCCGCGTCGCCCATGAGCACCAGCAAGAAAGGTTTTGATCCCCTCGCGAGCCTCTTCGACCTTCCCGAAGCCACGCCGCGTGCCGCCCCAACGGGTCCCCCGGCCCAGGGGGAAGCGCTCCCCGAGCCTCCGCACGTCAAGCCGGCGCCGGGCCGCGTGCCCGCTCTCCCTGCACCTGACCCGGTGGCTCTCGCCAAGATGCTAGCGCGTGCGGCGCAGGCGCGGGCAGGAGCCGCGACGCAAGCACCGGCTGGGCGAACGCTGGTGCCCGAACGGGCGGTGCCGCCCGCGGCCCCCCCGCCCCCCCAATCGCGCTTGATGGCGGCCCCACCTCCGCGCAAGTCGGTTTCGGCGGCCGATGCGATCCGGATTGCGGGCGAAGGCGAAGCCCGCCTGAAGGCCGAAGCTGCTTCGGCGCTCGCTGCGCCCCCTCTGGCGGCCCCCTTCCCACAGGCCGACCCGGGTCCAGCTTTTGTGGCCGGGGAGATGTCCGATGTGGTCGCAGGCATCATTCAGGACACCCTCCCGGAGTTGGGCAAGGTGTACGTTGCGAAAGCGTTGATCATGGACGACCGCGGATTGCTCAACGCGCTTTGGCGCTCTCACCGCTCTCGCTTCGCTTCAACGGGGGATGTGGCTGGCGCGGTCGCAGTGTCGGCTGTGCTGCGGGCGCTCGCTGCCACACGGCCGGGTCAACTGGCCGCCGCCCACGTCGTCACGGACAAGTCCGACTGGCTCGTCTGGGTCGATCTCGGCACGAGTGCTCCGGTCGCGGCGTTCAAGGATGCGCGGGCTTGGTTCGGAGGTAGCTGAGGCCGTTAGGCGCACTGCCCCTGCTCGCCCTAAGTGACCGGCATTGTGCTTAGGCGTCTCCCACCGTGTCGGCCACGCCATCGCGTAGGGCTTCGAGATCCGCCACGCTGAATTCGTACTGCTCATTGCAGAAGTGACAGACCACTTCCGCGCCAGCTTGTTCGTTGATCATCGAGGTGATCTCGCCGGCCCCCAGGGCGCGGATCATGCCGGAGACCTTCTCTCGGGCGCAGCCGCAGGCGAAGCGGAGCTCGATGTCGCCGAGTAGTTCGATGGGCTCGCCACCGAAGCTGCCGAGCGCGAGCTGGTCCATGACCCGCTTCGGATGGTCTCGCAGTTCCTCGACATGGGCCAGGAAGCGGTCGCGATCCATCGCGGGGAGGCGTTCCAGCAGGCAGCCGTCGGCGTATTCGACCCGGCCTTCCTCATCCAAGTCCGCCACGAGGCGCACGCGTGCGTCTACCTGCTGGGATTCCGTCAGGTAGCGCTGCAGTGCCGCCTCTACGTTTTCGCCGTCCACCTTCGCAATCCCACGGTACAACTCACGCTTCCCGAACGACTTGGCCACCGAAAGGAAGCCGAAGAGCTCCGGCTGATCGCGAATCTCCTCGGGGCGAAAGCGGCCACGCAGCGTACCATCGCCGTGGACCTCGAAAACGGCGGCGCTGGCGGGGGAGGTGATCTGGAAATCTACGGTTAGCCGCTCGTCTCCCTTGATGTGTCCGGAGAGCAGCGCCGTCGCGATGAGGCCTTCAGCTGCTCGTTTTGTGGCGGCCTTGCCGAGGTTGTGGCGCTCGGCGAGCACTTGTGCGGGACCGGGGAGCGAAACCGCGAGGAGACGCACGCCGCCACCCAAGCCGTGGGCGACCAGCATCCTGCCGTGGGGGTGGGGTGTCATGCCGGGCGGCTATCATGCAAGGGGGGAAAGGGCTCGCCACCCTCTCCCCCTACCGAACCATTCCCTTCGGCCTCAAACCTATAGTTTCCGGCCTACGGCGCTGCGAGTCCGCCTACGGCGCGAGCGCGTACGGGCGCTGCTTTCGGGACCCAGCGCAGGAGCCGCTCGCCCAGCACCAGTTGCAGCGTGTGCAGGTCGGAAACCGTGCGGCAGCCGGTGAGGAGCATGGCGGTGCGAAGTTCAGCGATCAAGTCGAGGATCGCGCGGTTGAGCTGCGCCGGCCCGCGGGCGCGTGCTTGGAGCAAGGGCCGCGCCACGCCGACGCAGGTGGCCCCAATGGCCAGGGCCTTCGCCGCATCTAGCCCGTTCGCCACTCCCCCCGTGGCGCAGAGGGCAGCGCCCAAGCCCCCGAGACCCGCCACGCTTGCGGCGGTTGGGATGCCCCAGTCCCTAAAGCGTTCTGCGATCGCCCGTTCCTCATCCTGCGCCCGGTGCATTTCAACGGCGATCCACGACGTTCCCCCCGCGCCTCCAGCATCGATCCACTTTACGCCCGCGCCGGCCAGTCGCTCCCCCACCGCCCGCGAGATCCCGCAGCCGGTCTCTTTCACCAGCACCGGCACACCGAGCTCCTCGATGACCCGACGGATCGTCGATAGACCTCCTCGGAAGTCGCGATCGCCCCCCGGCTGCGCCATTTCCTGGCCCGGATTCAGATGGATCGCGAGCGCGTCGGCTCCGGAGAACGCGACCAGGTCCCGGAGCCGTTGGGTGGGAACGGCCCCCGCTTGCACGATGCCGATGTTGCCGACGACGAGCGTGGTGGGGGCCACATCTCGCACGCGATACCCGGCCTCGATCCCCCGTGTCAGCAGCGGGCGCTGCGAGCCGAAGCAGAAGCCGATCCCGTGGGCTTCGGCGGCGGCGGCGAGGTCCCGATTGATCGCTTCGGCCTCGGGCGTGCCGCCGGTCATCGCTGCAATCACGAACGGCGCGCGAAGACGCTTTCCCAGCCAGTCCACCCGAAGATCGACTTCGGCGACCGCGGCTTCAGGCAGCGCGTCGTGCAGGAAGTCCACTTCTTCCCAGAGGGCGGTTTTCTGGACGAAGCCCACATCGCCGGAGGTGGCGAGGGCGAGGTGGTCGGCCTTGCGCAAGGCAATGTCAAGCGGTTCAGGCATCGCATCCTCGCCTAACCGGGGTTATCGCGCGCCGCGGGAGAGTCCTCATGTTCGCGCTCGTCTTGTTCACCGGCTGCTTCCTCGTGGTCGACGAAGACACCTACCCGGCCCAGTACGCATCGGTTGCCTGCGCTCGCACGCGGGAATGTGACCGGGGTCTGTTCGAGTCCGAGTACGACGACGACATGGGGGAATGTACCGATGACGTTGAAGACTACTTCGACGATCTCGTGAAGGGGTTCGACAAGCTTGGCAGTGACTGCGACTTCGATGAAGACGAAGCGCGTGGGTGCCTGGAAGACATGCAGTCCTCGACCTGCGGCGATCTCTATGAAGAAGCTCCGAAAGATTGCAGCCAGGTCTATTCCTGCCTGAATTTCTGAAGTCGACCGCACCCACAGGTTGAGTGCTAGCCCGCTCCCGCCGCGATCTCCACCGCAATCGGCACAAGCCCCTGGGCCACTGCCGCCTTTGTGAACGCGGCGCGGGCGTCCGTGTCAGGGAACGCCGCCACCGCGATGTCGCCGCCACCGGCCCCGGAGGGTTTGGCTGCTCCGCCATACATCCGGGCCAGCATGGAAATGGCCTGAAAGGCAGGAAGATCATAGTCAAGCCCGGCTTCCGCGGCCATTCCACGTAGCAGCGCATAGGCTTCTCGAAGGGCGAGGATGGGCTCGGTGGCGAAGGCATCGACCAGCGCCGTGCTCGCGGCGACGAACGTCGCCCGCCCCTCGTATTCCAGGTACCTCAGCACTCGCGGACCCGTGGCTGCGGATTGGCCAGACCAGACGGCGAGGATCGGCGGGCAAGGAAGCTCTGTCCCATCCCGAAATCGGTGAACGCCCCCGTGGATGGAGGCAAATACATCGATGCCGCTGCCGCCTCCTTGCACCCTTTCGTGAATGGCGTAGGCGCGTTCCGGGGGCAAGTCGGCGGCGAGAAGGGCCGCCACGGTTGCGGCGGCGGAGCCGCCGAACCCCGGCTTTCCTTGCAGGCCGAGCACCGGGTTGTCGTCCAGGAAGGCGTAGAAGCGCTTCGGCGCACCTTCCAGGGCTGCCCTGACGAATCGCTCGTCACCCGGCGTTGACCGGCCGTTCCCGGCCGAAACTTCGCATCGTACCCCCCGATTCACGGCGGCGACGATAGCCGGGGCACCATCCAGCACCGCGTATTCGCCAAGAAGAACGACCTTTCCAGGTGCAACGACGGTGCGGGGCGGCGGTGTCAAGGCGCAGGTCCAGGTTCGACCAGGCGCGCCGGTCCCCCTGGCTTCAGCACATGTACGCGCTCCGCGACGCGCGCAAGTCGGGTCGCCACATCCTCGGCGTTCTGCGTGTCTACCAGGACCTTCACATTGGGCCCTGCGTCCATCGTCCAGGCGCACGGAAGGCCGCCGGCCCGCAGGGATCGGACGACCTCCTGAGCCCACACGGAGCCGCTCTTCCAGTAGAAAACGGGAGGATCGGCGGCCATCATGCTGGCGTGCATGCGCAAG
>CAMBIK010000215.1 GCA_945867435.1 Klebsiella pneumoniae
CACCGAGGACGAGGTGGTGGCCGAGTTGGCGGCGATCGAGCGGGACCGCGCGCCGCTCTTGAACCGCCTGGAGCTGGCGAAGATGGACGAGCGTAGTCAAGGCGCGCACTCGTCGCGCCTCGCCGCCGTGGACACCCGGCTGGCGTCGATGCGCGCCGCCGTCGATACGGTGGACCGCGACCAGCAGCGCGCGATCATCGCCGAGCTGATCGAGCGCGTCACCGTGGACGCCGAGACGCGCCAGGTGGAGATCCGCGTGCTCGTCGGGGACGCCCCGGCGGCGGACGAGGATGCAGCGCCGGGTGCGGGGGGCGGCGGCGCCGGGCCCGCGCCGCACAGCTCGAAGGGCGGGCGGCGCAAGGGTGGAGGCGCCTCCGAAGTTTACTCAAACGGACTCTCTCCTGGCAAACCCAACCCCCTACGCCCGTCGTGTCTCCGCCTCCAACCGCAACAGCCGCGCCACCCCGTCCGCGCCTCGCTCCCCGAACGGCGTGTCGAGCCAAGCGGAGACGATTTCGCTCGCGAGCTCGTCGGTCAGCGTGTGGTGCGCGAGGCACAGAACGTTGGCATGGTTCCAAACGCGCGCCGCCTCCGCCGTCGTGGCATCGCCGCACAGAGCCGCCCGGATCCCCGCCACCTTGTTGGCCGCGATGGAGATTCCGGTCCCGCTCCAACACAAAAACACGCCTTCATCGCAGTGTCCCGACGCGACGGCCGCAGCCGCGGTCGCTGCGACGTCGGCCCAGGGGTGCTCGGCGCCATCCGCACACGCCCCGAAAGTGATGACCTCGTGGCCTTTCGCGACGAGCAAGACTCGGAGCGTTTCGTGGACGGGGTAGGGCTCGTCGGCGGCAAGGGCGATGCGCATGTGTGTTAGCCGGTGCTTATGAACGTACTCTTCCTGGCCCCGAACTACCCGCCCGAGATGCAGGATTTCACCCGCGGTCTTGCCGAGGTGGGAGCTAGAGTCTACGGTATCGGCGACTCGCCCCTCCAGGGCCTGATCCCCAAGGTTCAGCGGGCGCTGGCCGGCTACCGTCAGGCCAGCCTGTTCGACCGGGAAGCGACCATCCGTGCCGCCGCCACCTTCGGCATCCATTTTGACCGCGTTGAATGCCTGTGGGAGCCCTTCGTGGAGCTCGCCGCCGAGCTGCGAGAACTGCTCGGGGTCCCTGGGATGTCGCTCCAGACCGCCACGGGCTTTCGAGACAAGGAGTTGATGAAGCAGCGCGTGGAGGCGGCCGGTTTGCGCGTGCCCCACCATGCGCGGGCGAACACAGCCGACGAAGTGCGGGCCGCCGCCGCGCACATTGGCTTTCCCGTGATCGTGAAGCCCATCGCAGGTGCCGGCAGCGCGGACACCTTTCGCTGTGACGATGCCGAGGCGTTGGAAGCGGCGTTGAGCAAGACCCAGCACGTGCAGGAGGTCAGCGTAGAGGAATTCATCGATGGGGACGAGTACACCTTCGATACGGTGTGCATCGATGGCGAACCGGCCTTCTACAACGTGGCCTGGTACCGGCCACGCCCGCTGGTGGCGCGAACCAACGAGTGGATCAGCCCCCAGGTGATCGTGCTTCGCAACCCGGACCAGGCCGAGCTCGCGGGGGGCGTTCGGCTCGGGATGGGCGTGTTGAAGGCGTTGAACATGGGCTCGGGCTTCACCCACATGGAATGGTACCGGAAGGCCAGCGGCGAGGTGGTTTTCGGCGAGATCGGAGCGAGATCGGCCGGCGGCCACCTCGTGGATCAGATGAACTACGCCAACGACATCGACCTGTACCGCGAGTGGGCGCGGGCGGTGGTGTGGAAGGCCTTCGAAGCCAAGGTGATTCGCCGATACAACGTGGCGATCGTGTTCAAGCGCGCGCACGGGCAGGGGCGCATTTCTCGCATTGAGGGGCTGGAGCGTTTCATGATGAAGTTCGGGCGCCATGTGGCCACCGAACAGCTCCTTCGGCCCGGCACGCGTCGCCGTGATTGGAAGCAAACGCTGGTGAGCGATGGCTTCGTGGTGATCCGCCACCCGGAGCTCGCCGCCACCCTGGAGATGGCCGACGACTTCGCCGCGACCGTGCAGATGTACGCCGAGTAGGGCGCGAAGCTACTCGCCCCGCTCCATCTTCTTCACCGCCATCTGCACATACTTGCGGATGTTCGGGATTTCCGGGTCGAGCGAATAGGCTCGCTGCAGGTCCTGGAAGGCTTGGCGGTAGTTCTTCCGGTAGTAATAGCTGATTCCGCGACGGCAGCGCGCCATCGCATGGCTGCCGTCGAGTTCCACGGCGCGATCGTAGAGTTCGATCGCACGGCGGTACTCCTTGCGAGCGAAGTACAGGTCCCCCATGGCCACATGGGCGTCGGGACGCTGGGGATGCAGGTCTTCTGCATGTTGAAAATCGCTCATCGCCGAGCTGTAGTCGCCAAGTTCGAGGTGGCAGCGCCCGCGGCCGATGAAGGCGTCGCTGCGGTCGTGCCGCAGGTCGAGCACGTCGCTGAAGGCTTGCGTGGCCTTGGCGAGGTCGCCGGCAGCGGCGGCGGCGTTGGCCGTGCTCAGCAGCTCGGCGATGCGCGAGTCCTCGCCTGCGGGCAAGATGTTCGCCACGCCGGGAGCGCTTGGGGTGGCCGGCGATTCCTCGTCGTCCGTGAGGCGGGGACCGCTGCCCGAGTCGGCGTTGCGGCGAAACTTCTGTGGGGATGCGATGCGCATGCCGCCGCCCGGTGCGGCTTCCGCGGTGCCCATGGCGCTTCCGGCATCGTCTTCACCCGACGCGGCAAGCGCTTCTTCGCCAGCGGGGCGGGCCGCGGGTTTGCTCGCGGCGGGGCGGATGGCGATGTATGCGGGACCCGACTCCGCCTCATCCTCCTGTTCATCGGGATCTTCTTCAGGACGCGCCGCGATGACCGGCGCCACCGCGCGGGGGGCGGCCGGCGCGAACGCATGCAGCGGGGCGCTGGGTGCCGTGAGCGCAGCCGGAGCCGGGCGGGGGGGCAGTACGACCGTTGCCGCGGCTTCTTCCGGTTCGTCGAGCGCGAGCTCCGGTTCGTAGATGGGTGCCGCCTTCGCCACCGGGGCGGGGGGTTCGGCCTGCGCGACCACGACGGGCGAAGGGGCGACCGGGCGGGCTGCGGGGGGGATGAGGCCTGGTGGCGGACGCCGACGTTCCGTGGGTCGCGCTACGGGGGCCACGGGGGCCACCACAGGAGATGGCGCAGGCGGCGCGGTCCGAGACACCGCGCTCGCATTGACAGGCGTTGCGTCGTCGGCCGTGTATTCTGCCGGGGGCATCGGCTTGGGCGTCGGTACGGCCTCGCCATCGACAGGGGGCAACCTGCGCGGCCCGAGGGTGCGGAGGTTGGCCGGGGCGATCCCTGCCGCGCCGCCACCATGCCCGCTGCCGATCGCCTGAGCAACGGCCGTGAGCCCGGAGAAGGGCAGATGCATCGACGCCAACTGCAGGATGGCGGTGCGCCCCGCCGCCAGCGTGTTGAGCAGTTGCTCTGCGGCAGAAAGCAGCTCGGGTTCGGCCATCGGGAACTATTCCTTCGTGCCGAGGTTCAACGCTGCGATTTGGCGCTTGAGTTCGTCCTTGAGCTTCTGCACCTTGGCCACGTTGTCTTCCAGGGCCTTCACGCGGGTCTGCAGCGCTTCGGACTCGCCTTTGCCTTTATCGGCCTCGGCTTCGAGCGCGAACGCCCGCGCCCGGAGCCGCTCGGTCTCGCCGCCGTCGTCGCGAGCCGCCTGTTCGAAGCGTGCCACTTCGGCGCGGAGCTTGTCCCGTTCCCCGATGAGCCCGCCGTGGCTGCTGCGGAGCTCGTCTGCTCGTGCGCGGAGCGCCGCCGTTTCACGCTTCAGGTCGCTGCCTTCCGAAGAGAGAGAGTCCTGAAGCTGCTTGTACCTGGCGATCTCCATCTCGCTGGAGACGATTTGCCGCGTGATGCCTTCCGCGCCGCGCATCGCGGCCGCGAGGTCCACGAGCCGGGTCTCGAGGATCCCGTTCAGCTCTTTGGTTAGTTCAACAATGCGTGCAGCGTCGGACATGGCAAACCAATGTGGTGGCGGACGGTAACGCTGCAGGCGAGGCGAAGCCAATGCGTGCGCGCTATGGGTCCCTGTGCGCCCGCGGCTGCTGCTCGTCGAACCTGATGCTGCTTTTCGGCTGCGCGCCATCGGGGTTCTCCGCGAGAGCTTTGAGGTGACCGTGCCCGCACCGGGGGAAGATGTGGTCCGGCTTTGCCGTGCCACGCGGCCCGAGGTCGGTTGCCTCAATTGCGGAGGGCGAAACAGGGTCGAGGCGCTTCGGCTGGCGCGGGTGCTGAAGACCGATGTGCGCATCGTGCCCGCTCTGGGCTTCTACGCTCGCACCGGCGAGGGCGTCCCTTCCCGCGCCGCCCTGGAATCGGTGCTGGGGGATGGTCTGCTCGCCGCAGCGGACGATCCCGAGGCGCTTCTGGCCTTCGCACAGGCGCTTCTCGCGGGCGCCCATCCCATGCCGGACCCGTGGCCTGTCGCGCCACCCAGCCTGCTCCGCCGCGCAGTGTCGCGAATTCTCAGCCGGTAGAAGCGTTACGAGGCGCGGATGCTGCGCCTGCTAGGCAATAACGGCCCGCTCCTGCCCGCCGTTGGGTGGGGTGGCATGCCTGTTTCACTCCCGCCTCGCGCCTCGGAACGGGTATCAGAAGCTCTGATTCGGACGTTTCTGGATGAGGGCCTTACCTTCGTCGACACTGCGGATGTCTACTGCCGCGACGACAGCGACCTGGGCCACAACGAACGGCTGATCGCTGCCGCCCTGCACCGGCACCCGCGCGCCCACCACGTCTTCGTCGCCACGAAGGGAGGGCTTCGGCGGCCTGCCGGCGATTGGGTGGAAGATGGGCGCCCGGAATCGCTGCGCCGAGCCTGTGAGGCCAGCCTGCTCGCGCTCCGGGTCGACCGGATCGATCTCTACCAACTGCACGCTCCCGACCCCGAGGTGCCGTTCGCCGATTCGGTCGGCGAGCTGTTCCGGCTCCGCGACGAAGGCAAGGTCGGCCTCGTGGGGCTGTCGAACGTGTCGGTGTCCGAACTGGAGGAGGCGCTCGCGCTCGGTCCCATCGCCTCGGTGCAGAACCGCTTGCACCCACTCGACCTTTCCGCGGTGGAAGATGGGGTCTTGTCTGCCTGCGAAAGGCGTGGCGTGGCGTTCATCGCCTATTCGCCAGTCGGAGGCCGTGGCGAACGCGTTCGGCTGCTGGCCAACCGCACGCTGAACGCCGTGGCCCTCGCGGCCGGCCAGGACGTGGGTGCGGTGGCGTTGGCGTGGATCCTGTCGCTGTCCCCTGCCTGTTTCGTCATTCCGGGTGCGAGCCGCCTCGAAACCTGGCGTGCGAGCCGCACCGCGTCTCACTTCACGCTTGATGCCGCGCAGTTGGGCCGTCTCGATGCGGAATTCGGCTTTGAGCGAGGATCTCGGTGAAGGACTTCGGCTCGTGGTGGCGCCGCCGACTTGCCAGGCTCCGAGAGCGGCCCCCGGGCGAGCCGCCCAGGCGTTTCCTCAGGTCCACCCTTGTCCTTGATGTTCTTGCGATCGTGGTCCTCCTCGCGATTCCTTTCCTGGCCTGGGCTCGCGAGGGCGTGAGCTACGCTCCAGGTAAGCCATGGTGGATCCTAGATTCTGACCAATATCTCTACGGTCCCGATGCCGCAGCGTGGGCGCAGAACGCGCTAGCCCTCGACCAGGGGCGGCTTGCCGACCTCGACGCGCATCGCATGCCCACCTGGACCCTGTTCACCGTCGGCTTCATGCATCTGTTTGGCGTGGACGTGGCGCTCGCTGGGCACCTGGTCAATCGCATCGAGCATGTGTTGCTTGGACCTGTACTTTATGTCCTGGCACGAATGCTGGGAGCGCGGAGCCTGGCCTTCGCGGCCGGGGCGCTTGTGGTCATCCAGCCGCATCTGCTGGCCTCGGCCTGCCGCTTCGGGGTCGACACGACAGTGACCTTTATGGTTCCCCTTTTGTTGATGATGGCGTGGATGGCCGGCAAGTGGTGGTGGCTGGCTCCGCTTGCGGGTGGCGTGGCCGCGCTCACGATGGTCTCCCACCTCACGGCGCTGGGCTTTCCGCTGTGCGGCTTGTTGCTGCTCCTGTGTTCGGGCAAGGGGTGGTGGCGGCGGATCCTCGGGGTCCTGCTCTATGTGGGAACGGCGTACCTCGT
>CAMBIK010000216.1 GCA_945867435.1 Klebsiella pneumoniae
CGTTCCTGCTCGAACTGCTGACCGAACGCGTTCCGCCGGGGGTAGACGACGCCGCGCAAATCAAGGCAGCCTTCCTGGCCGAAGTGGCTCGCGGGGAGCGCCCGTGCCCGGTCCTGACCCGCCGCCGCGCCACCGAGCTGCTGGGTACGATGGTCGGCGGCTACAACGTGGCCCCCCTCATCGCGCTCCTGGATGACGTAGAGCTCGCGCCTGTCGCCGCCCACGCGCTCAAAAAAACCCTGTTGATGTTCGACTATGTGAATGACGTGGTCCAGAAGGCCGAGTCGGGCAACACCATCGCCAAAGCCGTGGTGCAGAGCTGGGCCGACGCGGAGTGGTTCACCTCCCGCGCACCGTTGCCGGAGAAAGTCACCCTCACCGTGTTCAAGGTGAACGGGGAAACCAACACGGACGACCTCTCGCCGGCACCCGATGCCTGGAGCCGACCCGACATCCCGCTGCACGCGGTCGCGATGCTGAAGAACGCACGCGACGGGATCGTGCCCGAAGTCCCTGGGGAACGGGGACCGATTCGACTGCTCGCGGATCTGGCGGCCAAAGGCCACCCCGTCGCCTACGTTGGCGATGTGGTGGGCACCGGCAGCTCACGCAAGTCAGCCACCAACTCGGTCTTGTGGTGGACGGGCGCGGACATCCCCTTCGTTCCCAACAAGCGCTTCGGGGGCTACTGCCTGGGCGGCAAGATCGCCCCCATCTTCTTCAACACCCAGGAAGATGCCGGCGCTCTGCCGATCGAGTGCGATGTATCCCAACTGAACATGGGGGATGTGGTGGACGTGTACCCCTACGCAGGGCGCGTGGAGAGGAACGGCCAGGTGGTGGCCACGTTCAAGCACAAGTCCGACGTACTGCTCGACGAGGTGCGTGCCGGCGGCCGCATCAACCTCATCATCGGCCGTGGGTTGACGACACGGGCCCGCGAAGCCCTCGGGCTCGGCCCCAGCACCGTATTCCGCCTCCCCAAGGCTCCCGTCGAGACCGGCCGGGGCTTCACGCTGGCCCAGAAGATGGTGGGCCGCGCCTGCGGACTTCCCGAAGGCGAAGGCATCCGCCCCGGCACCTACTGCGAGCCGCGCATGACGTCCGTCGGCAGCCAAGACACGACCGGCCCGATGACCCGCGACGAGCTCAAGGACCTCGCGTGCCTCGGCTTCTCCGCCGACCTCGTGATGCAGAGCTTCTGCCACACGGCTGCCTACCCGAAGCTGGTCGATGTCAAAACCCACCGCACGCTTCCCCAGTTCTTCACCAACCGTGGCGGGGTGTCGTTGCGCCCCGGCGATGGCATCATCCATTCTTGGTTGAACCGCCTCTTGCTGCCTGACACGTGCGGCACCGGAGGCGATTCCCACACCCGGTTCCCCATCGGCATCTCGTTCCCCGCGGGCTCGGGCTTGGTGGCGTTCGGGGCCGCAACCGGCGTCATGCCGCTGGACATGCCGGAGTCGGTCCTTGTCCGTTTCAAGGGCACGATGGCCCCCGGCATTACCCTACGGGACCTCGTGAACGCCATCCCCTACTGGGCGCTGAAGTCAGGGCTGCTCACTCTCGAAAAGAAGGGAAAGAAGAACGTATTTTCAGGAAGAATCCTGGAGATCGAAGGCCTCCCCGACTTGAAAATCGAACAGGCCTTCGAGCTGACAGACGCCTCGGCAGAACGCTCGGCTGCCGGCTGCACCGTTCGGCTCAATCGTGAGCCGGTGGTCGAATACCTGCGCAGCAACGTGGCGTTGATGCGGTGGATGGTGGCCGAAGGCTACGCCGACGCACGCACGTTGGGGCGCCGAATCGCGGCCATGGAAGCTTGGATCGCGTCGGGTACGTTGCTCCAACCGGATGCCGATGCAGAGTACGCCGAGGTGATTGAGATCGACCTCGCAGAGGTGACCGAGCCGCTGCTCGCCTGTCCCAACGACCCAGACGACATCAAGCCGCTTTCGGCGGTGCAGGGCGATCGCATCGACGAGGTGTTCATCGGGTCCTGCATGACCAACATCGGGCACTTCCGGGCAGCTGGCAAGATTCTCGAGGGCAAAAGTGACATTCCCACTCGTCTCTGGGTGGCACCGCCCACCCGCATGGATGCGATGCTGTTGAACGAGGAAGGCTACTACGGCGTGCTCGGCAAGAGCGGCGCACGCATGGAGATGCCAGGTTGTTCGCTGTGCATGGGCAACCAGGCTCAGGTCAAGAAGGGGGTGAACGTGGTGTCTACCAGCACCCGCAACTTCCCGAATCGACTGGGGATCGATGCCCGCGTGTACCTGAGCAGCGCTGAGCTGGCGGCCGTGTGCGCCCTCCTGGGCCGCATCCCCACCCATGCCGAATACCTGGCCCAGGTTGCGGTGCTCCACAACAAGGAGGCCGAGGTGTACAGGTACATGAACTTCGACCAGATCGCGGAGTTCGCGAGCAAATGAACATCCTATTGTGGGTCCTGCAGGTGCTCGCCGCGGTCGGGCTGATCGTGCCCTCCGCCTTCCACTGGAGGCCCTCGCTCACGGGGTGGGCCGCCACCCTGCTCGCGTACGGCCGGTTGGTCCTCCGGCCCCTCTCTTGAAGGGAGGGCCTTGACGCCTATGCCCGAGCCTCGCCCGCCCCTTGCCGAACGCATGCGGCCTCGCACGGTCGATGAGCTCGTGGGCCAACCCCAACTCTTGGCAGCGGACGCCCCCTTCCGCCGGGCCATCGAGGCCGGACGCCTGCGCTCGCTCTTGATGTGGGGCCCGCCCGGCTGCGGAAAAACCACGCTCGCCCGCGTGCTCGCGGAGGCGACCGGCTTCCGCCTCGTCGCGATCTCAGCGGTTCTGAGCGGCGTCAAGGACCTGCGAGACATCCTGGAGCAACGCCCCGCCCTCGACCCGCGCCCGCTCCTGCTCTTCATCGACGAAATCCACCGCTGGAACAAGGCGCAGCAGGATGCGTTGCTGCCCCATGTCGAGAGCGGCGTGCTGGTTCTGGTGGGCGCAACCACCGAGAACCCAGCCTTCACCCTGGTCCCCGCCCTTCGCAGCCGCTGCGAGCTCGTGGTTCTGGAACCCATCGCCCCTGCGGCGATCCGCCAACTCCTGGACCGCGCCCTGGCCGACCGCACCCGCGGCTTCCCCACCGCACCGACCTGCGATCCCGAAGCCCTGGACCTGATCGCGCGCACCTGCGACGGGGATGCCCGGCGCGGGCTGTCGATGCTGGAGCGGCTCGCCGACCGCGGGCCCGTCACGGTGGAAGCCTTCCGCGCCGCCGGCAACAGCCTGTTCCACGACCGCGATGGTGACGCCCACTACGATGTGGTGAGCGCCTTCATCAAGTCGTTGCGCGGCTCCGACCCCGACGCCGCGCTGTATTGGATGGCGCGGATGCTGCAGGGCGGCGAGGACCCGGTGTTCGTCGCGCGCCGCATGGTGATCTTTTCGAGCGAGGACATCGGGAATGCCGACCCCAGGGCGCTGCCGTTGGCGGTCGCCACCCTGGAAGGCTGCGCCCGGATCGGCATGCCGGAAGCGCGGATCCTGCTCGGTCAGTGCTGCACCTTCCTGGCGTGCGCCCCCAAGTCAAACGCCGCCTACAAGGCGGTGGATGCGGCGATCGCGGCGGTTGCTGCCACCGGAGCCCTGCCGGTGCCCCTGCACTTGAGAAATGCGCCCACGGGGCTTGCCAAATCCCTGGGGCACGGTCGAGACTACCTCTACCCTCACGACCAGCCGGACCACATCGCTGACCAGCCGTACCTACCCGAGGTGCTGCAGGGAACCCGGTTCTATGAGCCAACCCAGCAGGGGGCGGAGGCTACCCTCGCTGAGCGACTCGCATGGTGGAAGAGGCGTCTTGCCGAGCGGAGGGGGTCCTGAGCCTTCACGCGCAAGCACCTGAGAAGCGGAGCCCCCGCGCCCGTGATAGCGCCCCGTGGCCGTGCTCAACTCCCTCTACCGCCTCCTGCGACCCCTGCTCTTCAAGCTCGACGCCGAGACCGCACACGAGCTGATTTTCCGCGCGCTTCCGCTCGTGCCGTGGTTCGCCGGAAAGCGCAGCCCGGACCCGCTGCTTCGCCGAAAGGTGGGCGGGCTGGATTGGGCGGGCCCCGTGGGGCTCGCCGCCGGGTTGGACAAGAACGGAGTGGGTATCCCCGCCTGGGCGGCGCTAGGTTTTGGGGCGATCGAGGTGGGCACCGTCACGGGCCACCCCCAACCCGGCAACCCTCGCCCCCGGCTGTTCCGGCTCCTGCAAGAACGAGGGCTCATCAACCGCATGGGCTTCAACAATGCCGGTGCCGTGGTCCTGGCGGCAAACCTGGCGCGCCTTCGCGAGCGCGGCCGCTGGCCCACCGTTCCGGTCGGCGCCAACCTGGGTCGATCCAAGGCAACTCCGAACGAACAGGCGGCGGACGACTACCTCAACAGCGTCGGCGCGTTGAAGGGGAAGGTGGATTACTTCGTCGTGAATGTGTCTTCGCCCAACACGCCCGGGCTGCGCGAACTGCAGGACAAGGAACCGCTCGCGCGCCTGCTGGATGCGCTGGTACCAGCGGCGAACGGAACGCCGGTTTTCCTGAAGTCCGCTCCCGACCTGGAAGACGAGGCGTTGGCCGAATCGGTCGGGGTCGCCCTCGCGACCGGATGCGCCGGCATCATTGCCACCAACACCACGGTCAGCCGGCCCGGAACCACAGGGCGGCTCGACCAATACGGCGGGCTTTCGGGTGCCCCCCTGCGCAAGCTGGCGAGGGCAAAAATCCAGGTCGTGCTCGACGCGGCAGGCGGGCAGGTTCCCGTGATCGGCGTTGGCGGCGTCACGACAGCGGACGACGCGCTGGACTACCTCAGAATGGGATGTGCGGCTGTGCAGCTGTACAGCGCCTTCGTGTTCGAAGGCCCGGCGCTCGTGTCAAGGATCCACGCCGATCTCGCCGAACGTGCACGCGCGGCCGGCAGCTTCGACGCGCTCTTGCGCGGCGGCTGAGCCCGTTCAGCGTAGCAGACCATCCATTCGGCCTTGGGCGCGCTGAGACAGCGCATCGCTGCCATCGCCGACGTACAACTGGACCTTGTGGTACAGCGAAAGTGCCTTCTCTACCTGGCCCATGTCCTCGAGCACCCGTGCTTCCTTGTAGATTTCGCTCGCATCGGCCCGCAGGTGCTTGCGCGCCTCGGCGAGCTTCGCGTTGGCACTTTCGTCGTAGGGGTTGACCTTCAGTACGTCATCCAACCGCTTGCGCGCCGTGAGCCAGTCGCCCACTTTCATCGCGGTGTTGACCTCGACCCAAGCGGACTTTGTCGCGGACTTCATCTTGTCGCGAGCGGTGCGCAGGCCTTCTTCCGCCTGATAGAACTGCGCCGAAGCGCGCGAAGGATCGGCCTCAAGTACGGCCTCGAAACCCTTCGCCGCCTTGCCAAACGCTCCGCGATCGAGTTCGGCCTGCGCCGCGACCACTTTGGCCTCCAGCTCCCGCGAGTGCGCGGCGGCCCGACCCGCGGTAGCCGCACGTGCGGAAGACGCCTGCTTCGCATCGATCTCGTCGAGGGCAGACATCAGCTCCGGGTCGTTCGGGGCCACCGCCAGGGCGGCCACAACGGCGACGCGCGCTTCGGGCACCGGCTGGTCTCCCGACAAGGCGCGAGCGAGCGCGGATAGTCCGGCGGACTTCGCCTCCGCCCGAGCTGCATCGCTCGTGGTACGCAGCACCAACGCGGCTCGCACCTCGGCGAGCGCGATGAACTCGCAGGCGACATAGCCCATGCGCTTCGCGTCGCGATGAACGGGATCGAGGGTGAGCACCCGGTGGAACGCACCAGCGGCTTCGAAGTATTGAGATTGTGCGAAGAACCTCATCCCCTCGGCCATCCCCGCGTCGGTCGTGGCGGAGTCGACCGGTGCAACCGCGAGCAACGGTTCGCTCGGAGCAGCCGGGACGGCGGACTTCGGCACCGGAGCGGCGGGCAGCGTCGAGGCACCGGCGGGCCGGGCAGCCGCGACAGGCACCGAAGCTTCCCCGCCCGGCCCGGCGAAGCTGGCGATCATGTTGCTCACAACCTTTCCGCCCACCACCACGAACGTGAACGCCAGCAATCCCAGGGAGATCCGATTGATCGGCCGGGACAGGAAGCCCCCTCCGCCAAGGGGGCGCCCCTTGGACAACGAGCGGGTCTGCTTTCGGGACGGATTCAGCTCCAGCTCCGT
>CAMBIK010000217.1 GCA_945867435.1 Klebsiella pneumoniae
CGGTCGCGTTGGCGCACGCGTCGCGCCCGCCGCGCGCCTGCGGGGAAGGCTTCTTCCACGCGGGGGGCCGCCTTCGCGTTGCCCGGAGCGCGCCCGGCAGTGTCCCGATCCGGGCGGAATGGAACCCCGACCTGCCCATCCTCGACGAGGAAGGGGAGGGGACATGGTGGGTGTGGCCGGGGGGGGGCATCCGCTTCCGGTGGTCGGAAGGATTGCCGCTCGGTCCGGTGGAGGTGTCGGCGGTGGTCGTGGACCCCTCGGGAGGCGGCGCGACCCTGGGTGGAGCGCCGTTCGTCGGGGACGGGGGGGTGCTGCGTTCCTCCGTGGTGCGCGACTCCGATGGCAGCCTGGTGGTCGAGGTGGCTTCCCCCCAGGCGGTGGCGCTGCGCGAGCTGCGGATCATGTCGGGAGACCAGATTTTTTACGCGGTTCGCCCTCCGGCGCCTAACCTCTCGGACCTCTTCCCCGGAGCCATCACGGCCCCGCCGCCCCCGCCTCTGGACAGCCCTGCGCTGGTTCGAAGGTTCGGCCGTGCGGCCCTGCCCGCTCCCTGGGCAGACTCCATCGGTTGTTCGCCGTTGCGCGTCGCGGAGGATGGCGTGGAGCTGCCGAGCGGGGCCATCGCGGCGGGAACGACCAACAAGCCCAGCGGCAAGGTGGTGGACCACGTGGATGGAAACGTGTTCGTGGTGGCGACCGACACCACCGACCCATCCACCAACGGTCGGGCCTACACCCTGCAGTTTTCCCAGGAGCGGGCGTGTCGGCGGGTGTGGAAGCGCAAGTCGCAAGGCCGGGTGTGGCTGTACCCGGGCGATGTCGTGGAGTCCGACATCACGCCCGCTGCGGCCTCGGGTCCCCTGCGCGGTGTGCGCCTGAAAATCGAGTCCAACGGCGTGGTGGCCCCCGAAGCGGTGCTCCGCATTGAGCTTCAGGTTGGCGATAGCGTTCGGCTCGACCAGAGCTTGCCGTTGCAAACGCTTTTGGATGTTCAGGACCTCGACCTCGCTGCGCCGCTGAACCGCGACCCGTTTCGAGTGCGCGTCACGCTTTCGGGGTCCGACACCCCCGTGCTGCTGACCGCCGCCGGGCTGGAGGGCTGATATGTCCTTCGTTCAGCCTGAGTTTCTCGTCTTCGTGCTTGTGGCGCTGGCCGGCTACTGGTCGTTGTCCGGCCGGCGAGCCCAGAACGTCTTTTTGCTGGTCGCTTCCTATGTTTTCTACGGGTGGTTGAGCCCACGGCTGTGCCTGCTCCTGGCGGCCGTCACGCTGGGAAACTACGCCGCCGGCCGCGCGATTGGGCGCTTTCCGGCCCGACGAAGCTGGATCCTCGGCGTTGCTGTGGGGGCGAGCATCCTGAACCTGGTCTGGTTCAAGTACTTCGGCTGGTTCGCCGAGGAGATCATCCCACGCCTTTTGCCCGCCGCCACTGCATCGACCGTGGTGGCTTGGAACCTCGTGCTCCCCCTCGGGCTCTCGTTCTACACCTTTCACAACCTCGCCTACACCATCGATGTGGCTCGTGAGAAGGCCCGGATCCGCACGGACGTGGTCGATTACCTGCTCTACGGCAGCTATTTTCCGCAGCTGGTCGCCGGGCCGGTGGAACGACCCCAGAATGTGCTCCCGCAGTTCGAAAGCCCGCGACGATTTTCGGGGGATCAGCTGGTCAGCGGCCTGAGCCTCGCGCTGTGGGGGGCCTTCAAGAAGATGGCCTTGGCCGATACGATTGCGCCTTATGTGGACCTGATCTTCCAGGCCGAGGACCGGTCGGCGGGGATGGTCTGGGCAGGCGCGCTTGGGTTCACGATTCAGGCCCTGGCCGATTTCTCCGGGTACACTGACATTGCCCGAGGCACCTCGCGCATGTTCGGGATCGAGCTGATGCGGAACTTCGACCACCCCTACATGGCCGCCACCCCGATGGAGTTCTGGCAGCGCTGGCACATCTCCTTCTCGACGTGGTTGCGCGACTATGTGTACCTTCCCGCCTGCTTCTCCGAGGGCGTGCGCCGGTGGGTGACCCTCCCGTTCACCGGGGATTGGGGGCCGCTGGCCACCACCTCGCGCGCCCTGTTGATCACGATGCTCGTGTCGGGCGTGTGGCACGGGTCCACCTGGAATTTTATCGCCTGGGGCTTCTACTATTTTGCGATCGGCACGCTTTACGCCCTCGTGATCGGCCGGTTGCCCCGCAAGCTGAAGAAGCAGTCAGGGTGGCGCTGGGTGACCGTGCCGCTGATGTTCGCGTTCACGGTGTTCGGCATGCACTTGTTCCGAGAGCCATCCCTGGCGCGATTCGCCGCCAACCTGGAGCTTTCGCCGCTCGGGGGCACCGAAGACCAGTGGGTCGTCACCGCGGCCATGCTTGGACTGTGCGCGTTCGCGGCGGTGCCCCTGATCGCGGCGATGCTGGCCGAGCGTTGGCTGGTGCCTCGCTTCCGGGGAACGTGGGTCTGGCCCGCCATGCAAACGGGCTTCATCGCGATTTGTGCCGCAGGGGTATTTTCGTCGGTGCGGACGAGCGCGGTGGATTTTATTTATTTTCAGTTTTGAGCGTGAGCAGGCCGCTGAAAAACTCGCCGCTTGGTGCTGGACAAGTGTCACGCCGCTGGTGACGAGCGTCGTTCGCGCCTTGCCGAACCGCCGCGAGCGGGTGTGCCCTGTCGGCGTGGCCCTGGCGCCTTGCCGTTCAAATTTCCTATGCTCTGGCGATCTCGAGGGTGTCGGACTCCACGGCGAGGCTCCAGGGCCCCCCTTGGGGAACAGAGACGGGCCGGCTCCCCGGCTCCGCCCCTGCTCCTTCCGGGGGGTTCGGTCAGCTTACGGCGGCACTGGGACCCGTGTGGCGGTGCGGGCTATGGACCGATGCGCATGAACGGGTAGAATGCTGTTGCGAAAGATAGCACGGCAAGACCGGCATCAACGACGACTCCTCGACGCGAGAGTGCCTTCGCAAAGAACCACTCTCGTGCAAACAGCGTTGTTCGAGCGATGAACTGGAACGAGAAGAACATGAAGAGGGGCAGGGCACGGTCGTTGTAGCGCCTACCCTCTTCGAAGTTGAAATGACTGAACAAGGCGAACGCACGCGTCAGGCCGCAGCCGGTGCACGGTCTACCCGTCATCTGCAGGACCGCGCACGTCACCGGGTGCTGACTGGGTTGGAACCAGTAGACGTAAGCGAAGCCCGCAGCGATGAGAACGCTGAAGCACAGACTCACTATGCTGTGTGACGAGGGCCCTCGCCGCTCCCAACCGACTCGCGGGTCGTGGCTCGGACTCGTCGAAGCCCCGGTCACTTGATCTTTTCGAGGTCCGTCTTGAGTTCATTACTGATTTCGTGTAGTGTCTGGCCAGCCTTTTGGACGGCATGATACTGCGTATAGGCGATGATTACGCCAAGGATGCCGCACACCAAGCCGGCGATGGCCATCCCCCGCGCTGCACCCGTCTTCGAGGCCTGGTTCATGCTGATGGCGCCCAGAACAACGCCGATGACTCCCGGGAACATAGCGTACATTCCGAGACAGGGAACGAACGACAAAACCACGGCAATGATACCGAGCACCAAGGCAGCGATGCCCAAGCCTTTGCCTTCCGACCCTGTTTGTTGTCCCGTCCCTTGCTGCTGTTGGTTTTCCAAGGTGTCGTTCCTCTTCGTGATGATTTGGTGTCGCAATTCCGGAAATAAACTTGGCGATATGCTCTTCGATGCGGCTATCCGAATACGGCTTCAATCCCGAAAGCAAACGCCGCCCATGACGCAGGCATTAATGTGACGAGACGGAACTGTCAATGCGTTAGATAGTAGACAAGAAAAATCTAAGTTGCGCTCGAGGCCGTCAGCGACGTGCCGCATAGTCGTCCCCCATCCTGCCACCGCCCCGCCGCTCTGTTACCTGCACAATCACGTCAGCTCGATTTGCTTGCGGACAACGAAGAACTCAGGTGCGTCTTTGCGCAGCCGCCCCGGAGTCGGCCGCAAAGGGGCGTTGGTGCATGGCTCGGGCCGACGGCGCGGAGCGGCCGGTTACCCTCGGGGTAGAGGAGAGATCCCCGATTGCCGCGCGAACGAAGAGCAAGGTGACCCCGAAGTACAAAACGAAGTACCGCGTCGAGAACTGGCCGGCGTACGAGGCATCCCTTCGTCAACGAGGCGACGTGACGGTCTGGTTCGACGAGGGCGCCTACGACACCCGGGCGGTTTACGAGGCCCTGGCAGCCGCGGCTCCGTCGTGATACATTTTGTTCTTCCCTGGATCAACGAGATGTCCGACCGTTCAACTGGCTCCGACTCCGGTGCGACTGACCGCACCGTACGGGTGGTGTCGTACCTCGTCGGCGGGTGTCTCGTCGGAGTGGTCGCGTCACAGTACTTCCCCATCTTCGGCGGGTTCGAAAAACTCGGCCAGCCATGGAGTCCGGCTCGCCAGTCGCTCATCGGGATTCATGTGTTCGGCCTTGGCGCGGCCGGTGCGGCGCTGGCGGTCTTGGTCACATGGGTTCGCAAGTAAGCTACCCGACCGGCGAGTAGGGCCAACTCCGGCACGCCTAAGGCGTCTTGCTCATACCCCCAGCCGGTACAGAGGGGAGGCGTATCCACGGGCGTCGTTCGGGCCACGAGCCCCGCATCGGTGGTCCGCGACTCGTGGCAGGATGCGACGACGCACGTCGGCGTGGCCCTGGCGCCTTGCCGTTCAAATTTCCTATGCTCTACGGCGTGTCTCTCGCCCACCCGCAGGGGCGAGGGCCGCGCGGGTGCCGCCGGGGCGCGGATCGCGATAACCGCACCCCACACTTCCCCTACACGCCTGCGGATTCCTGCGGTTCTTTCGTGCGGTCGGTGCGGTAGCCCTCCACCACCCGAATCGTAGAACATGTTCGCCGGCTTGCAGCACAATCTCGTCGCCAGGAGTTGCGGCGTTTGCGACCGAGCACCAGTCTTCGCCAGGGGCAATGCTGAAGATCACGGGATTTAGGCTAACCACGTCCGGTTATCGCCGACCACATGGCGGTTCAAGCGCAGTGATAGATCCCCCCCATGCTGCTCCTGCTCTTCGCCTGCGAGGAAGCCCCGAGCTCAGACTCCGGATTCACGGTCACGCCAGAGACCATCGCTTTTGGTCCCGTCGCCTTGGGAGCCTCGTCCGAGCAGGTCGTCATTATCCGTAATCTCGCTGATGACGCGTTGGAGTTGACCTCCCTCACGCTCGTCCAGGGCGAGGAGGCGGTCTTTTCGTTCATGGGTCCCGACGGCGATTCCGTCGCGGCGGGCGATTCGCAGGCGCTCTTCGTCTTGTTTGTGCCAACGGACCTGCTGTACTACGATGGCCAAATCCAACTGAAAACCTCCGCAGGGGATGCGGTTGTGCAGCTGGACGGCGCCGGCACCTTGAGCACGGAGGACCTCGATTCGGATGGATTTTCGCCGTTTACCGGCGACTGTAACGACGACGACCCCACCATCAGCCCGGCGGCGGCCGAGCTTTGCGATGGCGTGGACGGCAACTGCGATGGCACAGTCCCGCACGACGAAAGCGATGACGATAGCGACGGGTGGATGCTTTGTGAGTTGGATTGCGACGATACAACCGCTACGGCCTATCCGGGCGCACCCGAGGTTTGCGACGACGCCGATAGCGACTGCGATGGCGTGAACGCCGATCGCGTGGATGCCGATGACGACGGGGCATCCCTCTGCGATGGGGACTGCAACGACGAGGAAGCCGGGGAGGGGCCCTTCGACGTCGAGGTGTGCGATGGTCTCGACAACGACTGCTCCGGGGCGGCCGACGACCTGGACGCAGATGGCGATGGCGTCACGAGCTGCGACGGCGATTGCGATGAGGATCCGGCCAGCCAACCCATCTTTGTCGATCTGAGCGGCTCCACAGCTGGGGATGGCTCCCTCGCCGCTCCCTTCGACCGCATCGCCGATGGTCTCGAGGCCCTCGATTCTGTCTGTCCCAACCTCGTGGTGGGCGAGGGAGTGTACGAGGAAACCTTGGTTTGGGACGAGGGTGAGGTGTCGCTCCTGGCGAAGGGCCTTGTGGTGATTTCGCCCCCGGGCGGGGAGCGGGCGTGGACCGTCGCGGGGGGGGCAGTGAGCGTTCTGGGCGTCACGTTTTCAGGAGGCAGTCCCGCGGGGGACGGCGGAGCGGTGAGCGTGGAGGGCGCGAGCT
>CAMBIK010000218.1 GCA_945867435.1 Klebsiella pneumoniae
GCATGGCGCGTCGGTGCCGGATTTGTACCCGGGACGACCTGGGGCGCCTCGGTCGATCTCGCGGGCTACGCGACATGGAACGACCTCGCCAACGCCGCAGGCGCCCCCGCCGAGGCGATGGTGGGCGGTTGGGTCAACGTGAAGCCCGACTTGCGCCTCTCGCTAGGGGTCGGGCATGCGATCTCCAGCGGAATCGGGGCCTCCAGTGGGCGTGCCGTGGCCGGGGTGTCCTGGAGGCCTGCAGCGAAGGGGGTGCAGCCCACGGCGGTCGTAAAGCCAGTGGCCGCCGTGCAGCCGAAACCTGCGGCCAAGCCGGCTCCAGCGGTAGCGCCGCCCGTCTTCGCACCTGCCGCAGATGCCAAGAAAACCAAGTCGGGCCTCAGCTACAAGGTGATCACCAAGGGAACCGGGAAGGCCCACCCGAGGGCCGACCAGCTCGTCGAGGTGCACTACACGGGATGGTCCAAGGATGGCGTCATGTTCGACAGCTCCGTGGCCCGCGGCACGCCCGCGACCTTCCCCGTCGCTCGGCTCATTCCGGGGTGGACGGAAGGCCTGCAGTTGATGGTCGCGGGGGACAAGGTGCGCTTCTGGATCCCGTCGGCGCTCGCCTACGGAGACACGGCGACGCGCCCTGGCGCCCCCTCTGGCGACCTCACCTTCGATATCGAGCTGCTTTCCTTTAAGGATGCCCCCGTCGTGGTCGCGGCACCGCCCCCCGTCGTGGTCGCGGCACCGCCCCCCGGCGTGGTCGCGGCACCGCCTCCCAAGCCACCCGCCCCCGCCGCCACAGCGGCCAACCCGGTGGTCGTCGTCAAGAACCGACTGGCACTGTTCCAAGGGGTAACGTTCGACGGCGTTGCGTTGAAGGCAGGCGGGCGGACCCAACTCGATGCCGTCGCGGCGTACCTGCATGCGCACAGCGAGATCGAATCCATGCGCATCGAAGGCCACACGGGCGGCGGCGGCGACCCTTCCGAAGAGCTTTCGCTCGCCGGTTCCAGGGCAGGCGCCGTCATGGAATACCTCGTCGCGGCAGGCATCGACCGGGCACGCTTCTTCGCGGCTGGCTACGGCAGCATGCGGCCGCTCAATCCGGGAACGGATGATGCGGCGCGGGCGATCAATGACCGCATCGAATTCGTCGTGACACGTTGGGCGGAAGGCAAAGAGCCGCGTTGACGCGCCCGGCTCATCGCGCTCGCGACGTAAACAGCAACTGAGGCGAATCAACGCCGAGGTCGATGTGCGTGCCGAACGAGGTCTTCACCGGGGAAAACGACGCCCGAGGGGTTCGGTCGGCGTTCAGCCAAGCCGCCTCCCCAGCATACGAGCCCCACAGGTGCACAGACCCCGAGAGCCGTTCGACCACCGACGGGCCACCTCCCAGTACGCGCATCCCGGGTACGCCGCGTGTCCACAGGCTTCCAAGCCGGTCCGTACGGCCCGCCACGGTGAGGAGCCATGTGTCATCGATATGATAGGTATTATTTGTGATATTTACAACTGATACAGCGACGGATGTGTCAGCATGGACTCGAAGTCCCGATGGATTTGGGGAAGCGTCCGTGGGGAGGGTGTGCCCCACGACAGCCTGCACGGTCGGGGTCTCAACGACAAGCCGACCGGGCGACCAACGAACCCTGTCCACGCCCAACGGGATCGCTTCAGGCGTCCTCGCATCGGGCCCGCCAAAGTCAACCCGGATCCGGCGGTCCAGCCAGCTCGTGATCCCCACGGTCTCGGGGAGGGGCAGCGAGCTCGGCTCCGCGAGATCGCGGGCAAGCCCCGCATCGCTCCACCACCGGGTGAACGCACCGGGAGCAGGAGAGAGCCTCCGAAAAAGCTGTCCCGCACTCCATAACTGCACATCGGAGGAGGCGCGACCTTCGAGGTCCAGGGCGCCAGCGGGCCCGTCGGGGAGATCGCGCACGTCGTCGTGGCTCCAGGCGAACCACAGCACGGCATCGAAGCCTTGGCGCGCCGCGAGGGTGGCCCAGGTGAGCGGCGCCTCGTGGGCATACCGATTGGGCCAGGTGGTGTTGATCTCCGAAAGCGTACATGGCTTCCCCGCCTGGCATACGGCGAGTCGCTCCAACCAACGCGAAGAGTCTGCCAGCAGAGATGTGTCCGAGAACGACGTGGATTCGCCGATCGGGTCCCAGTAGGCGTGGGTGTCGATCACGTCGCAAGCGGCAAGCTGTCGGTCGGCCAGCGGCACGCCCATCGCTGTCCCGCACACAAGAGGCGCGGTGAAGCCCATTTCATCCCGGACAAAGGCCGCCATCTCCGCGTAATAGGCCCGTTCCAGCTCAGCGTAGAACTCGGTGAGGTCGGCGGCACGGCGCGTAGGGAAAACCTCCGTCCGCGAACGCTGGAAGGGCTCCCGCGCGATGGTGCCGATGGCCAGGGTTTCGCCGGGGTCCAGCCCCGGGTGTACCGAACCTGTCCACGCCGCAGCGATGGCTCCATCTCCCTGGTACTTTGCCTTCAACCACAGGTTCCACCGCTCGTCGAACTTCCGTCGGTGTACGACAGGGAGTCGCTCCAGAGCACCTGCGGCCCAGGCTGTCAGCAAGCTGTTCTCGTTGCTCAGCTCCACGAAAGCCACCGCAGGGTCTGAAGCGTAGCTCAAGCCGGTGTAGGGGTTCGTTCGACCCCAGACTGCCTTGAACCAGGCTTTCTGGGCGGCCCGCCACTCAGGCCAAACGTGGCCGACGTATTTGTTTCCCACCGGCACCCCCGTCGGACCGGGCACCCCCTCCCCCTCCACGAAGCTACGCTGGGTCCACATCTCCACGAACGAGTAGATGCCTTGCTCGCGAAGGGCAGCGTGGAACCGGTCGAGGCGGTCCAGGGCTTCGGGCGACACCAGGGGCTGCCCCTCCTCGAGCCGCCGAGGGTTGAGCAGCGTGGCTTCGCTGTCGATGTGATGGAGGCGCACAAGATCAAAACCGCGAGCGGCGAGCCCACGCGCCACGACCGGCGCTCGCTCCACAGCGGGTAGCGCAGCCTTTCCCACCAGGTTCACCCCCCAGAACTTCGCGGGGGACCCATCGGCGAAGCGAAGGCTTTCGCCATCGACCACCACATGGCCACGCAAGCTCCGCTCCGTCGGGGCCCCCGGAAGGTCGGCCAGCGTGAGCGGAACAGCGAACGGATAGGCACTGGGCACCCCCTCATCGGCTGGAGCGTAGTGCTCCGCAGACCGCACGCTCTCGAGCCGGGCACCCAAAAGAAACAGGTTCAAGCCTGACCGGCCTCGAATCACGAGTTCCCGGACCTGCACGCCTGGATACGAAAGCGGCAGCTGGCGCACGGACGCCGTGAGGGTGTCCCCCCCCACGTTTCGCCCCAAAACCAAGGCATCCGCACCCCGACCTGTCGCACCTGCCCAAGCGGGCCACGCATGCTCACCCACCAGAAACCGGAACGCCTGGATACGACCATCCGCGTACACAATCTCGCCATCCGCCGCGACCCCCTTGCTGTCGAGGGGCCCGTAGCCGGCGGTGACAAGGGTCAAGGCCCCCCCCGCCGCAGCAACCGGAATGCGAGTCTCACCAACGAGGCGCAGGGCATCTGGGGCCGCCTGCAACCCCACGGAATCGCCCCACTCGACCATGCGGTAGTGCGCACCAGCAACGCCGGTCGCGTCGGCTGGCACGAACAAGTCGTGGTCGAAGGGCACGGCAATCGGCACGGGCGAGGCTTCGGGCGTGACGACAGGCCGCGGCTGCGACACAAGTGGAACACAACCGAAGAGCAAGGGAAGGATCATCGGCGCCCCAGCTTACGGGCAAACGAGTCCAGCACCAACCGATCCCCCTCATCCAACCCGAGGATTCTGTAGATGACCAGGAAAGCGAGTCCACCGCCCACGGCTCCCACCCCCAGCGCAGCCCAGCCGGGTCCCAGCGCCCACTGCGCCGCCACCCCCGCGGCCGCCACCCCCAGCCCCGCCGCAAGCGGGCGTACCAGGGCGGTGTGGAAGGGATGGAGGCGAAGGTGGCGCCACACCTGCCACAGCCCGACGAAATTCGCGGTCAGCATGCCCGCGGCGTTCCCCAACGCGGCCCCCGCAATTCCGATCTTTGGGATGAGTGCGATCGAGAAGGCCAGGTTCAGGAGCACGGCAGGGACTGCGTTGTAGAGCGTGTCACGCTGGCGACCCGACATCAAGAGCAGGTAATTGACGCTGCCCACGGCCGTACAGAGCAGCTGGGTTGCGGCCGCGATTCGCAGCGCTGTGGCGGTCTCGGCTGTCGCGGAGTGCCAAGGGGTGAGCACGCACATCGGCACGGCCAGCGCCAGCGCGACCGGAGGCACCGCCGCCACGAGCGCCCATCGGGTCACCAGCCGATAGAGATCGGCCAGCCCGGCATGGTCCCCATCCGCGTGTTTCCGCGCAATCACTGGAGCGAAGGCGCTGTTCAGCGCGCCCAGGCCCATCCCGAAGATCGGCGCGAGCGTGGCGACCGGTCCGTACAAGCCGGCGGCGGCGATGCCCGCCAGCACGGTGACCAGGGTCTGGTCAACCCAGGTGTACAACGCCATCCCCACGCCTTGCACCCAACCCGGCCAGGCCACGGTGAACATTGGTTTGAGCGCCCCTTCGCCCTTGTCGGCGACGTGACCCCAGGGGCCGCGCCCAAGACGCCGCAGGTGCCACAGGGCTTGCGCGGCGCCAAGCGCAACGGCGACCACGAAGCCCGCCACCGCACCCAACGCTCCGAGGCCCAGCCAGCTGGCACCCACAGCCAACCCGAGGAGCTGCACCGCCGGCCACACGATGAACGTGACCAACGCTCGGGGCGTAAGCGTGCCCCACCCCTGACAGGCCGCCACAGCCACCGTACGTATCGCCCAGAAAGGAAGCGCTAACGCCGCGAGACGAATTGCGGTTGCCGTCTCGGGCGCAGGGTCGATCCAGGCGGCGAGCGGCTGCGCGAACGCCGCTATCAGCGCCCCGACCGCAACCGCCACCGCCACCGTCGACGCCAAAGCGGTTCGCACCCCCGCACGGGCCGCCTCCTTGTCAGGCGCCCCGGCGACCACGCGAATCACTGCGTTCTCCATGCCGATCAGCACGACGAAACCGAGGATCTGCACGAAGCGGCGAACGGTACCGTAGAGCCCGTAGTCCGCGAGGGTCAGCGCGTGGTTGGCGTAGACATCCACCAGCAGGATGGCGGCAGAGCCGAGGATCGTGGCGGGAAGCATGAGCGCGGCACCGCGCACCAGCGAGCGAGAGGCGTTGTCGGGCGGGACCACCGGGGCAGCCTATCCCAGGACTCATGCGGACCGACGTTGTTCGGGCTCGCCGCGCAAGACGCGGCGCCCAGGCTCAGGGATTCCCTTGCGTGCGGGTGGCTCTCATCGACATCCAAGGCAGAAAATCCCGCGGTGGCGCGGGGTCCTGACGACGGGCGGAGGCGAAGGAGAGCCGGTCGGGTTCAGCGAATCCAGACCTCGACATCGTCCAGCCCGAAGCTCTCGTCGGTGGGGCCCTGGTCGAGCGTGGAGCCCCCGAGGACGTTCACTGTGCCTCCAGAGTGCGCGGGTTGGACCTCCACGGGATGCAGGCTGTCGTACGAGCCGCTGTGGCCACGGTTCCAGCCGCACACCTCGCTGTAGCTCACGCTGTGGTTGTTCACCGCCAGGCTCCACACGGTGCTGCCGTCTACCTGTACATAGGCTGTTTCTCCGTCCCAACTGTCCAACGCGATGTAGCTGAGCAGCACCCAGGCTTCGGTGTGGGAGATGGCGTGGGTGGACACGTCTATATCCATCGAGCCCCCCGAGATCACGCCGTAGCCGCCCAGGATCGTGCCCCAGACGCCGCAACCGTAGGTGGTGGTCGTGCTCCATCCCGGCGAGGCCGAGGTGGTGAAGGTGTCCTCCAACATCAAGGTCCAACCGCCACCTTCGTGATCCATGTCGCACTCGGCGAGCGTGGAAACACCGGCAAAGTCGATCCAATGGTCGCCGCTGACAGAGACGATCCCATCGTTGAGCAGGTCCAGACAGCTCGGCCACGGACAAGTCACGTCCGCACCCGGGTAAATCGCGGCATCGGAATCGTCGCAATCCCAGTCGTTGTCGACCGTGTCGGCCGGCTGGACGCAACCGGTGGAAGCCACGTCGCCGTAGCCGTCGGCATCATCGTCTGCGTAC
>CAMBIK010000219.1 GCA_945867435.1 Klebsiella pneumoniae
GTGCGAATTCAAGCGTGATCTCCACGCCGTTCGCATCCTGGTTGGCGCAGGGCGACCAGTCGATCTTCTGAGAGGCGAACGCTTCGTTGATGAGGATGTCCTGGCGCTTCTGTTTGCCAGTGACCACACTCTCCGCCGCGCGCAGCACATCCGCTCGGCGGCTGCCGGTGGTGGCAAGCAGCACGTCCCGAGCGAGGGTCACCTCGAAGTCTGCTTTCACGTCCGACCGGTCGCTGCGGTTCTCGTCGTCGTCTGGCACCGGTGCCAAGTACCGGAGCGTGTACACCGGAGGCGTTTCAAGATTGACGGTGTTGGTGAAGTGCCCTGACAGGTCGGCTTCGCGCACGATCCGATCGCGGGAGAACAGCGAGATGCGCGGACCGCTCTGCACCCCGTATTCCTTGAGAAGCTTGGGTGGCGCGACATAGCTGCGCTTGATCTCGATATCGGCGGGGATCCCGATCTCCTGGATCGAATGGTCGCCCGGCGTGAGGTAGCGACGCACGGTGAGCTTGAGCTCGGCATCGCCATCCATCCTCATGATCTCCTGGACCGAACCCTTGCCGAAGCTGCGTTCCCCGAGGATCGCCGCCCGCTCTTGGTTCTTCAGCGCGCCTGCTACGATCTCCGCTGCAGAAGCTGAGTTCCCGCTCATCAACACGATCATCGGATAATCAGGTTCGGTCCCTGACTTCCGCGCCTCGGTCTCTTCGCGGTCGGAGGCGTTTTGGCCCACAGTGCTCACGATCACCCCGTGGGTGAGGAACTTGTCGGTCACTTGGATGGCCTGCTGCAGGTAGCCACCGGGATTGTCGCGCATGTCAAGGACCACGCCCTTCAGGCCGGAGCGCCCGGCCTCACGCGCTAGCCGCGAAAGTTCGGCATCCAACTGGCCTGAAACAAGCCCATGAAACTGAGAAATTTCGACATAGCCGATGTTGCCATCGAGCAGCTCGCTCCAAACGGCTGCCGGCTTGATGTCGGCGCGGATGAGCTTCACATCGCGGGGAACGACCAATCCTTCGCGTTGAATGCTGATCGTTACCGCGGTGCCGACAGGCCCGCGCATCTTGCTCACGGCATCTTCGATGTCCATATTGAAGGTGCCTTCACCTTCAATCTTCACGATCTTGTCGTCGGGCTTGAGCCCGGCCTTGTCGGCGGGCGTGCCCACCATCGGGTATTCGATGGTGAGCTCCCCTTTGTCCATGCGGATGCTGATTCCCAGGCCGCCGAAGCTACCGCCGTTGTCTTCCTCCATCTTCTTCGCGTCGCGAGGCGGGAGCAGGATGGTGTGGGGGTCAAGCGTGGACAACATCCCGTTGACCAGGGTGTATTCGACGTCGTGCATGTCGTAGTCACCCTTCGGGAGCTTGGTCTCCAGAATCTGCGCGACGCGCCGCGCCTCGGCCACCACATCTTCGGGTGCCTCGAACGGGCGCAGCTGCAAGAGGGTCGTGTAGCGGTCTACCGACACATGCAGGCGGTTGCCATCGACTCGAAGTACGACCTCCGGACATTGGTATTCTACGGCTTCCAGTCCGGCTTTGAACATCGCGGCGTAGTCGATCCGGTCGGGGTCGACGTAGCGGAGCGACACCTGGGCGAGCGCGGCATCGAGGATGCTCAGGTTGGCTAACTTGTAGCTTCGCTGAGAGGTATCGGGCCACCGATCGGTGAGGTCCGACCGCACCTCTCGAGCCGTGGCGCTGGAAGCGACGTAGATGCCCGCTCGTGCAGCTACATGGTAGCCGCACAGGGCGCAGGCGCTGAGGGCCGCGAGGGACAAACCGAAGGGAAGAGTGCGCATGGGTTCCCACTCAAGTTAGGCGCGAGCGCCGCCACTCGCAAGCGTGTGTGGATAGGCTTGGACGAATCCTGACGGATGGCACTCAGCATCACCTGCCCCCATTGTGCACATAAGACTCGGCTCGGGGAACCTTTTCCCTTGCCGGGCGCAGAGCGTCAGTGTGTGTGCGGGCGACCGCTCCTGATCTCTTACGGGATGGGGGTGATGGATCTGCTCCGGGGGCGCGGGGCGACCTTCGAAGGGGATGAGCCTGCGCCGCGGCCTGCAGCGGCCCCCCCGCGTTTCGAGGTGCCCGAGCTCGTGGAACGGGGTGAGGTCACGCCGGTTCGCATGCCGCCTCCCACGTTCGCCGCGCCCTTCCCGATGCTGGGCACACCGCTGGGCACCACAGACTCCAGCGAGGATCTCACCCAGATGGGCGCGCCGCTCCCCCCACCTCGCCCCCGTCCGGTGCTTCCAAGGGTGGAATCAGCCGTCGTGCCGCCTGCACCGCTGCGCTCCCCCCCGACCGTGCCCCCCCGACTTTCGCAAGCTCGTCCTGCCGTTCCCCCGAAGCCGAATCGGCCCCCGAAGCGCTTTCGGTGGCTGCGCGTGCTGGGAACGCTGGTGATTTTGGCCGTGGGCGTGGTCGTCGGCGGGTATTTCGGCGCGCAAGCCTACTACGGTGCCGAGCTGCCCAGCGTCGAGGTGCTCGGCGCGTACCGCCCGCCCACGGTCAGCGTGGTGTACGACGAAAAAGGCGAATTGATGGGGGAGATCTACGAGAAGCGGCGCTACGTCGTGGATCTGGCCGCCATGCCTCCGCACCTCACCCAGGCGTTCATTTCGGCCGAGGATGCCTCGTACTACGAGCACGGCGGCATCGACTACATGGGGATTGTCCGGGCTGTCGGTCGGAACGCGCTCGCAGGGAAGCGGGCGCAGGGTGCTTCCACGATCACCCAGCAGGTGGCGCGCAACTTCCTGCTCACCAACGAGAAGACCTTTGCGCGGAAGATCAAGGAAGCGTTGCTGGCCTGGCGCATCGAGGAAACCTTCGACAAGGAACACATCCTTTACCTGTATTTGAACCAAATCTATCTTGGATCCGGTGCGTACGGGGTCGAGGCCGCATCGCGCGTCTACTTTGACAAGCATGTGGGAGAGTTGACCCTGGCCCAAGCCTCCATGCTGGCCGGACTCCCCCAGCGGCCTAGCGACTACAGCCCGCACCGTCACCCGGAAAAGGCCAAGGCGCGTCAAAGCTATGTGCTCGGGCAGATGGTGGACAATGGGTACATCACGCAGTCCGAAGCCGATGCGGCCTACGCCGCGGAAGTGAACATCGTGGAGAGGACCAACGAGTTCCTCGTTAAGGCTCCCTGGTTTACCGAGCATATCCGCCGTTATCTCGTGGAAACATACGGTCAGGACCGGGTGTACAACGAAGGCTTGGTGGTGACCAGTACCTGCGATCTCGCGCTTCAGCAGGAGGCGCAGCGAGCGGTCACGGGGGGCGTGGCCGATGCCGAGGAACGCCTGGGCGGCTGGCGCGGTCCGCATGCCCATCTTGAGGGCACCGCGCGGGAGGAGAAGCTGGCGGAGCTCACCCGAGGGCTCGGCCCCGTCGTCGAAGGCCAGTGGTACCCCGGGATGGTCACGGCCTTGGAGAAGCGTCACGCCATCGTGAATCTTGGAGGAGTGAACTCGATCATTCCGCTGGCGTGGACCACATGGGCATGGCCGGTGGTCGAGGGCCAGTCCGCCCGCGGAACGCGTATCGATGACATGAACAAGGCGTTGAAGGTCGGGGATCTCATCACGGTCGAAGTGGAATCCTTCGATTTCCGGAAGGCCGAACCGCTCGTCAAGTACAAGGATGCGGGCGAAGGCCCCTTTGTGGCGGCCAGCCTGTTCCAGGAACCCGACATTCAGGGGGCGCTCTGGAGCTACCGCCTGAACGACGGGGCTGTGGTCGCGATGGTGGGGGGTGTGAACTTCCATGACACCCAGTTCAACCGGGCCACGCAGGCGCAGCGGCAGGTGGGCAGCACGTTCAAGCCCATCGTCTACGCAGCGGCCATCGCCTCCAGGAAGTTTACCACCGGCACCATCGTGCAAGACGCGCCCCTGGTGTTCAACAGCTTGAAGAACACGCTGTGGAAACCGGCGAACTATGGCGAAGACTACCTCGGAGATATCACGCTTCGGAAGGCGTTGGCCCTGTCGCGAAACGTCGTTACCGTGCGCGTACTTGACTCTGTGGGGCTCGACCCGGTGGTGGCGCTGGCCCGCCAGCTTGGCATCGAGGGGCACATGGATGTGGACCTTTCGATGGGGCTCGGCTCGGCTTCGCTGACCATCCCTGAGGTGGCCCGCTCCTACAGCGCCTTTGCCACCCAAGGGCGAAAGGTGAATCCCCACTATGTGCAGAAGGTCGTGGATCGCGATGGGATGATCCTTGAGGAGTTCAAACCTGTCGAGTTCGAGCAGGTCCTGGACCCCGCCGTGGCCACGATCATGAACTGGATGCTGGTCGAGGTGGCCACCAACGGAACGGCGGGGAGGTCGCAGAAGTTAGGCCTTCACATCGCCGGAAAGACCGGCACCACCAATGACAACCGTGATGCGTGGTTCGTGGGGTACACGCCATCCGTTCTTACGGCGGTCTGGGTGGGCTACGACCAGCCAAAGTCCCTGGGTGGGCAGGCTACGGGGGGGCACACCGCGCTCCCCATTTGGATGCAGTACATGGAAAAGGCCGCCCCGAAGGCTCTGGATCGCCCCTTCGCCTCGGGGGGCGGCGTGATCTTCGCCACCATCGATGAAGCCACGGGGCGCCCCTCGGCAACCGGGCGTTCCATGCCCTTCCTCCCCGGCACGGTGCCCGGTGGAATGGCGGTGGAAGCAGGGCAGAAGACCTCAGAAGACCTACTGACTACGGAGTGGTGATGGTTCTATGGATGATTTTTGCTTGCACGACGACCACTTCGTCGGTGAGCCTGACCTGCGATCTTTCGGCTCCGGTGCTGGTGCCCGCCTCGGCCCCTACCGGGGCAACGGTCGTGGCCACCACCGGTCCTCTCACCGAGAGCTGGGACACCTCCGTCGCCGTGGGGGGCGTGGCCGCCTCCCAGGTGGTCGTCGGTCGCGAAGGGTGCGAGGAATGCGACAGCTGCCGTGAGGCCGCCGTGTGCAATGTGTGCGGCGAATGTGCGGACTGCGCGACCGATTGCTCCACCTGCGTTGAAACGGTGAGTTTCGTTGTGCCCGATGTGCCCGCGGGGAGCACCACCCTCACGATCACCAATCTGCACGCTGCGTCTGCGCCTGTCGCGTTTGCGGTGCTCGGCAGAGAGGGAGATAGCGGAGAGGCTGAGGACTAGGGCGTGCTGAAAAACTCGCCGCCTAAGGGTGGACAACCGAGTCGCAGCCGGTGACGAGCGTCGTATCCGCGGCACGAACCTGAGTGCTGTGGCCGTGGACGGGATCCTACTCGTCGTCGGGGTTCGGGACGCCGACTGCATCCCAGAAGGACATGATGTCCTCCCGAGAATCGTCCCCCGACCAATGGAGTTGACCCTCGCCGTCGATTACGTAGAGGTCTTCCGTCAACAGCAGATCGGTGTAGGTGCCTGTTAGACCATGCGCCGCTGGATCGGGTGGTCCGTACTCTCCGGTCCCGCCCCAACACTCGACGCCTGATGAGGCGGTCAACGCGCAGGCATTGATAATCCAGGGTGATACGGCAGAATAGCCCCCACCAACGGTGGTGCCGATCCCGGAATTCGAAGCGTTGTGGAAGTAGTCAACCCGGCCATCAGGCCGGATCGCCACGAGTTGACCCCGGTTCGCCTCGATGTCGGTATAGACCTCCTCCCCGAATGGGCTCTCGCGGCAGGTTCCAGCCTCCATCTGGCTAAGGGTCGGCGAGCAATGCACGCGGCCGTAGCGGTCAAGCGCGCACAGCTCACAGTCGCTGCTCATGGTGATATCCTGCCAGCCGGTCCCGTCGGGCACTACGAAGGGCCCGGAGTTCCACCCATCCTCGGGTCCGAATGCTTCCCCCCAGCAGGTGACCTCGCCGATGACGGACATCGCGCAGGCGTTGTTGCTTGAAAGCTCCACTACGACCCAGTCCGTTCCTGCCGGGACACCGTCGAGGATGAGCTCGTATATTTGTTCGATGCCGCCGTAATCGATGGGGAACATCCAGCAGTCCACGGCTCCGTCGAGGATGCCGCACTCCACGAGCCCGGGATCGGCGAGCCAGGAGTATC
>CAMBIK010000220.1 GCA_945867435.1 Klebsiella pneumoniae
GATTTGCCGCCCGACCTTGAAATCGTAGACGGCCGCCCTGCATGGGTGTCCTGACGATATGATACCCTCACCGGCAATGCTCGCACTCCTACTTACGGTCCTGTACGCTCAAGCCGAATCCTCTCCGATGATGATCCGCTTCGACAGCGGGGGCACCAACTACGCCGCGCCTTTGGTCGCAAAGTTGACCACCAACGGGCAGGCCGTCGAGGTGACCCTGAGCGACGAGGGAGACGGCGCGGACCGCGTCAAGGGAGATGGCCTGTACGCGGCCGTTTCGCAGGGGGGGGGCACCAAGCTCGAACTCGAGCTCACGGCGGGCGGCAGGTCGCTGGGGAAGGCCAGTGCGGCGTTCGTAGATGCCACGGCGCAATACGACCTCGACATCACCTTGGCCGGCGGCGTGCTCGCCGTAAAGGTGTCCGCGCCGCCCGACCCGAACGGCGATGGGGGCAGTGGGGCGCCCGCTCAGGGCGGCGGCACGCCCCCCGAGGGCGGGGGCACACCCCTCGGCGGGCCCGGTGCCGGTGGGGGCGCGGGCGGCGGCGGTTCCCCATCGTTTGGCGGCAGTCCGGGGTTGCCGAGCTCCTCGAAGGAACCCCCGGTGAGCTTTGGCAGCGGAAGCTCCTCCGATGGGGTCCTGTTCATCGCCTTCGGCGTCGGTCTGCTGGTCCTCCTCTTCGTAGTCTGGCTCTGGCGGCGGGCGAAGTCCGGTCCGCAGGGCCGCACGGAGGATGTCACGATGGTTCCCGAACCTGGACTTTTCGCACCCGCCTTCCCGAGCCTCTCCGATGGGCTCAGCGTGTGGGTCGCGGCCGGCGAAGCCGCCTCGATCGTGCAACCGCTCCTAGCGCACCTCGCCGATCGCCACCGCGTGCTCGTAGTGGCCCGGGCGGGAGCCGAAGTGAAGCCGATGGCGGGGGGCCCGGTCTTCCGCATGGTCGGCGCTCGTCCCACCCTCGTCGGAGACGTCGCGGATTCCCTGGAACAAGAGCCCGGGCCCCCATTGTGCTTGTTCTTGCTCCTCGAAACCGCATCTCCGGACGCGCTTCGCGACTACCGCGACCTGATGCCCACGACCCTGGGCGGCATCGTGCTGCTTCACAGCGATGTGGAAACCGCGCTGCCAAAGCTGCTGGTCACCTTGGATGGCGCAGGGTGGCGCCTGAAGCACGGCGAAGCTGAGGTACGCGTCGGCGTCGGCCCGCGCGGCCTAGAGGCGCTTCCGTAGCCATGACCAGCCGCAGGCGCCGGCAGAGCCTGCGCTTCCGCTTCGCTGCGGCCGTGATCACCCTCTTCGCCTTCGGACTCTTCGGAGAGGCCTACGCACGCTTTCTCGCTCCGGCGCTGCCGGTCTGGCAGGCGCGGGACCCCGGCGACGTGATCATGGTCGGACACGCCACGCGCCTTTGGGGCATGGGCGCGGGACAGCGCCAGAATGGGGTCGCAACCGCCTCGATCAATGACCTGGGACTGCGGGGCGAGAAGCCTCGCCTGCCGCGCCCGCCGGGCCGGGAGCGCGTGATGGTCACGGGCGATTCCAGTTTCTTCGGCCACGGCGTCGCGGACGATGCCACGCCCGCAGTGTTGCTCGCGGCGAGTCTGCGCGCCAAAGGGTTCGACGCCGACACCGTGAACGCAGCGGTGCCGGGCTACTCCACCGAACAGACCCTCCTCCTGATGGAAGAGGTCGGCTGGGCGCTGGAACCGTCGCTGCTCGTCGTCTGCAATGTGTGGTCGGACTACAACTTCGACCACTTCCGCGACCAGGACCTGCTCGCTACCCGACAGGCTTTCACCGACACCTTCGGCGGACAATCGGCGTTGTTCCAGCTCGTGGCGGGTTGGGCTGACCGCTTCCGGGGGGGCGAGGGCGCGCACCTCGTGACCTGGACGCAACACAGCCAGTGGCCGGAAACCGGCGTGCGGCGGGTGCCACCCCGTCGCTACGCCGAGAACCTCGATTCCCTGGTGCGGCAGGCAGCGGCCCGGAACGTCGGGGTGATCTTCGTCCAACCCACCAACCGCGACATGGCACGCGGAGACCTCTCGGGTGCCGATGTGCGCTCTCCCTATTTTGAGGCTCAGGATTCGGTCGCCGCCTGGCATGGGCTCAGGGTTGTGGACACCCTGGATGCGTTCACCGTCGCGGGCGTGGCAGAGGGTTCGGACACGCTATTCCTGGACGATCTCCACCCTTCCGCGGCGGGGAATGCGGTCCTTGCCGACGCGATGATGGCCGGACTCGTGGCCGCGGACTGGCCGATGGCGCGGCAAGTCGGGCGGCTCGAGGCCTTCGATGCCTCGGGGATCGTGGACACGGCCCCGGACAGTCGCGGCGCTTCGCCGGGAGCGATGTCGCCGCAGGTCAACCTGTTTCCCGGTGGCGCGACCGGGTTGAGCAGGGCTTCCACGAGCGCACCGAAACCCGCCCAAGCAGCGTCGGCGGCAGGAAGCGTCGATGGCGCCGCATGGACGCTCTCGGGCACGGTCCGCGCACCACCCGCGCCCGTCGAGGTGACTGCGCGCACGCTGGGCGACGAACGCATCGCCACCGTGGTGCTCCGCGGACAAACGGAATTCCGATTCGACATTCCGGCGGGCAACCCGCGCGTGCGGGTGGAAGCGATGTCTGCGGACGGGCGAATCGCTGTGGTGGCCGCCTCCGGCGGCGGCGACCTCGCCCTCGTTATTGGGGAGTGATCCCCAGCGCTTCCTTCAGCGCCGGCTCCAGCGCAGCGAGCACCACGATGGCCTGCACCTGGCGGGCGCCGAGGTAGCGCCCCGGCGGAGCGCGCAACTTCTCCAAAGCCCAGAGGCCCCCGATGTCCATCTGCGGTTGGTCCACCGCAGCTTCGGTTTCGTCGAGGTGGCTGAACTCGCCCCCATCCCAGTCGAGACCGACCAGCGCGTGGTAGGCGCCGGGATTGGCTAAGGGGCTGGCTCGGCGAACCAGGAAGAACCTTGCCTGCGAGAGCTTGATGTGGGTGGTCTCCGGAAGCTGACTGGTCCAGCGAGCCACCACATCCAAAAGCGCCCTCACCCGCGCTTGCCGCGCCACATCGGGCGTGGTCGTTCCGTAAGCGATGACCCGGGCGCTCGAGAGCTTCTCGGCGACCGCGGCCAGCTCCGCGTCGGTGACCTCCCCACCCGCAACCAGTCGAGCCTCAAGTTCCGCGTACACCGGCGCCAGACTGGCGAGCTCCGCTTCCTCCACCAGCTTCTCGGCAGCCGCGCCCGCAGCAAACGCCGCATGGACCTCGGTGACCACCTGTTTGAAGCCCTCCAGTTCCGTCGGCCGGAGTCGGATCGACGCCAACCACGCCCGGACACGGACCCGCTGCCCCATGTTCCACGCGGCGTCGCTCGATTCTCCTGCGTACAGGAGCTGGAAAAGCCGCTTCTGGCCCGGGCCCTCCGCGCTGGGAGGCGGTGCCTGCAGCTGGGTGACCGGCAGGGTGGCCACAGCTTCCAGGTCATCGCTGGTCACCTTGCATGCGGCGAGCGAGAGGATGAACGACCAACCCAACATGGGGGCATGGTACCATGCCGAACATCGCCCGGTATCGCCCGATCCTGCTGGCCTGGCTGAGCTACGCGGTGATCGCGGGATGGTTCGTATGGCCCGTGGTGGCCGACCCGACGCACCTGGCGCTGGGCCATCCGGGCAACGACGTGGGCAACCACATCTGGGGCTACGCCTGGGTCGCGGAAGCGCTCCTCGCTGGCGAACTTCCCACGCACACGACGCTCCTGTCGTGGCCAGGGGGGGGGGCCCTGTGGTTCATCGACATGTTCGACGCCTTGCTCACGCTCCCCGTGAACCTGATCTGGGGACCGGTAGCGGCGTACAATGCCGCCAACTTCTTCAACTTCTGGTTGGCAGGTGTCGGCGCGGAGCGGTTGGGGCGGCGGGTCAGTGACAGCGCCGTGGGTGGGTGGCTGGGCGGGATCTGCTTCATGGCCACGCCGCAGTTGCTCGGACAGGCGTACAACGGAATCTCCGAGACCCTGGCCGTGGGGTGGTTGCCGCTCGCCCTGGTGGCCTTGATGGATGCCCTCGACGCCCCCACCGTGAAGCGCGGCGCGGTGGCCGGGGCCCTGCAAGCCATCACCACCCTATTCAACTGGTACTACGGTCTTTTCGCAGGTATCTTCGCGATCCTGCTCCTGTGCCGCGCCTGGGTGGGGCGGCGTTCGCGCGAAGGCCCGCCGCTTCGAGCGTACGCCGCGCCCGCCGCCGCCGCCGCCGTGGTCTTTCTCGCTCTGGCAGGTCCACCCTTCGCTGCTTTCGCAGCCTCGATGTCAGCGGCAGATGCGCTGGTCACCCGCGACCCCGCCTTCGTGTACAAGACGCTCATCCTCCACAACATGACCGACCTCAAGGCCCTCCTCCACCCCGGCCGCTTCTACTCGCCAGACCTGAAGGCGGTCTTCGGCGAGGACCTGATCGTGGTGGTGTATGTGGGCTACGCCTTGTTGATCCCCGCGGTTTTCGGAGCCTGGGGCTCGTGGCGACGAGGAGGAACACGGGTGTGGGTGGTGGCTGCGGGGGTGTTCGCGTTGTTCGCTTTGGGGCCGTTCCTGTACTGCGGCGGCGACTACGTGCAGGTGGGGGGGGGCTGGGTGCCGCTTCCCTTTCTGGCGTTGTTCAAATGGTTTCCGATGTTCAGCCGCATCTCGCACGCCTACCGCTTCGTCGTGGGCCTCTCCCTGGCGCTTTCGGTGCTGGCGGCGGTGTCGGTGCGGGTGGTGCGCCTGCGCGGCCACGATGTCGTCGTGTACGCGGTTTTGGTGGCGGCGCTCCGCCTGTTCGAGACCACGTGCGCCTCGTCGGCTGTGTTTCCTGTGGTCACGACCGCGGTGAGTCCGGCGGCCGTGATGGCGCAACTTCAGGGCGGGGCTGTGCTCGATCTACCGGTTGGCGTGCCGATCCTGGCTCGCTCCCGCTTCCTCATCGACCAGCTCGCCCATCGGCAGCCGGTCCCCTTCGGGCTGAACGAACCTACTCCCCCGGTGCTGTTCTACAACCGGTACACGCAGTACTTGCTCGAGCTCGAACGCAGCCAGGTCACCCTGCTTCCGGAGCATCGCCCGCTGCTCGACATTGAGATTGGCCGCGCCGCGCTGGTCGAGATGGGGATGCGATGGATCGTGGTCCACGAGGCCGACTATCCGAAGAGCCAACTCCCCAAGGTGCTGCAGTTCCTCGACCTCACCGCCACGCCCGCGCATGCCGGCGACGGGCTGCGGATCTACCGGTTGGATGCCGCAGTAGGCTCGGCGGACCCGCTCGCGGACCCCTGAGCCAAGAGGGCACGAACCGCCTCCACGGCGGCTAGCCCGACCACCCGGTTGCCTTCCGCGTTGAGATGGCCGTGGTCGAGCGGAAGGACCAGGGCCTCGCCCCCCAAACCCTCACAACACGTCCGCAAGTCGACGATGGGGGTGCCCGTCCGGCTCGCGTATTCAGCCGCCCAAGGCACCGACAAGCGAGGCTCCCGCGCCTCCCCCAGCAGGTCGGCGAGAAAGGGCAGATGCCCGATGGCTACTTGCCCCCCGGAGTCGGCAACGGCGGCGCGCAGTCGGTCGAACGTGACCCCACGCTCTGCGTCCGAGGCACGCGGCACCCTGACCTCGGCGGACTGGTCGCGACCAGGGACCAGCGCTGGCTCGTGGCTCAACGGGTACACGGCCTGCCGCAGGATCTGGTAGAGCCGCGAGTTGTCCGCCAGGAAAACCCTTGTCCCCGCCAGCACACCGCTGGATCCCTCCAGGTGCTCGCGGTCCGACACGAGCACCCGGTTGTCATCGTGCAGGGGCACGAAAACCACGACGACATCGGGATCGTAGAGGTGAAGCACGCGGTCGGACAGCGACCCCATCTGGGTGGTCGAATAGCCGGGCTGGCCGGCGTTGAGCACCTCCACGCGTTCCCCTGCGCTGCTCAACCCGGTGGCAAGCGCGTCAGCGATCGTCGAACCGTCGTCGACCCCCCAGCCGAACGTGGTGGAATCACCAAGGAGCACCACCCGCGCCACGCCGGGA
>CAMBIK010000221.1 GCA_945867435.1 Klebsiella pneumoniae
GTGCCGGCGTGCGTGCCGGCGTGCCCATCGGGGGCACTTTCCCTGATCCTGCGATAATGGCCCTACCATGGCCATCGAGCTCCGCTGCTTCACCTACATCGACATCCTTCAGCCCCAGACGGCGTCGTTCCTCGCCACCGTCAGCCGCGGCTACATGCCATTGGAGAGGATGGCAGCAGTCTTCTTCGAGGTGGCCCCGGGGATGGACATCAACATTGTCACCGACATCGCGCTGAAGCGCACGTCCTGCACGCCGGGAATGCAGATCGTTGAGCGGCAGTTCGGATGTTTACAGCTTCAGCATTTCGATCAGGGCCAGATCCGCGCCGCGGGGGATGCTGTGCTGGAATCGCTTCAGCTCACCGAGAAGGATCGACTGAAGCCGCGGGTGGTCAGCTCGCAGACCATCACCGGAATAACCGGTTACCACGCCCAGATCACCAACCGCATGCGGCATGGCAACTTTATCGACGAGGGCCGCACGCTGTACGTGTTGGAAGTTCACCCCGCTGGATATGCGCTGATCGCCGCCAACGAGGCTGAAAAGGCCGCCAAGGTGGACATCCTCGAGATCCTCTCCTTCGGTGCCTTTGGACGCCTTTACCTTGGCGGCGGCGAAGAGGAAGTCAAGTGCGCCGCTGCGGCGGCCATCGCCGTCCTCGAATCGATCGACGGCCGAGCGAACGACGGCCCGCCGGCAGTGACGTACTGAGCTTCCCTCACTGCGGTCGCCGCGCGCGTTAGCAGCCGCGGCGAATTTCAGGAGTCTGAGGGTGTTGCTCGCTGCGGCAGGAATAGAAAAGGTTTGGGGGGATCGTTCGATCCTCCGAGGCGTGGACCTCGTCGTGAATTCCGGAGAGCGAATCGGCCTAGTCGGGCCGAACGGTTGCGGCAAGTCGACCTTGCTCTCCATCCTGGCCGGGGCCGAGTCGGCCGATCACGGTACCGTAATACGGGCTGGCCAGGCTGGATTTTTGGGGCAGGAGCCGACCCTGCCGGCGGGAACGGTGGAGAGCGTGGCGCGCAGCGCGCTCGCCTGGCACGATGCGCTCGTCGCGGACTGGGAACGGGCAGTGAACGAGGAGGATGAGGAGCGGTCGTCGCGCCTCCAGTCTCAGCTCGACCATGCGGGTTGGGACGTGAGCCACCAGGTGGCTGCCGTGCTCTCCCGCCTGAAGGCGCCACCCGCTGATGCCGACGTGGACACGCTCTCAGGCGGCGAACGACGCCGAGTCGCCCTGGCTCGCGCGCTCCTCGCCTCTCCCGACCTCCTCTTTCTGGACGAACCAACCAACCACCTCGACGCCGAGACGGTGGCCTGGTTGGAGGGGTTTCTGGGGGGCTTTCCGGGCGCCGTCGTGCTCGTCACCCACGACCGCTACCTGCTGGAGAGTGTGGCAACGCGGATTATCGAGGTTGAGGAGGGTCTTCTGGTCAGCTACGACGGAAGCTGGGCCGACTACCTGATCGAGCGCGCTGAGCGGGCAGTCCGACTGGGCAAGATGGACGACGATCGCCGCGCCCTGATCGAACGCGAGGCCGCGTGGGCCTGCAAGAGTCCGGCCGCCCGCAGCACGAAGCAGAAGGCCCGACTCGACCGACTCGACGCGCTCAAGGCGGTCGAGGGTCCGAAGCGTCAGGGGTCCTTTTCGTTCGACCTGCGTACGGGAGCAAAGTTCGGAAGGACCTTCTTGGATATCCGTGGGCTGCGCAAGTCCTGGGGCGACCGGTGCATGGTGTGGGACTTCGATCTCGACCTCGGCCCCCGCGAGCGTGTGGGCATCGTGGGACCGAACGGGATCGGCAAGTCCACCCTGCTCGGGATGATCCGCGGGATCATCACGCCCGACGCCGGGGTCATCAACCGAGCCGCCCGGTTGAAGCTCGCGGTCCTAGACCAGGAACGCACTGGGTTGAACCTGAATGATACCGTCTTCGAAGCGGCCGGCTCAGGCAACGACCAGGTGGTGGTTGGGGAACAACCGGTGCATGTCGCCAGCTTCCTGAGGCGCTTCCTCTTTGGACGCGAGATGCTCGACCAGAAGGTGGTGGGGCTGTCCGGCGGCGAGCGCGCCCGCCTCCTTTTAGCCAAGTTGATGCTCCAGGGGAGCCACCTGTTGCTCTTGGACGAGCCCACGAATGACCTCGATCTCACCACGTTGAGCGTGTTGGAGGAGGCGCTGCTAGCCTTCGACGGTGCCGCGATCATCGTCACCCACGACCGCGCCTTCCTGGACCGGGTCTGCACCTCCGTCCTGGCGTTTCACGGCGATGGCCGCATCGTGAAGTATGCCAGCCGCCAACAGTGGTTGGCAGCGGTGGAGCACGAGGCATCACGCGCTCGTGCCGCCGAGTCCAAACTGCTCGCCGGCGCGAAGCCCCTGGCAGCCGCAGCCCCATCGGGCTCCCGGCTGTCGTGGAAGGAAACGCAGGAGCTCTCCGGACTCCCCGAACGCCTGGACGGGATGGATGCCACGCGCTCCGCGCTCGAGGCCTCCCTCGCGGACGCCGAAACGTGGAAGAGCAACCTCGGGGTCCAGAAGAGCCGTGATCTCGCCGAGATCGTGGCCGCGATCGCTTCCGGTTGGGCCCGTTGGGAGCTGCTCGAAAGTCGGAAATGAGAGTATGCTCCCCGTTGGGTGCCGCGATGATCTTGGGCTTGCTCCTCGCCTGCGCGCCTGACGGGCTCGACTCCGACCCGCCTACGGAAGCCCCCCGCGACACCGAAGTTCCCACCTGGCTAAGCCTGGAGACTGAGGTCGAATGCGCCGCGCCCACCAGCCTGGCCTTTCGGGACATGGCCCCCGAGTGGGGACTGTCGGGGGTGAGCAACCCCGATGGGAACCACCTCAACGGCGGCGGGGCCGGGGTGGCAGACTTCGACCGCGATGGCGATCTAGACGTGCTGCTCGCGTACTCCGAACTCCCGCTGTACCTTTACCGGTGGGAAGGCAGCGCCTTTGTCGCGGAGAGCATCACGATCCGCAGCACTCGCGACACGGGAACCGTGCTGCCGTTCGATATCGAGGGCGATGGAGACCTCGACGCGATCGTGGGGGGTGCCACCGCGGGCGTGACCTTCCTCCGCAACCATGGCACCGTCCTCATGGAAGAGGCGCTCTTCCTTCCGGCCGCACTCCCCCGCGATGGGATGTATGGTGTCGCGGCCGCCGACTTTGATGCCGATGGCGATGTCGACGTTTATGTCCCCTTGTACGGCATGAACGTTCCCGACCGCACCGACGCGATCCTCCGCAACGAGGGCGGAACCTTCGTGGTGGCCGACCCCCTCCCCTCCTCGGAAGGCGCAAAAACCTACCAGGCGCTCTGGTTCGATGCGGATGGCGATGGCGACCTCGATGCCTACGCCACCAATGACCAGGGCCCGCAAGCGGGGGGAAACGCCTTGTTTCTGAATGAAGCGGGTGTGCTCACCCCCTCGGCCAGCGTCTGTGCGCCGACCACGAGCGGCATGAGCGCCGACGCGGCCGACGTGTCCGGCGACGGCCTCGCCGACCTTTACTTGGGCAATTCCGATTTTGGAAACCTGTACTTCGCGGATGGCGAAGGCAGCTTCTACGACGTGGCCGCCGCGCTCGGGGCGCAAAACGCGGTGGCAAACGGCGACCCCGACATGGTCTGGGGGGTCGCGCTGTACGATGCCGAAAACGACGGAGACCTTGACATCTTCGCTGCTCATGGCGATCTCTGGGCGCCCTCGGACCCCTCCTCGACGCTGACCGATGCCGCCGATTCCCTTTTGCTTCAAGGGGCCGACGGAGCGTTCACGGAGGTCGCGCCGCAGCTCGGGATCGACACGATCGAGTCGAGCCGCGCCGTGGTCCCGGCCGACTTCAACGGCGATGGGGTGCTCGATCTCCTCGTCACGGGCGCCGTCACCGAGCCCCACCTCTGGGTTTCGCAAGGGTGTACGTCCGGCGCATGGATCGATGTCCGACTTGTGGGGAGCGTAGACAACCTGCACGGACTCGGCGCAAGGGTCGAAATCGAAGCGGGCGGGCGCACGCTGACGGCGTGGGCCACGGCCTCCGCCAGTCTCTTTTCAGGCCGAGAAGCATGGGTTCACCTTGGCTTGGGCGAAGTGGACACCGTGGACCGCCTCACCGTCACCTGGCCATCGGGAGACCACCAGTCCACCGACTTCCCCTTCCCCGCACGTCGCCGGGTAGTCGTTACCCAGCCTTGACCTGAGGCCCGGAACCGGCAACGTTGGGCCCGTGAAGCTGCCCACCTCCGTTCCCGATGTCGTCGATGTGCTTGTCCTTGAAGCGGAGGTGCCGCTCCCCGGCGCAACCCCGCTCGTGGTGGAAATCCCGCACGGTGCAGCCGGTGATTGGGAATACCATGCGGTGGCCAGCCGCCTCCGCAGCGAACTCCCCGCCTCGTTGATCGATTTCTTCCATGTGAACACCGATGCCGGCGCCGCCGAGATCGCCGTCGCGCTTGCCCAGCGGCTGTGCGCCAGCGGGGTTGTGAGCCGGGTGGTCATCGTGCGAAGCCGCATCCCGCGCACGTTCATCGACTGCAATCGGGTCCTGGGGGCCGATGCCGACGCGTACCGGCAAGGGGGCGTCACGCCGGGAGTGCCGCCGTGGATCGTACACCCGGAAGACCACGCATGGTTGATCGCGAAGTATTCGGCGTATCAGGAAGTCGCGAACGCCGCGATCGGCGCGGTGTGCGCCGCGGGCGGGCGGGCGCTTCTGCTGCACACCTACGCCCCGCGTTCCGTGGGCGTAGAGGTGTCACACGACATCGTGGCCAATCTCCACGCGGCCTACGCCCCGGGAACGCTCGAAACCTGGCCGCTACGGCCGGAGATCGACCTGATCTTTCGCACCCCGGAAGGCGTGAGGGTGCTCCCCGAATCCACGGTATCCGCGCTGGCGGCCTGCTTCGCCGCCGTTGGACTCTCGCTGGCCGAAGGCGTCACCTACCCGCTGCACCCTGTCACGACCGGCTTCGCCCATGTGATGGCGTGGCCGGGGAGGGTCGCCTGCGCAGAGGTGCGGCGAGATCTGCTGACCGAGGCGTTCGTCCCGTTCCGCCAGGTTCAGATCGACCCCCAGCGCGTGGGGCGCATTGCCGACGCCTTTGCCTCGTGGATAGACACAATGTGGTCTTGACCCCTGCAGAAGTTTGGACTACACTACGGCGACGATCACCACCCTGTTTGCGCTCGCTACGATGCAGTCGGCACTCGCAGAAGACCTTCCGACCCCTCCCGCGGCCCCGGAAGCGCCTTCGGCACCTCCCCCGGCGCCACCGGCACCGGCGGCCACGTTCTCTGAACGGCACCTCGCGGCACCAAAGACCAACGACGGGGTCCGCCACGGCGTCCGCACCGGGTATGTGTAGGTCAACGGCGCAGAGGATTCGCCCCTCCTGAAATCCCCCCACCTGTTTGCGCTCGGCTACGAAGCGGAAATCACCATCACGGGGGACGAGGGGATCGACTTCATCATCGTACCCAACGGACTGCTGCTCGGGTTGAACCAAGGGCTTGTGCTGCCTTCGGCCTCTGTGATCTTCGGACTGTCGTTGGGCAATCTCGTCAAGTTCGGTGTCGGTGCAAACGCCTCCCTGAGCACGGACGGCACTTTATTCCACATGGTAGCCGCCGCGGCGGTCGTTCCTTCGGTCGGCAAATTGCAGTTCCCGCTCGCGCTCAGCTACCTGCCGGGCAACGGGGATGCGTTCCGTGTCGGGTTCACGGTCGGCGTAAACTGGCCCAAGACCGAATAGCCGCAGCGAACGGCGGAGGTACTCGTCGCCCGTCCAGACAATCGGCTCTCGATCGACTACAGTATCTCAATGCGCATCCTGCCTTTCCTGCCCTGCCTGGCTCTCGCCTCCGCGTGCATCGAAAATAGCCTTTCCAACGGCGAAAAAGCCCAGGATGGTTTCGACACCGGCAATGGCTGGGAGCCCCCCGACACCGACACCGGCACGGAGGTCCCGCCCAAGGAAGAGTGCGACGGCGAGGACAACGACGGCGATGGCGAGGTAGACGAGGGC
>CAMBIK010000222.1 GCA_945867435.1 Klebsiella pneumoniae
AAGCCGAGGAGCAGGTCACGTTCCTGGTGTCAGCGATCGCCGGACTCCTCACGTACATCGCTGTGGATGGGCTGGCGGCACTGATGGAGGCTGGGGGCAGCGATGCGCTGGAGGGCACGGTCCGCTCCGGTCTCAGCGCTTTCCTCTACCTCGAAGTCCTCGACGCATCGTTCTCCTTCGATGGCGTGATCGGGGCGTTCGCCTTGACCACCAACCTCGGGATCATCGCCATCGGCCTCGGCATCGGTGCCCTCTTCGTGCGAAGCTTGACCGTGATGTTTGTGGATCGCGGTACGCTGACTGAGTACCGCTTCCTTGAACATGGGGCGTTCTACGCCATTATCGCTCTTGGCGTGACCATGTTCCTCCAGACCCTCACGCACATCCCGGAGGCGGTGACCGGCTTGACCGGCGCGCTGCTCATTGGGCTCTCGTTCTGGGCGTCGGTGAGGCACAACCGCAGAGAGCAGCAGGCCGGATGATCTTCTTCCTGGCCGGATGTGCGCTCACGCTGACCGAGATCGCCGTTTCGGGGGAAACCAAGGCCACCGTGGAACAGGGAACGCTTGTCGAGGATCTGGTCGGTGATCTTGGATTTTCCGACTTCGTCGCGATGGATGTGACCGCCGCCGAGGAGCTCGCAAATCAGGGCGTGGAGCGGGGGGACATCTCTTCCGCCGTGCTCACCGATTTCGGACTCGACGCCGTATCTGGAGCGGAAGACCTTAGTTTTCTGAATAGCATGGATGTTCTGGTAGCGACGGAGACGTTGCCCGAGCTGCGCATCGCGTTCGCGACCGCGTTTCCCGCCGGGCAGGCGAACGTGGACTTTCAGACCACGGAGTCGGACATCCTGGCCTACGTCGTGAGCCAGAAGATGACGATCGTGACCGATATCAACGGTAATCGCCCTGATTCGGACACCGTGGTGCGCGCCCATTGGACCGTGACCGTGGGGGTGACTACCCAGGGCGCCGTGTCGAATCTGGACCCGTAGGCGCCGCGTTGTCAGCCCCCGATGGACACCAGCTCGATGAGCGGTCCCGAAGGGTTGGTGTCGTCCTGCAGGCTCACCCGTGCTTCGAGGGCCCATTGGCCTTCGTCATCCTCGCCTTCGTCCCGACCTAGAAGGGTCTGCCGGACGCTCCATTCGTGGGGTGCCACCCCGCGGACGCGGGTCTTGTCGGCCAGGCGCGCCCGGTGGTCGAAGCACACGGCCCCGACTTCCTGGACCATCGGCGACATCGCCGCCTCGATCCGGGCGGGGGTCCATTCGGAGCCTTCGCGGTGGCGTAAGCAGCCCGCAGCCTCATCCCAATCGCCGCGAGAGAGCGCCCGCACCAGGGCATGGAGCTCCGCACGAAGTCGGGCGCGGAAGGCCTTCGGTTCGGCCGAAAGGTCGACCTTGCGCACCTCGGCGGTCGTGGGGGCCTCCAACATGCCCTCCCACTCGGTGAGCAGCGAGGCATCCACGCGTTCCAGCAGCGCTCGCAGCCAGGCGGTCAACTCCCCGATGCTTTCGGTCTTCACCTCTTCAGGCACGTTCTGCACCAGGGCTTTGTACACCTCGGTCAGGTAGCGGAGCAGCACGCCTTCGGAACGTTGAAGGCCAAGTTCGGTCACATACTCCGCGAAACTGGCAAAGGTCTCCGCCATCTCCCTCGCGACCGACTTGGGCCGAACGCCTTCGCCCTTGACCCACGGATGCGCCGCGGCGTAGGCGTTGAAGGAGGCGTAAAGTTGCTCCGCGAAGGGCTTGGGCCAGGAGATCTCGCTCACGATGGCGTTGCGGTCTTCGAAGGGCACGCCGGCCGCTTTGAGCTCGTGGATCTTCTCCGAGCGAGCGCGGTCCTGCTGCTTCAGGAGCACCTGCCTTGGTTGTTCGAGAATGGCCTCGATCCACGTCAGCGTGTCGAGCGTGTGGTCGGGGGAGGCCGGGTCCAGCGCGCCGACTGCCCCGACGAGGAACAAGGACAGGGAGTGGTGCAGGCTGAAGTCGCTTTGCAGGCTCGGTTCCAGCTGCAGCACATCACCTTCGCGGCGCACCACATGGGCGGCAGACAGTTCCTCGACCAGGGCGTCTACGGATGCATCCAAGACTTCTTTCTGGGCCGCGCTCTGGTGGCTTGCCGCGACCAGGAGCCGCATCGCGGCCACGCCATCTGCCGCATCGCGGCCGGCATCGGAAGCATGTTGCATGAGCGAGAGAATTCGGCCGTGATCGACGACGAACTGGGGCGATAGCGGCTCGGGTGGCCGGTCGATGAGCCCACGGAAGGTGGTTTCGTCCCAGTGGCGGTAGCCTTTTTGCGGAGGCTTCGCCTTCACCAGCTTCCTCAGCTTTTTGGGGTCGGTGGTCTTGATCTCCAGGCGCGTGTTCTCGATCACATGCTCGGGCGCCTGGGCCACGACGTAGCCGATGCGGTCGAACCCGGCGCGACCCGCCCGCCCCGCGATCTGCTTGAAGTCGCGCACGCGGAGGATGTCGGTCTTCTCTCCATCAAACTTGCAGAGTCGAGTGAACACGACGGTGCGGATCGGCACGTTGATGCCGACCCCGAGCGTGTCGGTGCCGCAGATGACCTTGAGCAATCCGCCCTGGGCCAGGCGCTCCACGAGCCGGCGGTAGCGCGGCAACAACCCAGCATGGTGAAGGCCAATTCCGTGCGCGACGTAGCGGCGCAGCGTGGGGCCGAAGGGGCTGTGGAAGGTGTAGCCGGTGAGGGCGTCCAGGATCGCGCGCTTCTCTTCCTTGCTGCACCAGTCCACGCTCATCAAGTCCTGCGCCTGCTCGGTGGCGTCGTTCTGGGTGAAGTGAACGAGGTAGATCGGCGCCCGATCATGGCGAACGAGGCCTGAGATCACCTCGGTGAGCGGTGAGGTGCTGTAGGTGAATTCGAGCGGGACGGGGCGGGTGACGCCGCGCACCTCTTCGACCGTTCGCTGGGTCCGGCGGGCGAGATCGGCCTGGATGGGGCGCGTGTCTCCCAACGTGGCCGACATGAGCAGAAACACCGCTTTCGGAAGGGTCAGCAGGGGTAGCTGCCAGGCCATGCCCCGGTCCGAATCCCCGTAGTAGTGGAATTCGTCCATCACGACGCTGTCCGCCTTGGCGTTGGCCCCTTCGCGCAGCGCCAGGTTCGCCAGCACTTCAGCCGTGCAACAGACGATGGGTGCGTCGCGGTTCACGCTGCCATCCCCGGTCATGAGCCCGACATGTTCGGGGCCGAATACCTTGCAAAGCGCGAAAAACTTCTCGCTTACCAGCGCCTTGATCGGGGCGGTGTACCAGGTTCGCCCCAGTTCTACGAAGGTCTTGAAGTGCAGCGCCAGCGCCACCAGAGACTTGCCCGAGCCGGTCGGCGCGTCGAGCACGACGTGGTTTCCGGCGAAAATGGCGAGGATCGCCTCTTCCTGGTGGGGGTAGAGGGTCAGGCCGCTGTCGGAAACCCAGCGAAGAAAGGCATCCAACGCCTCGTCCGGATGAACGAAGCCGGTTTCCGGGATGCGGGTGTCGAGGCGGAGCTCGGCCATCGTGTGGCGCGTATCCGGAAGCGCCTCGCCGCGGGCACGATAGCTTGCCCTATGCGGATCGTGGCGATCGAAGGGAACCGTCAGAAGTTGGATGGCGGCTCCATGTACGGCAACGCGCCGCGGGCGCTGTGGTCGCGTTGGTCCCCCCCCGACCCCGAAAACCGTATCGATCTGGCCTGCCGTGCGATGCTGGTCGAAACCGACGACGGGCGCCGTGTGCTGTGCGAATCCGGTATTGGCACGTTCTTTTCGCCCGAACTGCGCCAGCGATTCGGGGTGCTGGAACCGCGGCATGTGCTCCTCGACAGCCTCGCAGCGCAGGGGCTGCGGCACGAAGACATCGACGTGGTGGTGCTTTCCCACTTGCACTTCGATCATGCCGGCGGCTGCTTGTCGAGCTTCGAAGACGGGGCCCGCCTCCTGTTCCCCAACGCCCGGTTCCTGGTGGGCGGCGCCGCCTGGGACCGCGCCATGCACCCCCACTCCCGCGACCGCGCCAGCTTCATCCCGGATCTCAACCGGCAACTGGAAGACTCGGGGCGACTTGAACGGGTCGATGGCCCCACTTCACCCACGCTGGGCCCCGGTTGGACCTTTCGAACATCGGAGGGCCACACGCCGGGACTGATGTTGGCGGAGGTTCAGGGAGAAGCCGGGCCCGTGGTTTTTGCGTCCGACGCGATCCCGGGCGTGCCTTGGGTGCATGTGCCGATCACCATGGGCTACGACCGCTTCCCGGAGCGCCTGATCGACGAAAAGCAGGCTCTTCTCGGGGACCTTCACGATCGCGGCGGATGGTTGTTCTTCACGCACGACCCGCGGGTCAGTCTCGGTCGCGTCGTTCGGGATGCTGCCGGCCGCTACGGCGTGGCTAGCGCGGCGTGATGCTCTCGCTGCTGGTCGCGAACGCCGCCCTCGCGGCCGAGCCCCTTCACGAGCCCCTGGTGGATCGCCGGGTGGATGTGGCGTTTGGAATCGCGAACCAGTGGGGTTTTGGGGGCACGGCCAGCGCCTGGGCCCCTTCGTTGGCGGAACGCTTCGAGTTCTCCGGGGAGGTTGGTCGTCGCCAGCGTACCGCCGTTGGGTTCGCGCTCGTCCATTCGCGTCCCGAGGTGGTCGATGCGGGTGTGCTGGTCGCGGATGCGCCGGCGGGTGCGGTCACCGGTTGGCGGGATGAGCTCACCTTGCTCTTGACGGCTCGCGTTCCGCTGCATGTCGGCGCCGAAGCGCCAGCGCTGCTTCCGGTCGTGCGCTTCTTGCCAAGCTTCGCGTTTGGCGTCGGCGCGTTCATCGCAGACGCCCACCTTCAGTTGGTGTCGTTCGATGAGCTCGAACCGCTGCGTGCTCGGTCGATCACACCGGCCGGGGAGGCACGATTCGGCGTCGAGGTACGCTTGTACAGTTGGCTGTCCTTGCTGCCCCACGCCGAGCTGTTGGTCACATTGGGACCGAATCGCAGGGAGCAAATGGGGGGGGAAGCGTACGACGCGGAGGGGCGGGTGCTGCTTGGCGTGGATGGCGTGGTGCGGTTCTGAGCCGGTCGGTTACCGAGCAGGCGTGAACCCCTGGCGGATCCTCGCCGAGGCCCTTGGGCAGCGCCTCGACGCCGACCTCATCCCGAGCCTCTACGCGGCCGCCAGCGTGCCTACGCCGCTCCTGCGTGCGGAACTACGGGCCGCCGGTAGGGCGTTCATCGACGCGGAAACGGGCAGCTACCCCGAGCCCGACGAGCTGGCGCGAACCGTGACCTTTGTGGTGAAGGGGTCCACCCGTCGGGCGACCGCCGTGGGTGCCATCAGCGGGGTTGCGGGGGTCGTGGCGTGGGCACCCGAGTGGGTTGCGGGGGCGGTGAGCGCGCTGCGGCTCGCCCAGCGCCTTGCGGTCGTTCATGGCTTCGACCCCGATACCGACGAGGGAAAGCTCCTGATATCTCGGGCCCTTGCGCATGCTTTCGACCTGCGGATTCCGGAGTCCACGCGCGTCACGACGCGGGTCTCCGAGCTGCCAGGGCTGGTGCGCCGGGAGGACCAGACCCCCACAGCCGTGGCGCGTTGGGTCGGTGGGCAGCTCGCGGCCACGTCGGTCGCGGCGCTCGCTTCGCGGGTCGTTCGCCTCGTTCCCGGACTTGGATTCGCGTTCGGGGGTGTCGGTGCTTGGCGGCGATCTCACCGCCTGGCGGCGCGGATGTGCGAAGTCTTCGGTCGTGCGGCGTCGGGCGTGCCGTTCGAGATTCACGACGAAGTCCTCGCGGACGAGGTCAAGTAGCCGGCGATGCCCACGCTGCTCGCCCTCCAGGTCGCGGATGAAAGCGCGGCCGCCTACTTCACGGGGGGGGTGCTTCGATGTGCTGTCCGCGAGAGCCTCCTTACGCGTCGTCCGCCCGCCTCGGGCTTTCCGTGCGCCGCGGTGGATTCGGTGCTCCTCGCGGCAGGGGTCGAGGCGAGGTCGGTTGATCGCGTTGTCGTC
>CAMBIK010000223.1 GCA_945867435.1 Klebsiella pneumoniae
GCTCGGCTACCTGGCCGACGACAGCGACTGCGACGACGCAGACTCCACCATCTACCCCGGCGCCCCGGCCCACTGCGGCCTCGACGCCGACTGCGACGGCACCATCGACGACGTGGATCCAGGCGCGATTCGTGCCGGCAGCCTCGTGGCCGGAGACAGCCAGCACCTGCAGTACAGCGCTGTGACCTCGGGTGCCGGATGGCTCGACGCCAACTGGGACGGCAGTTCGGACGCCGATAGTTACGAGCTCATCGTTGGCACCAGCGCAGGAGCGGACGACGTGCTTACCTGGACCGACCACGGTGCCGTCATCGAGGCCACGCTGAGCGGCCTGTCGCTCGGCGGCGCGTGGACGGGAGCTGAGTACTTCGTGTCCGTGCGTGCGGTGACCGGTGGGGACGCCTGTCCCACGGTGCAGATCTCGGACAGGGTGAGGATCGCCGAAGCCGTGCTCTGGACGGGGAACGCCGCAGACCTACGCGCGAACGATGCATGGGGCGGCTCCACGCTCGACTGGCCGGAGGCCGGCTCCGATGTTGTCTACGGAGAACACTGGTTCGAGGAAGTGGAAATTCCGGCTGGCTCCATCGTTCGCGTCCAGGGTTGGGGCGCGGCGAATGCGGTCCGCGAAGGCGTCTCCGCGACCGACGCGGCCGTCACCGGGCCTCTCGACGGCTGGTTGGCGATCTATGCGAACGACGTGACCGTGAGCGGTACGATTGTGGCGACGGGCGCCGGCTACGGGGGCGGTGGCGGCGGCGGGGGGAGCGGCACCGTGAGCTACCGTGGCCACGGCGGAGAGCTCGGCCTGGGCGGAGATGGTGGCGTGTCGTTCGCGGCCTACGCCGGAGCGGGCGGCGGCGGATCGCCAGCCGGGCTCGGCGGTGTGGGCGCCACGATCGGCGGCGACGGGAACGTGTACGGCGGGGGAAGCGGTTCCACCGGGTGCGGCGGCAGCGACGGTCGCGACGGGGGAGACGGAACGGTCTCAACCTTTGGAGGAACGGGGGGCACCGCGTCGTCCGGAGTGGCCGGAGCGGCCGGTCTGGGCGAGTTCTCGGCGGGCGGCGGCTCTGGCGTAAGCGGCTGCGACAACTGGTCGGGTGGGGGTGGGGGTGGCTACGGCGGTGGCGGTGGTGGCGGGGGGCAGTGGGCTGGCCCGGGCGAGGACAGCTCCGGCGGCGGCGGTGGCGGCACCGGCGGTGTGGGCGGGGGCGACACCGGCGCTGGCGGCTCCGGCGCGGGGCCCTGGGGCGGCGCGGGCGGTTCGACGAGCGGCAGCACGGGCATCGCCGGCACCGTTGGCGGCTACCTTGCGGCGGCCGGCAACGGCGACGGCTCTACGGACCGCAGCCTCGCCCTGGGATCGGGCGGGGGCGGGGGAGGCGGCGGCTACCAGGAGTCTGGCGGCGGGGGTGGCGCTGCCGGCGGGGGCGCGCTCCACATCTACGCCTTCGACAGTCTGTGGGTCGGCAGCAGCGGCCGCCTCCTCGTGAACGGGGCGGGTGGCGGGGGCGGAGCGCGAGATGACGGCGGCGGCTCCACCAGTGCGGGCGGCGGCGGCGGCGGCGGCGGTGGGCTGCGCCTCGAAGGTCGCGAGCTCACCCTCGACGCGACGTGTCCGGCGATCAGCGTCCGCGGGGGCAACGGCGATGCGACCGCGGGCGGAACGATCAAGCTGTTCTACGACACTCTGCTCGGTACCACGCCCTCAGCCTCGTGCGCCGGGCGGGTCTACGACGCCGGTTCGGGAAGCTGGGCTTCGCCTTAGACAAAATCCACGACATCCACCCCAGGCACCCACCCCCGCTCGGCCCCCTCAGCGAGCAGCCGCCGCACGGCCCCGCAGCCGTCCTCCCCCATGTCGAGGGTGTCGGCATTGGCATACATCCCCAGGTATTGGTCCAGACGCGAGCGAGTCTGGAGCGTGACCCCCCGCGCGATCAGCCAGTCCATCGCAGCCTCCCGATGGGCGAGCGCGTGCGCGATGCTGTCGTGGATCGCCGCGCTGGCTCGAGCAATGATGTCGGGACCGAGGCTGCGCCGGATCACGTTTCCGCCCAAGGGGAGGGGAAGGCCGCCGGAGCGTTCTGCCCAGGCCACCCCGAGGTCGAGGAGCGCGGTGCAGCCTTCGTCTTCGAAGGTCAGCCGCCCCTCGTGGATGAGCAGCGCCGCATCCACATTCCCGGCGCGGAGGGTGTCGAAGGTGCGCGAGTAGGGCACGATCGGCGTGACCACCGCCTCGAACTCGCCGATGAGGAGCCGGAGCACCAGCCAGGCCGTCGTGGTCAGCCCCGGCACCGCGATTCGCTTGCCGACCAGCGAGTCCGGCTCCTTGCCGTGAAGCGCCACGACGACCGGTCCGTAGCCCCTGCCCACGCTGGCGCCGTGTCGAAACAGTTGGTACTTCGCGGCGATTCGTGGGTAGTGAGCGATGCTGATCGCGTTGATGTCGGCCCCGACGCCGGAGGCCATCCGGTTGAGCGCATCGGTGTCGGAGGTCGTGACCTCGAAGGTCAACCCGCGGGGATCCACCAGCCCTTCCATCAGGGCCCGGAACATGAACAGGTCGTCCGGATCCGGCGAGATCGCGGCGGTCAGGCGCATCGGCGCCGCCTGCGCGACAGAAGCGTGGCTGCGGCACCCACGCTCAGCGCGGCCCCGGGGCTCCGAGACGCACAGAGGCACTCCACCCCGTTTCCCCCTGCCGTGTCGCCCGCACCGGTGTCGTTCGGGTCCTCCGCACCCGCGCCCGTGTCGGGGATTCCGTCGTCCCCCCCATCGTCGGCCAGGTGCACGATCGTGGCATACGGCTGCACCTGCCGGTCGTAGCTCACGACGACGGTGCTCCCCTTCCGGGCAAACCAGGGGCGGCTGTCGTATTCGGCGTTGTCGGTGACCTGAACGCGCTCGATGAGGTTGAAGTCTCCATCCAGAGCTGCCAACCAGATGTCACCGTCGGGACCCATCCCCGTGTTGGTCAGGTAGGTCAGCAGCCAGCCATCGCCGTAGGATTGAAGCCGCTGCGGCCATTTCGCGTTGCTCCCCGAGAGCGGAATGACGACCATCTCGGTTTCCTTCCAATCGGGGTCGTGGAGGTGCATCCTAAGCTCTGGGGCGCCCGCACCCTTGGCATCCACGACGATCGTGACCTCGTCTTCTTCTCGGAAGGCGGCTCCGGCCCCTTGCGCCCCCACCATGAGCGGGAAGTCGGTTCCCACCGTGCCCCCCACCAGCTCGACGAACTGGGGACCGGCTGTTCCGTTAGCTCCTGAGTCGAAGATCACGCCTTCGGTGAGCGGAGTGCAGACCACCACCATGTCGTTGTGCTTGTGCGTGGCATCCCGGTCGGCCACGTTGATGTGCCAGCGAAGGTCGAAGTCGGGCTCGAAACGCCACGCGTCCGCGGAGTCGTCCCACTCGTCCACCGTGTAGCTGCCGACCACCAGCCAGCCGCCATCCGGGCAGCGCTCGATCTGGCTGTCTTGCAAGTTGGCGACCTCCGTGAGCTGGATGCGTTTGCGGTCGTCGTAGCCGGAGAGGTCGTCTTCCACATCCTCCATCCATCCATCGCCGCCCGCGACCTGGAAGAACCAATAGCCCGCTTCGGTAGCGTGGTAGCGAGCCCAGCCCCCGCCCATTCCCTGGGTGATCTCGGGGTCGATCGAGGTGAAGACATCCCCGGCGTAGGCCGCGAGGCTGAGCACGAACAAGGTCATGCCGCCACTCTACCCGAGGCGCGTTAGCGGCGTGGCACCCGGGCGCGTTTGATGGCGATTCACTGGTTCCCCGGACACATGGCCACGGCGCGGAAGGAGATCCGGCGTGCGATGCCCGAGGTGGATCTGGTGATCGAAGTGCTCGACGCCCGCATCCCCTTCAGCAGCGAAAACCCGCTTGTAGCTGAGCTTCGCGGGAACAAACCGTGCATCAAGATCCTCAACAAGAGCGACTTGGCGGACCCAGCCGTGACGGCGGAGTGGCTCGATTGCCTGGGCCATTCGCCGGGAGTTCGCGCCATTCCGCGCCATCAGCAGCAGGGCCAGTTCCTCGCCACGCTCATGGCCATTGGCAACGAGCTCGCACCGCCGCACCCGAGGCGCCCCACCACCGCCATGATCGTCGGCGTGCCGAATGTGGGGAAGTCCACGCTGATGAACGCGCTCGCAGGGCGCACCCTGGCGAAGACCGCAAACAAACCTGCCATCACCCAGCGGCAGCAGCGGGTCCAAGTGGGTCGCGACCTGGTGCTGCTCGACACACCGGGTTTTTTGTGGCCCAAGCTTTCGCCCGTGGCGTGCGGCTACCGGCTCGCGGTGACTGGTGCCATCTCGGACCGTGTCGTGGACTTTACCGATCTCGCCGCGTTTGCAGTTCGGTTTCTGTCGTCGCGCTACTCGGTGGCGGTCGCGGCTTGCTACGGTTTGGCAGAGCTGCCGTTGGAGGAAATGGCTGCGTTGGACGCGATTGGGCGTCGTCGCGGCTTTCTGATCCGCGGCGGCGGCGTGGACCTGCAGCGCACGGCCGAAACCGTGATCCGGGACCTGCGCTCCGGTGCATTCGGGGCGATCAGTCTGGAGGTTCCGGGGGATTGTCGGCGGTAGGTGGCGACGGACGCGCTCCGAACGACGACGACTGCAACAAATTCCCAAGCTCAAACCGTCCTTGGTTCCAAAAAGTTAGCGCCTATGGGGCCCGGCCCCCGATCGCGGGCCTGCCTTACGGCAGGATTTCGGCGTAGGGGAGGAGACTGGCCGCACCATTTTGACCGACCATGAGATCCTCGCGCCCATCCCCGTCGAAGTCGGTGAGGGCGATGTCGGAAAAATCTTGGTGGCTGACATACCGCAGGGTGGCGTCGAGAGTGACCGCTCCTCGCAACTGCGCCCCCGGCACCACGTACAGTCCCTCCGCGTGGGTCGGCATGTAGGAGTCGCTGGGCTGGCGACCGCCGACGCCCACCTCGGCGAGGCCGTCGCCGTCCGCATCGCCCACGGTTCCGGACACGGGGCCGACCGGGAAGCTGACCGTGCCTTCTACGTGTGCGAACACGGTCGCGGACCCGCCGTCGCCCGACTCGAAGGTGGCCACCCGCACGCGGCCGAACTCGCCCTGCTCCCAACAGTTGAACACGAGGTCGGGCGCGCCGTCGCCAGTCACGTCGCCGGCCGGCCGCATGGTGCAGTCGGCGACCGAGTCGTCGAGCGCCGCCGGTTCCACCGACTCCGCCTGTGCGTAGGTCCCGGGTCGGGCGAGGTCGCTGCCCCAATAGAAACGTGTCCCCGTAAACAGCTCGTCGAGGCCGTCGCCGTCGAGGTCGGCCTGATGGAGTCCGAAGTTGATTCGGCCTTCCTCGTAGGTGGGCGCGTTGGACTCCTGGGTCTGGTACTCCAACTCCACCGACCGGGTGGCGGAGTCAAACGAAAATGTCGGTTCGCCCAACTCGGTGGTGTTGTAGAGGTACGCCGGCTGCGAGCCGATGGCCACATCATCCACGCCGTCGCCGTCCAGGTCACCCAGCACCCGAATGGGCAAGTCGTGGCGGGGTAGGCCGTCGATCATCGTCCACGGCTCGTCGTCGTAGTACCCATCCAGCTCGGTGGGATAGCCTCGAAAGAGACAGAGCGCGGCTGGGTAATCACAAACGACGCCCAGGTCTTGCTCCCCGTCCCCGTCGACGTCGCCCAGCGAGGAGCCGGTCGCGAAACCCCCGTACAGGCGGTATTCACCGGCGTACTCGAAATCTTCGAACGTCACCTGCGGTATCGTGTTGCCGTAACGGTCCTTCGGCTCGTTCAGCCCCGCCGCGAGGAAGAGGTAGGCGCTCCTGTCTCCATAGTTCACGCTGCCATCGTAAAATGTCGCCATAAAGTCACGAATTCGGTCACCGTCGATATCCGGAATCACCTGCAAGTGAAACCATTCGCCAACATGGTTCTCGAAGGGGCCATCCACGCCGTTGCAGTCGGAGTCGACTCCGGTGTCGCCGCGCACGTAG
>CAMBIK010000224.1 GCA_945867435.1 Klebsiella pneumoniae
CCAGCCGCCGACTCCGAGCGCCGCACAACGGGCTCCCCACCACGGTTGTTCCGCCAGAACCGCGCATACCCAGGTTGGTAGCCCCGCCGTCAGCGATGCGGCGGTCGTGCCCGCGCCGCCGTGATGGATCGCGCCGGCACATCGCGGCATGACGCGGGCGTGGTCGAAGGTGCGCCGGACCAGCAGCGTCGGGGTGTCGGTCGCGTTCAAGTTCGACCACCCGGCGCTGACCAACGCTCGGGTGCCCGTGCGCTCGGCGGCGGTGGCGATGTCCGTGAGCGTGCGCTGGGGATCCTGGACGGGCATGCTGCCGAAACCGAAGAAGGTCGGCCGGGGGCCGGCGTCGAGCCAGGCGTTTGCCGCGGGGTCGAGCTCGGTTTCACCCATTGCGGCGCGCAGGCCAGGAGGAACGCCCCAGAAACCGGTGACGAGGTGATTTGGGGCGTAGTCGAAGGGGCGTTCAACCAGCGCTTCGCTCCAGGCATGGAGCACGAGGCCGCCGCGACGGTCGGCCTCCGAGAGGGCGTGACGGCGAAACGGCACCACGCCCAGGGAGGCCCGGAGGTCGCGTATGGCATGGCGCACCGTCCAGATCACCAGGCGCAAGATGAGCTCGCTGACCCAGCGATTCAACCAGCCGATCCCAGGATTCCACGTGGTGAGGAGAGGGCAGGGGAAGGCCCCGGTCGGAGCGAGCGGCGCGGCGCAAACGAGCGCCAGCGGGATGCGTCCCTTTGTGGCGAAGGCGGCGGCGCGTTCGGCGACCAACACGTTGCTCACGGCTACGTCGGCCCCCTCCATGGCGGCGTTGGCGCCTCGGTTCGCTTCGGCGTCGTGGAGGCGATCGACTTGAAGAAGAAGTTGGGCGAAGGCCAGCAGGTCGCCGCGAATCAGAGCCTGGCGTCCCAAGTCGCTCGCCAACATCGCCTCCGCGTCCACCCCGAGGGAGTACGCCTCGAAGCCGGCCTGCGCGCACAACGCAAGAAAGTTGGCGGGTACGGCAAGACGCACATTGTGCCCGCGTTCGCGCAGAGCCCAAGCCAGCGCAAGGAACGGCTGTACGTCACCACGCGAGCCAGCAGACAGTAGGGAAACCCGCATGTTCTTCAGGTCCGACGTGACGGCCAGGCTATCGCCCACCCCGAGGGCCAGCGTCCCCGATGGGGCGAAATCACCCCGCGCCCATCGGGATCGAGGTACTGGCGCGGCACATGTCAGCGACCCTCACCGCCGGCCACCGCGAGTGGCGCACCAAGGTCTTCGTAGCGACGTGGCTCAGCTACGTCGGCTTCTACTTCTGTCGAAAGCCGTGGAACGTGGCGAAGTCGGCCATCGGTACCGAGGCGGGATTCGATACTGCCACCCTCGGGAACATTGGCGCTGCTTCCCTCATCGCCTACGCTGCCGGGCAGTTCCTCGCCTCCTGGATGGGGACCCGACTCGGACCGCGCCTGAACGTGCTGATGGGCATGGGGCTGTCGGTCGCAGTCACCACTGCGATGGGACTCACGCTCGACCCCTGGGTGTTGGGCGGGTTGATTGCCGTGAACGGACTCGCGCAGGCCACTGGATGGTCGGGCAACGTGGGCACGATGGCTGCATGGTTTCACCACGGTGAACGTGGGAAGGTCATGGGGGCCTGGGCGACGAACTTCACGGTCGGCGCGCTGACCTCTGGCTGGGTGCTCGCATGGGTCCTGGGGTGGGGGCCGAAGGGCGTGCCTGCGTGGCGCGAAGCCTTCTTTTTCGGGGCGGCGGTGCTCTCCATCGTCTGGGGCTTCTTTTTTTACTTTCAGAGGAACAAGCCTGAAGATGTGGGTCTTGCTCCGGTCGAGGGCCCAGAGGAAGCGGGCGGGGGTTTCGATGTGCAAGACCTCGGCTTTCTGGGATTGTCGAGGCGCGCCTGGACCAACTTGCTGCTGGTCGCGGGGTTTTACTTCTTCGCCAAGTTGATTCGCTACGCCATCTGGTCCTGGGTGCCTTTCTTCCTCAACCGAAACTACGGATTAAGCACCCCGGAAGCCAGTGTCTACTCCACCGCCTTCGACCTGATGGGCATCCCTGGCGTGTGGGTGACCGGTTGGATCAGCGACCGCTTCTTCCAGAGTCGCCGCGCGGAGGTGGCGCTGATGATGATGTTGGGGATGACGCTCGCGTGTGGACTCCTGATGGCCTTCGGTCACCTTGGAGTCGGCGTTTTCGCTGTCCTTCTCGCCGCCGTGGGTTTCACGCTCTATGGCCCCGACGCTCTCCTGACCGGCGCCGGCGCGATGGACATCGGCAGCCGCAAGACCGCAACGCTGACGGCCGGGATCATCTCCGGCTTCGGGAGTCTCGGTCCGATCGTGCAGGAGCTGGTGATCGCCAAGCTCTACGACTCCAAGGGCGGCGATCTCGGTCCGATCTTCGCTCTTCTTTTTGGAAGTTCAGCGTTTGCGGCTGTCTTCTGTGCCATCCTGGTGGCGCGCAATCGGATGGGGGGGAAGGGTATCTGATCGGCTACCGTTGCGACCAGTTGAGCAGAAGGCTGCCCAGGGTCGCTCCGGCACTCTCTGGCTGGCCCAGCCTCTTGCCATCCCATTTTCGCACTTTCGAACCTGACTGAATCCACACGGCCCCGGCTTCGACCGCGAACAGACTTCCCTCCTGGTCGCAAGGCCGCCCGCACCGAGCCTGCGAGACTTCGGCGACATTGGCGTTGAAGCTGGGGAGAAAGCTGTCCTCCAGTTCGGTGCAAACTCCGACGCGCGCCGGCCAGCGGTGGAGCGCCACCACCTCGGCAATGGGGAGCCCTTCCCGGATAGCGATGACCTTGGAGCCGGGGCGGAGCAGGTCGGGATAGCCGAAAACCAGCCAGTTCCGGCCATCGCCGCAGGCCAACTTCATCCTGGCGGATGCGGTGTTCAGCACATCCATCACTGCGGGAAATTCGGTAAGGGACTCGGGAAGCGCGGCGCTCCCGAACGAGCTGAGCTGCCCGCCCAGTGCGGACACGGCAGCCTGCCACCCGGGCGCGACCTCCTGGGCGACCGGGGTGACTTCCGTGTTCATTTGCACGATGTCGGTGCCGCGGCGCGGAGGCTCGATGACCGTGGGGGAGGCGAGCGCCGCCTCTGGCCGTGCCCCATCGGGGACACCCCGGGTCGGTCCACGCACCACGGGACGAACGGCCTCGCTTGGCCGCCTGCCCTCTGGCGTTTCCTTACGCAGCTCGCCGGAGATGTGTCCCAACTCGGGAAGAATCAACCGCTGCATCGCCAGGCGGCAGGCGGCTGGCGAGCCGGGTATCGCGAACACGATCTTTCCTTTCGCAATGCCGCCGATGGCCGATGAAAGCATGGCAGCAGACCCGATATCCGCGAAGGAGATGGCCCGAAAAAGCTCGCCGAACCCAGGGATCTCGCGGTCCAGCCGGGCGCGCACGACGGCCGATGTTCCATCCTTGCCGGAGATGCCCGTGCCGCCGGTCAGCAGAATGACATCGATGGTTGATGCGTTCAACGCCCGGTCTAGCTCTGCCCCGATCGCTTCCGCGTCATCCGGAAGGATCGCGTGTCCCGCGATGGCGTGGCCGGCCCCTTCCGCCAGCGAGCGAAGCAGGGGGCCCGACTGGTCTTCGGCCGCCCCCCGCGACGAGGACACGGTGACGACGTGAACGGAGAGGGAAACCGTGATCGCGTGCGCGTGTGGCATCGCCACAAGCTATCCGGCGCTGGGAGTCGAGCCGAGCCATGTTTCAAGGATGATGGCCGCGGCGTGCGCGTCGACGGTGTCCCTCTTGAGGCCGGCGTCTGCGATGCGGATCCGTGCCTCTGAAGAAGTGAATCCCTCATCCACATAGTGTACGGGGAGGCCGGCCACTCCGGCGAGGGCGTCGCCGAGCTGGCGTGCGAGATGTTCCATCCTGCCGCCAGCATCCGGCAAGCCCACCACCAGCGCGGTGACCCCGCGCTCGCGTGCGAGGGCGGCGAGGACCGCGGCATCCCGTGCGACAGATTGGCGCGGCATCGTGTGGAGGGGAAACGCCATCTTCCGCGCGACGTCCGTGAGGGCGATGCCGATCTTCGCCGTGCCGACGTCGAGCGCGAGGGCGGCGCCGAGAAATGCCATGGGGAGCGTGTAACCAACGCAGGCCACGCCGGAGAGGCGTCGGCGGGGCAACGCCAAGCCGCGATCTGTCACGGCCGAACGGGCGTCGGAGCGGGTTGTCGGGCTTGGGTGCTCAGACAGCACCACCGCCAAACTGCCGTCCCCTTCGCGGCCCCCGCTTAGGCGATAAGGGCCTCGTATGGATGCTCGATTCGACATCGTGAGCCAGGGCGAGGAGCTTCTCTCCGGGCAGGCGGTGGATACCAACGCGGCGTGGATTGCCGCGGCGCTGCGCGGCATCGGCCTGATTCCCGGGAGAGTGTCGGTTGTTGGCGACGATCTCAATGCCATCGCTGAGGTGATCACGGAGAGTGCCGCGCGCTCGCAGCTGGTGGTCTGCACGGGTGGGCTCGGCCCAACCAGCGATGACCTCACGCGTGAAGCGGTGGCTTTGGCCTTTGGCGTTCCGCTGGTGGAGAGTGCCGTGGCGCTGGGCCAGATTCACGAGCGGTATCGGTCGCGGAATCGGGAAATGCCTGCGATGAATAGGGTGCAGGCACTCCTGCCGGAAGGGGCCGAAGTGCTCGAAAACCTGCTGGGTACTGCACCGGGCTTCGCTTGTGAAAGGAAGGGGTGTCTCCTCGTTTTCCTGCCGGGGGTGCCGTTCGAAATGAAGCCGATGGTCGAACGTTTTGTCCTTCCACGGGCAATGGAACGGTTCCGAATTCTGCCCCGCACCCATGTGATGCTGCGATGCGTTGCGCTCGCGGAGAGCGTGGCGGCGGAGCGGATGGAGGGATTTGAACGTCCTGGAGTCGTTGTCGGCTACCGAGCTGGATTCCCCGAGGTGCAGGTCAAGCTGCATGTGGACCCGGGGATGAACGTTGCCGCGCTGACCGAAGAGGCGCTCACCCGGCTGGGGCGCAGGCATGTTTTCGGGGTGGATAGCGGTTCGTTGGCGGATGTCGTGGGTTCGCTGCTCAGGGAAAGAGGGCACACGGTCGCGGCGGCGGAGAGCTGCACGGCAGGCCGAATCGCGGAGGCGCTCACGGCAAGCGCCGGGGCGAGCGACTTCTTCCTTGGCGGTGCGGTGGTGTATGCCAACGCCGAGAAGACGAGGCAATGCGGCGTATCGGCTGCACTCCTGGAGGAGCACGGAGCCGTGAGTGAACCCGTGGCGCGGGTGCTGGCGGAAGGAATCCGGTCGCGTACGCGGGCGACATGGGGCCTGGGTGTGACGGGAATAGCTGGCCCCGGAGGCGGGTCGGCCGAAAAGCCGGTGGGCACAGTGCACATCGCCTGTGCGGGCCCCGGCGGTACTGTGGCCGAGCAGGTCAGACTCCCCTACGACCGCACGCGGAATCTCGCCGCCTCGGTGGCCACTGCGCTCGACCTGCTGCGTCGCCGCCTGTTGGAGACCACCTGAACGAAAATTTGTAATCAGACCATTTTTTGGTGTCATCCCACTTGCGTCCGTACAGGTACGAGGTAGGATGGGAACGTTCACCGGAGAACCGAACATGCCTATCGATCCTGAAAAGTCCAAAGCCCTTGAAGCCGCCATCACCTCTCTCGAGCGCAACTTCGGCAAGGGGTGCATCATGCGCCTCGGTGCTGCCGATCACACGCCCATCGGCATCATCTCCACCGGGTCCATCGGATTGGATCTGGCGCTCGGCATCGGGGGAATTCCCAGGGGTCGCGTCACGGAGATTTACGGGCCCGAGTCCAGCGGAAAGACCACGATGACCCTGCACATCATCGCAGAAGCGCAGCGGAAGGGCGACATCGCCGCGTTCATCGATGCCGAGCACGCGCTCGATGTGAACTACGCGCGCGCCTTGGGGGTCTGCGTGGAGGAGCTCCT
>CAMBIK010000225.1 GCA_945867435.1 Klebsiella pneumoniae
CATCGCGCCCCCCGGCGACGAGATCGAGCACCTGCGAAATGGCGCGGGGGCCCTTCTCTAAACGCAGGTACACCACCATCGTGGAGACCTGAGCGAACGCCAGCGAGGCTTCCTCCGCGGACGACAAAAAGGCCATCGAGGGGTGCATCCGTTCGAGCGGCACGAGGGAATCATTCGCCAGCGCATCCGCAAGCAGCCCTTCCTGCATGGGCGTGAGGGGGGCCGGTTCGTTCTGCCGCCACAACGACTCGTGGCTGCGCGCAATGCCTTCCTGCAGCCAAACCGGTGCGCGGTCATGGGTGCGCCACGCCACGATGTAGTGAATGTACTCGTGCGCCGTGGTGTCCTTCCATTCGTAGCCCCGCCCCAGAGCCCGCGGCGAGCTCACCAGCAGGCGGGTCCACTTGGAAAGCGCGATCACGCCGGTCTTCCGCACCGCGCTGCCAGGAAGGGAGGATGCATCAATGAAGCGCTGCGCCGTTGGGTACAGTTCCATTCTCACGCCACCCGGCGGGGCACCGCCGAGAAGGGGTCCAATTCGGTCATGGGAGGCTTGAAGCGTTTCAAACGCTTCGTCGGTCAGCACTTCGTCCATGCCGGGGCGGTAGCGAAGGGTGACATCTCCCTGGGTGCGGGTCACGAAATCCGATGTGGCCGAGAGCGAGCGTTCAAACAACGCAAGGTGCTCCGCGTAGCCTTCCGAGGCTGCGAGTGAACCCGACACCGACTTCAGACGATCGCGGGCCGCCCCAAAATCACCGAGATGGAAGGAAAGTTCGGCCGCCGCAGCCTTGTCCGCATCGGTCGTTCCCAAGGCGGTCGCAGCCGATTGCGCGCACGCCACATCGTACACCTCGAGGCACGCACGCACGTCGTCTGCGGCTTCCGCCCACGCGGGAGAGGCGAGGTTGAGCAGGAGCGCGATCACTGGCGTACCAGCTCCTCGTAATAGCGACGATTGGTCGCCCGGTAGGCTTCAGGGACCGCGCCCTGCATCCCTTCGAGCAGCGCCTTTCGGTACGCTTCGGGGGTCTCAAACTCTTCCGGCGCGGGGATCGACATCTCCTGCATCCCCTGGCCTTCCGCGCCCTCCGAACCGGGCGAGGGATTAGCCGGATCGCCCGTTTCGTTGCCTCCGCCCTGACCCGCCTTTTTCATCTCCGCCATGTCCTGCATGGCCTGCTGCAGCGCATCCTGGGCCCTCTCGAACGCCGACTGTGCGGCCGACTGCCCGCCCAGCGCGCCCATCGCATCGCCATCCTGCATGGACTGCCCGGCGCGCTCGGCTTCGTCCGCCCCTTCCTGAGCCGCGGCTTCCATTTGTGATGCATCGGCCGGCATCGACTGCGCCACTCTCTTGGCGCGGGCAGCGGTTCCCTTTGCACGTTCTGCAAGCTCGCCCTGCTCCCCCGAGAGGGCCTGCAAGTCGCGCTGCAGCTCGGGAGAAGAACCACTTTGAGCCTGTGCGAGTTCCTGAAGTCGTTCGACCGCCCCGGCGGCAGCCCGTTCGGCCCGCGCCAACGAGCGCGCGGCTACGGCATCCATCTGTCCACCGGACTTCACCGCCACCCGCGCACGCTCGACGGACCGGCGTGTGGCCTGGGCCCGCCCCAAAGCAGTCTCAATGTCGCGGGCGCTCACGCTGTCCCCCAAGCCGGAAGCGTCATGCTGCGCGTCGGAAACGGCCCCGCCTACCCCACGCAAGGCGCGCAGAGCATCGACGGAAGGTTCCTGCAAGGCCTGCCGTACCTCGGCTGTGAGGCGATCCACCTCTTTCCAGCCTTCCAGACCTTCCTCAAGGCTAACCCCGTGCTTCCGACGGGCGGATTCGGTGCGAGCCGCGAGCTCGGCCTGGCTGGCCCCGAGGGCCTCGAGCTCCTTGGAAAGGGCCTTGATCTCTGCGGCAAGCTCGTCTCCGCCATCCTGACCACGCTTCTGGGCCTCCTCAACCCCCCCCGCCATCTCATCCAGCAGGTCGGCGATTCGTTCCATATCCGCCTTGGCCGCAGAATCATTTCCCTTTGACACATCGCGCCGGGCCGCAGACATGGCGGCATCCAGCTCCAGACCGCGCGACTGAAGGAAGCTTCGCATCCCCCCCTGCTCGAGCTGCTTGACCTTGCCATCGACCTGCGCCTTGAGCCGCGACAGCATGTCCAAGCGAGCGAGGGACTGCCCGGCGTTCAGACCCGCAAGCTCCGAACGCAATTCCTTGGCTTCCTCGGCCATGGCCTTCACCAGCTGGATCAGCTCGCGGTAGGCCGCGCTCTGCGCCACCTTGTCCAGGGTCCACACCGCCATTTCGAGGGCCCTGAGGTGTACACCCTGCAGCGCGATGAGGGTCTCCAAATCCTTGGCCGCCAGGCCATCCTCGGGCAGCCCGCGAGCAAAAGCCATGAGATCCCGGCGAGGAACGCTCACATTCTTGATGATGTGGGCCTCCAGCGTTTGCTGGCCCAGATCTTCCGCGCCCGCCGCGACCGCATCAAACGCCTCGTACCTGGAGTCGGCCAGTTCGGCCCAACGGTACACCCCGCTTCCCTCGCGGTGTGCGGGCGTGGCGTCGATGACGAAGTCGGCGAGCGCGGGAAGCAGGGCGTCAAACAGGGACTTTCTCAATTCTGCCTGGGCAGCGGCGCTACCCTTCGCTCCCAAGACCTCGATCACGAAAACCGAAGACCAACCCGCCTTGGAACCGGACACTTCGTCGTTATCCCATGCGCCGACGCGGACCGTTACCGAATCCCCCGCGGCCAGCCCCAGGTCTGCTACCGACACATCGGTAATATCCGACAGCCCTCGCGGCGAATCCGTCGGCGAGCGAAGCGGGGATTCCACCGCCTTTCCGCCGCGCGTGACCTCCAAAACCACGCGGGTAATTCCATAGTCATCCTTCGCGCTGAACGGGAGCGAAATGCGGGCGTCTCGCGCGACCCTGATCTTTGCTGCGGACTGAACCGCCACGGTCGGCGCCAGGTCGGGGTCGGGGACCACGAGAAACTGGGCCGAGTACACGTCGCCAAACTCGAAGCGGTAGGAACCTTCCCTAGCGACGGTGAAGGTCCCGCTGACGTTGCGGCCATCTTTCAGTTCGGCAGGCACTGCGGCTTCACCCGCAACGCGCAGGCTCGCGGAGGCCCAGGGCTGCGCCGTGCGAGCACGAACTTCGACCACCGTACCCAGCGGAGCCCGAACCTCGCCGCTGGTGTTGGGCACTTCCAAAGGTTCAAGGCGGGTGTAGGTGGGGTAGAGGTAGCGGAGGGTGATATCTCCAAGCAGCGCCCGCGGGCCCTCCGGCTTGACCGGCACGACCGCAGCTTGGACCGCCGTAGAGCCGGTGATCAGGCGGAGCGCATCGAGCGGTCCCAGCGGCGCGAGGATGGACACCAGCAACAGCGCCAGCACGCCCAGGACCGACCACCGTGCATCCTTCCAGACCGGCCGCCACGGCCAGACATCCGTTGGTCGAACCAGCGCAAGCGTTGTGGCTACCTGATCCGCCAGTCGGTTCAGGAGGCCAGGCGAACCCATCGGCCGGGCAACGCGATCCACGACCGCGAAGAGTCCACCACGAAGCTCGGGCCGAAGTTGCTCAATCGCTTCCGCTTGGGCGCGCGGGCCGAGGCGGCCGAAGATCCCGCTGAGGCGACGGGCTGCAAACACGATCGCCGTCACGATCGCGGCGCACAGCAACACGATCGCTGCGAACCGCGAGCCTTCGTTCACGGCCAGGGTGGCGACCGCCAGCCCGAGCGACAACGCAGCCGTCGCGAGCGCCAGGCCGCGCCCACATGCCAACCACCCACACCGGCGACCGGCGAGAGCGAGCAGGTGCTGGATGCGACTTACCGACTCAGGCACTGAGTTTTACGACCTAACCCGACGACCCGGGGGAAGACACGCCACCGGGAAAGAAACAAACAAACCGGCTACCTCGATGAAGTTCGCTGCGTACCTCGATGCGGCCTCGGTGCTGTTCCATCACGCGAAAGGCGGTCGCCAAGCCCAACCCCGTGCCCTCACCAGGCGGGCGCGTGGTGAAAAAGGGCTCGAACAGCCTAGGGATGTTCTCGGCCGCGATCCCCTCGCCATCGTCTTCGACGGCGATCCACACTTCGCTACCCGTGCGCCCCGCTTCGAGCATGACTTCCCGCGCGCCCGACTCGGCCGCGTTCAGCAAGAGATTGACGAGCATCTGGTGCAGCTTTCCGGCCTCCGCGTGCACCACGCCCGCCTCCCCGGCCTTCACCCGCACCGCGATCCCCCTGAACGCCACCTGATGTTCCACTGTCCGGAGGGCTTCCGCGACGAGGTCATCCACAGCAAGGTCGGCAGGTGCAGACTCGTCGCTACGCGCAAAATCAAGGAGGTTCCGCAGCAGTTGATGCATTCTCTCGACATCGAACTGGGCGCGCCGAAGCACCTCCTCGTTCTCAGACGCATCGGGGTTGCTCACGACCAGCTCGAGGTAGCCGCGCACTGCAGCGAGCGGATTTCCCAACTCATGGGCGAGCCCCGCCGCGAGACGGCCAACGCTGGCGAGCTTTTCCGTACGGACGAGCGCATCCTGCGCGAGGCGAAGCTCACGATTCGCTTCCTCAAGGGAGTTCAACTGTTCGGCCGTGTTGGCCTGGTAGCTAGCCAGGGCAGCCCCCATCCTGGCGAGCGCACCCGCGAGGTCGGCGAGCTCGACTGGCGCATCGCTCGGGACCGGTGCCAGGAAGTCGCCGCCCGCAATTCTTGCCGTGGCATCCGAGATTCTCCGAAGGGGCGCCACGACGTTTCGGCGGAGCAGGAACCAACCGAACAAGCTGATCACGCCGGCCGAGAAGATCGCGTGACCCGCCACAACCCCCCAGGCAGGCCGCGCCGCGCGAGTGAGCGGGTATCGGAGGCTGACCACGGCGCTCGGGCGCCCGCTGCCGACAGGTGCGACCACCCGAACCTCGTCGCCCACGACCTCGCTGAACACGTCGCGGGACGCCACTGTGCGCTTCACCAGATCATCGATCTCGCCCGCATCCCCCACGATGGAGGAATCGCGCACCGACCAGATCGCCAGTCCCTTCAGCCCATGTTTCCGATTTTCCTCCACCACCAGCGGCCACAGGTCCGGTTCCGAGGCCGCGACCTCCGCGGCCACGAGCACGGCGGCGCTCTCCGCCAGGTCCACGCTGGCCTCCTCGAGCACATAGCGAGTCGCCAGCAAGAAAATTCCGACATCAAACACCGACACCGCCACCGTGAGCAGCGCGAGGTTCACCCCGATCTCGACCCACAGGGACGCACGGCGCGGAGCGGGAGGCAAGGGGGTCACGCCCCCATCTTACTAAGCCTGGATGCGCCGGTACACACCGACGACCACGCCCAGCACTTCCAGTTCGCGGGAAGAGTCGACGAAGATGGGCTGCATGTCACTGTTCGCGGGCTGAAGACGGATGCGCGTGCGCTCGCGGAAAAACCGCTTGCAGGTAGCTTCTCCATCCACCATGGCCACCACGATGTCGCCGTTTCGGCATTCGGACTGCTTCCGAACGAAAACATAGTCCCCATCCAGAATTCCATCTTCGATCATGGAAATACCGTGAATCACGAGCGCGAAGACAGGCGCCTGATGGGGCATCATCGACGCATCCATGTGCAGGGTTCCGGCGTAGTTTTCTTCCGCCAGGATGGGAGAACCCGCCGCAACCCGCCCGATCACAGGTACGGCAAGCGTGGATGATTCGCGGAAGCCCCCCTTTGCCTCGTGCGTGAGGCGGATTCCGCGGGAAGTGCGGGCATCGCCGACGCGTTCGAGGAATCCCTTTTTGACGAGGGCCTTCACCTGG
>CAMBIK010000226.1 GCA_945867435.1 Klebsiella pneumoniae
CCATTTCGGCCTCCATCGCCTTGAGTCGCGCCTCCATGGCGTCCAACCGGGCGTCGGCTTCGTTGGGGGTGGCGGGAGACACGCTCTCCACCCGTGCGCCGATCGTCGCAACCGCATCGCGCGCCGCATCCGCCAGAGTGGGGAGGGTCGTGGAGCGCGCCAGGCCTTCGAGGATCGAGGCGGAGTGGGCATCGCCGACAGATCGGAGCACGCTCACCGCACCTTGCTTCCCACGTAGATCCAGGTCGCTAAGCAGCCGCTCCGCGGAGCGGGCGATGACCCCGCGGGTGCGTTCCCGCTCCGGGCCGAGCGCCTGCCGCTGCAGGATGCTCACCGCGGCGTTCAGACCGGCGAGCCGCACATCGCGATCGGCGGGTACGCGTAACAACGCCGGCACATCGCCCACCGTGCCCGCCAATCCGAGGACCGCGGCGGCCGCCGCACGTTCAGGCTGGAGCGCGTCTGCGCGGTTGAGCGCCTTTCGCGCGGTCGCCATCGTCGCCTCCGGGTGGATGGCAGCCGCAGAGCGAAGGATGGATGCACGAATATCGCTGTTCGCTTCCTGGCCAAGCCGCGCCAGCATCGCCGGCACGAGGGCACGATCCGAACAGTGGCCCAGCGCGCCAGCCGCCGCCGCGACAACTTGAATGTCGAAATCGAAGGGCAGGGCCGCGAGCAGCGGCCCGCAAGTCCTTCGGCGACCCAGGGCGTCCGCGATCGCCTCGCGGAGCGGGCCGGGCGTGCCGCCTTCACCGTGATTGCCGGGTGCCCACTCGAACCGCGCCGCAAGCGCATCGGGCGCCCCCACGGGCAAGTCCCCGAGAGTCCGCGCCGCCAACCGCTGCGAATAGGCCGAACCCCCCACCAACTGGGCGCTCCACGCGGCCTGGGACTGCTGTTGGTCCCAGTCCACGAGCAGCCCCCCAGCGGGATCGATCTCGACGAAGCTCGGTGCTTTTGCGGCCGGTAACGTCACGGTGAGCGATTCCCCGCGCAGCCACGCCCGGGTCACCGCGCCTCCGTCAACCGATACATCCACGGGCAGCGTGTAGGGCTTGGCGCCCACCGAAACCGCCTGCCGCAGCTCCACCGTCACGCGACCTGCGCCGCCTCCCGCATCGGTCGCCCACGCCCAACTGGTCGTGACCTTGGGCACCCCGGGAAGCTCGGTCCACTGCTGGAAGAACCATCCGAGGTCGCGACCCGACCGAGACTCCATCGCCCGTTGCAGGTCGATAGTATCCACGCTGGAGTGCGCATGTTTCCGCGTATAGTCCTGGATTCCCGCCCAAAATGTATCGTCGCCCAGGGTTGCCCGCAAGCTCGCCAGCACCATCGCGCCCTTCGAGTAGACGTTGTGATTGGGCCCGCCACCGGCGATGAACCAACGACCGGCCAACCCGCCGCTGTCCAGGCTCGCCCGACGCCATCCGTCCACATGGGCGGCCGCCAGCGCATCGGCCGCCGCGTTGCCCTGCCGCCCTCGAAGCTCGTGCACCTGCCAATCTGCAGCGAAAAACGTGGCGAACCCCTCGTTTAGCCACATGTCTCTGTCCGTTCGGGTGGTCAGCAAGTCGCCGTACCACTGGTGGGCGAGTTCGTGCGCCACGATGGAGGGTACATACGACCGAGTGTCCTGCACCGAAGGCGGCGACAACAGGCGTTCATGCATGATCGTGGAGCCGGTGTTCTCCATCCCGCCGTAGATAAAGCGCTGCACAAACGTCTGGTCGTAACGACCCCAGGCGTAGGGCACCCCGGTGCGAGCGGCAAAATGAGCGAGCATGTCGGGCAGCGGATCGAGCACGGGCCGCACCCAGCTCTCTGGCGTTGAAGGCGGCACCATCGCGCGCAGCTCCACCTCGTTCTTCGGACCCGCGACCACCTCGTAGGGCGCGGCGGCGACCATCACCAGATAGCTCGTGAGGTCGGACCCCGAGTTGGTCACCACCGTCCAGCCCGCCGGTGCCCCCGCAACCGTGAACCGGCCGGCGTATTCGAACCGGTCATCCGGGTGATCGTAGGCGGGGAACCAGTACCGATTGTCGACCAGTTCGCCCTGGCTGTACACCTCCGGGTAGCGATCGGGCGAATCTTCCCCGCCGCCCGCCTGCTTCGGCCCGCGCCAGTGGAGGCCAAGCTGCGGAGTCGCCGCGTAGTGAACCACGACCGTCGTGAGCTTCCCGATCCCATCCTCAGGGATCTGCACGGTGAACTCGCGCAGGCCGTGCACCACCTCCACGGGCGCGCCGGCCACGGTCGCGGTCACATCGCGGAACGCCACGGCGTCGAGGCGCAAACCCCCGGGTGCGAGACGACGAACGGTCCAGGTGGCGGAGCCGATGAGGGTGTGCGCCTTGGGGTCGAGCTCGGCATCCAGTTCCAACCGAACCATGTCGAAGCTACGGTCTTTCAAAAACGCGCCTCGGGGGTCGGGGGTGGGCAGCGGCGGCGGCTCAGCGGGCGCGGTCCTCGCCAACAGGGCGCACCCGAGGATGGAGAGCGTACGCAAAGGCTGGCTGGGGCGCATCCGGCAAAGTACCGCATCCATGAGCAGGACATGCACAACAAACACGAGGTCAGGGTGTGGACCTTGCGCTCGCCGCCCGAGACGGATGAGTCCCAAGCGCACAACCCCCCGGAGTAGGTTTGATCGCTGAAAACAACGACCCAGGCACGCGTTCCATCGGAAAGGTCGAACGCGCCCGTCGACTGGCCGAAGGTGGCCATCCCCTGGTCCGGGTGAATCAGCGCCGTCCCGGCGCAGTCTTCATGCACATCGTTGCCCACATCCTCGTCCTGACCGGGGGAAACCAGCGGATCGGCGTCGTCGCAGTCGCCTTCCGCCAGGGAGAAGCCATCGCTGTCGCTATCGGGCTGCGAGTCGCCCGAATCCGCTCCGGGCTCGGAGCTTGCACAACCCACCCACGAGGCCAGTATCAGCGCAGGCAGGTAGGCCACGGCTCAACTCCGATGTGAGCCGACATCCCCGTCTACACCAGCGGAAACGCCCGCACAATGAGCCGATCGCAGCCTTCGCGAAGCGGCCCCCCGCGATGGTCGCCAAAGGTGGCTTCCACATAGAAGCCGCAGGCCTCCAACATCCACTCCAGCTCATCCGGGGTGAACAAGTGGAGCTTCAGCTCGCTCTCCGCCACCCGGGCCCCCTCGACCCAGTAGCGGTCGATCAACCGGATGGATTGCGCCACGGGGGAACGGAAAACCTCCCGAGTTCGTCGCGTGAGGACGCCGCCCACGCGGCCGACCCAGGCTTCGCGCTCGGGCGTGTGGGCGTGCCCGAGCAGGCCGAAGTCGGGCATGGGGAGGTCGAGGGTCAGTGGCCCACCCGCGCTCAGCGCGCGGCGACACGCCGCGAGGCACGCCGACCGCGAGGCCCGGTCGGGCAGGAAGGCGAAGGCGGCATGGGGAATCACGACCTCCGCGAAGGATTCAAGGTCGAACGAGGTCATATCTCCCACGACGTACGCAACCTCGCCGGGGCTGCGCAGTCGGGCTCGAGCGATCATGTCCGCGCTTCGGTCCAGCCCGGTCACCGCACGCTGGGTGGCCAATCCGCGGCATACGCGCCCGGTACCGCAGCCAAGCACGAGGAGCGCCCCCCCCACGCCGCGCGCGGCATAGCCGGCCACATCGGCTTCCGCGTCATCGAATTCCGCATCGTAGGCGTCGGCGATTCGTGCGTAGGGGTCGTGGGGCTGGTCCATCGTTCCGCTCCGGGGCTGGCCGCGCTACGCTACCCACCCGACCCGGATCCGTCATGCTGTTGCTGTTGTTGCCCGCCCTTCTTCAGCCCGTGCTCGCCGGCGACGCGGCACCGGGGCGTACCACTTCGGAAGCGGCGAATCTCGATGCGGTCGACCTGGACGCCGTCGATCTTGACGAGGTGGAAGGAACCCTTCCGGACGGGGCTGTCGCCGCCGTGCTCAAGAAGAACGCATGGGCGGTCACCGATTGCGCCACCCGACTTGGGGGCCGAGCGCTGCATGGGCGGCTGGAGATCGCCTGGGAGATCGGCACCGATGGGGTAGCGGCGAAGGTGGTCAAGAAAGAGAGCGACGTGAAAAATCCATCGTTCGAGGCGTGTATGCTGACGGCCATCGGCCGGATGAAGTTCCCAGCGCCGCAGGGCGGGGCGCTCCACACTTCGCACACGTTCAGCTTCTGACCGCCGCCGCGCTGGCCGCACTCTGGGCGCGGGTAGCGCCCCTCGTGGCGACCGGGGCGCACCAACCCCCGTCCGAACCGCCGTCGTCGTTGTGGAACGAAGTGGCCGAAGGCAGAGTGGCGGTTTCCACCCCGGCGAAGGGTGGGGTTGCGGCCTGGGGAGTGCTCGCCCTTTCGCGTGAGCTGGCGTGGCTCGCGCTGACGGACGACCACCTCTCCGACGCGGTCTCGGGGCTCACCGAGGTCGTCCTGCGCGGACACGGGTCCACGCCAAAGCTGCTGTATCAACGCATCGATCTTCCCTGGCCTTTCCTTGACCGCCATTGGGTTTTGGCCCTCGGCAACAATGAGCCGCTCGCGAGGGCGTCGGGGGCCTGGGAGCGGTCCTGGCGCGTCGAGAACGGCGAGATCCAGTCGGCGCGCGCTCGCACCGACCCCGCGGACTTCGATGGGGCGCAGGCCGTGACCGTGAACCACGGGTCCTGGCTGCTTGTGCCTGCGGATGCCTCCCACACGCTTGCCGTGTACCAGGCCGCGACCGTACTGGAGGGAAACATTCCGGCGGCAGCGGCCGACTCCTGGACTCGCGCCTCGCTGGACGACCTCTACGCGGGCATCGGCCGGCACGCAGTCGCCGTGGCTACCCGCTATGGCGCGGGGTGTGCGAAGCAACCTGGCGCAGACGGAGCCTTGATCAACTGCTTTTGAGCCTTCCGCAGCGCCTAGGGCAACGTTTTCGCTTTCCTTTCCGTGCGTTCCTTCAGCTTGCTTACGATGTTGACCATGCTGTCGTTCGCCAGCCAACGGCGGAGCCAGCCGGGCGACCACACGTCGCTGACGAACTCGGCGTGGAACACGATGGCCGATCCCGACGCTTCGGGTTTCACGATGAGGAATCCCTTCTCACGGCTGACATCGCTCTCGCGCGTTTCATCCTGGACCCAGGTGCAGGTGAGCTCCGCCGGGAAGCAGGTCCAATGGTCATGGATAACGACGCTTATGCCAAATACATTAAGCTCGAACCTAACAAACCAGTCGTTCGGAGAGTTGCGGGCGTACTCATCGAGCGTTCGGAGAGTGGGGTTCTCGGGGAGCTTGGCTCGGAAATCGAGGGCTTCCTGCCACAGCAGCGAGGCCGGGGCCGCCACACGCACGATGCCGGTCGAATCGGTGAGCGAGGTGTGGGTATCGGCGCGAAGCACGAGTTCGCCGGCATCGTAGACCGCCCGTTCCTCAAGCGTGAGGGTGGGCCAATCCGGCTTTGCCGCCAGCGCGATGGAGCAGAGGAAAAGGGTCACGGTCCGGAGCTAACCCGCGGGTGACATCCCGAAGTCCGGGACCACAACTCGGACCGGCACATCATGCGGCTCGCACGGCAACGACGCGAGGCGCTGCTCCGAAAAACCCACGCCGATCGTGACCACATGGGCGCCCAGGCCCGCGAGGAACCGGTCGAACATCCCGCCCCCGCGACCGAGTCGTGCCCCTTCCGGCGTGAACGCAAGCCCCGGTACGAGCACGAGGTCCACGGCGTCGGGGCTCACCTCCGGCGTGCCGGCAGGAGGCTCGCGCAGCCGCATCGCCCCCTCGCAAAGCAGGTCCAGGCTGTGGACCCGATGAAGGGTCAGCGTGTGGTCGCCGCCGA
>CAMBIK010000227.1 GCA_945867435.1 Klebsiella pneumoniae
ACGACCGCAAGGTCGGCGTGGGAGGACACGAGGGTCGCCACCAGCGGACCCGCCGTGGCGGCACCGCCGTTGACCAACGTGAGCGTTGCGGTGGCCCCGGCCGTGCCCGGGTCCAGTTCGGAAGGCGTAGTGGTCGTTCGCGTGAGCGCCAGCATCGGGGGCTCCGGCAGATAGCAAACGTTCGAGCCCCCGATATCCACCGCGAGGGGCGCCATCGACGAGACCAAGGTCTCGCCGTCGAAAGTGAGCGAGAAGTCAAGGACCGCGCCGCCCTCGGCGCTCTCCGCCTCGACCCACCAACGCAGATCGCCCGGACCCGCAGGCAGAAACGCCCAGGCATCCGTAATATCTACGGTAAAGTTGGAAGTTCCGGCCAGCACGGTGGTGCCCACGAGCTCCGTGGACCAGTCCGGCAACAAAGGGTCACCTACGCCGACCACGAGGCGCAGCGCGCCATCGTCGAGCGCTAGCCAATCCACCGAAGCGGTGCTGACCTGACCCACGAGGATCTGCCCTTCGTCCACCAACGAAGCGCTGCCGCTGGCCACGGTAACCACCACCGGGACATAGCTATTTTGCGGCGTTGAACCATCGATCGCCAAGACGAAACCCGTAGAGGCGGTGGTGCCGGCGGGAACGATGCCCAGGCTTTGGGTCTCGGTCCCGACGGTAGCGCCCCCTTCGGGGAACGAAACGGAAACCAGCACATCCACGGCTTCGACCGGCGCGATGTTCGTAACGGTCACGGTCAGCGTGCCGCTCTCGCCCGAACGGATGGGCGAAGGTGCGACCGAGAAGATCTCAGAAAAGTCGGGTTGCAGCTCCGTGACCGCCACATCATCGATCGACCAGTCGTCGAGATCGGCGCCCTGGTAGGCCCACGCGAGGTACACGACCCCCCCAACCCAGGCGCTAAGGTCGTAGGCGGCACTGCGGCCCCACACATCTTCAGGCGCGGTCGGCAGCAGGTCGGACACCACCACCCAATCCCCGCTGTCGGGCTGGTTGCCCCCGGTCGAGATCAAGAGGCGGTGCTGCCCATCTTCGGGCGACACGCCCGTCTCGTGCCAGACCACCTGGGCTGTGGGGGCCGAGGCCAGGTTGATCGGCGGGGAAACCAGCCAATCTTCGGGAGGGGGGTTGATATCCGCCACCGTACGCGAATGAAAGGCCGAAGACGATCCGGAGTGAGCCTTCACGGCGCTCAGCTCCCACTCGTAGCCCCGAAACGCGAGGTTCGCGCTGCCCCAGCCGAGATAGCCCAGGGAGGTGGCTTCGGCATCGTCCAGCTCGAAGTCTTCGTAGAACGGGAAGGCTTTGCCGACAACGTTCACTCCGAGGGAGAACGGCACGGAGGTGGACGCTTCCGGCAGGTAGCTCATCGCGGACGGATCGCCGAGATCCGCCGCCTTGAAGTAGTATTCCAGGGCGGGAGCGGCGACCGCCTCGGCCGGCACGGTGCCCGACCACACATCGCCCTCGAAGCTCATCTCGGGGGCCGACCACACGACCGCCCCCTCGGTACGGTAATAAAGACCGACCAACGCCACGCCTTCGCTATCCGTGGCGGTGACCGACAAGGTGATCGCCTGCCCCACTTCCGGGGAAGCGGGGGCCTCATGGGTGAGAATCGGGCCGGCGTAGCGGGCGTCGGACCCGCTGTCTTCCACAGTCGAGCAAGCGGCCAGCAGAATCGGGGACAGCCACCAGCGGCGGGGCACCACTATTCACCCTCGTACAGGTAGCAGGTGGCGTAGCAGATGAAGGTGTCTTCGTAGCCCTGGATGCAGCCAAACCCGCCTGGGCAATCCTTGTCGGAATCGCACACCACGCCGCAATAGTCGTAGAAGCACTTGTTGCCGTTTCCGCCACAGTCGCCGTCGTCTTCGCAGTCCTGGCAGTAGATCCCGCTGGCTTCGATACAATCGCCGTTCAACGCGCAGAACTCCTTGAAGCCGCAGTCGAGGTGGGTGTCGGTACATTCGGCCACCTCGCAAACACTCGTGTCAGTGTTGCAGCGGTCCCCGTACATGCAGTCCGTGTCGGCGGCGCAGCCGGCTACACAGGCGTTATCCGCCGAACAGTACTGTTCGATCCCACACTGTTCGGAGGTGGCGCAGGTCTGGGCCACGCACTGCCCCACGATGCATTCCTCGCCAAACTCGCAGGGAACATCCTCCGAACATTCGGCCTTGGTGCTGGTCTGGCAGCTCAGGAGCAGGGCAAACAGCGCGATCATCCACCACTCCGGATCTTGTACTGGGCCACGATGTAGGTTTCGCTTTCCGGCATCTGCGCAAACTCGAAGCGGATGCTGTTGCGCTCTTCGACATAGGAATAGTCGGTGTCCAACGTGAGGTCCTGAAGCTTGCTATCGGTTTCCGGCGAGCTGTAGATGGCCACTTCGAGCGAATCGAGATCGGGGAACTTGCTCAACTCAAATTCAGCCTGAAGGCCGGAGAGGGTGAGGCCGAGCTCGGCCACCAACGGCGTGAAGTCCTCGTCGCAGATGGAATCGATGAGGCCGCCCGTCTGGGAGACGGCGTCGACATACCGATGGCCGTAGACCGCGGAACCGTTTCGAGATTCGCAGCTGTATTCCCCCTCAAAGTCGGGGGGCTCGGAACCGACCACCGCGGACACATTCATCAGGCGATGGTCGCGGAACGCCGCATCTCCCTTGATGGCCGCGAAATCGGAGAGGTAGGTGGGAACCGGATCCGGAGACAGATCCTCCTCGTCGGAGAAGATCATCAGGTTCAGGTTGGCATCTGGCCGTACGAAGCCGGGGTTGAAGGTCGAAGCGTTTGGCTCGGTGACCACGAGGCGCGCGGCTTCCAGGCCCTGTTCCATGCCCGAGCCGCTAATGCCCTGCGCCACCATCTCGGCGAAGATCTCGTTCGCCCCTTCGGTGCTCGACCCGATGAAAAGCAGGTTGTTGTTGAGGGTGAAGTCGGCGCCAAGCTCGAGGTCGGCGAGGATGCCTCCGTTCAACGTGACGTCGAGGCTTCGCGCCAAAACCAGGCTTGCCCCGGCCGCGATCACCGTACCATCTGGGATGGTGTAGTCGTTGCGCCCATCGTCTTGGAGGTGCCACCCCGACAGGTCAACATCTTCCGCAGCGATGTTGGTCAGCTCCACCCATTCACCGAGGGCGTCGGCCACGCCAGCCGGATCGGCCAGGATCTCTGTGATCAACACCGAACCGTAGCGGGAGTCGGCCCCGCCGCCTTCTGGGTCCAGGCCGCAGGCGGTGTTCGCCGCGCCCGGCGTGCCCACCCCGACGGCGCACCAGTGGTCGGCCTTGTCGTTGCTGATGGCGGTGAACCACGAGGGATCGAGCGCCAACACCTGACCTTCGGCCATTCCCCAGGAGGCCAGGTAGCTGACCCGGTCCTGTTCGTTCCCGCTGGCATTGGCGAGCACGATCTCGTCATCCCCGCCGATGAGGCGACCGCGGGCCGATTCTTCCTCGACATCGGTGGTGACCACCCCAAGCTGCCAGTCGACATCTGTACCGTCGAAGGCCTGAATGAACGTATCAAAGTTCGTTGCCAGCTTGTGCTGTTCTGCCTCCATCGAACAGCTGTTGTCGACGACAAGCAGCAGGTCGAACGTGTTCTTACGGTTCTGCCTGAACGTATCGAGGTTTTCATCCTGGGTGAAGCCGCTGTCCTGAGTACAGGCAGCGGAGCACAACGACAGTGCGATGAGTTTTTTCATTCGACGGCCTCATCGCTCTTGCTGCCCGCGCCCACCTCGAGGCCCACGAGGCCACGGAAGAGGACGGCATCGGCCAGCGCGGGGTTTTGCGGGAACATGTGGAAGCTTGAAAACACGACTTGTCCGGATTTTCCGACGGGAAAGCGAACGACGAGCGGTACGTTCTTCGCCACCTCTGGGTCCTCGCCACCGCCCGGATCGTGGGACACATTGCCGCTGAGCAGCACCTCGACATCGTCGGCCACCGACTTCATCACGGTGAAGGCTGAGTAGTTGAACGTGACGTTGGCCACGCTGGAAGCAAGCGTCTCCGCAAGCTCTGCGTCGACCACATCGGCCAGAATATCGCCGGCAACGCCCACCTGCGCTGAATCGATGGTGGCATCGTCGTTGAGGAAGGTGATCTTGTCGGGCCAGCAGGCCTCGACCAAATCGTAGGCCCAGTCGGTCACGAACAGGGAACCGTTGCCATCGACGTAGTCGCACACGTTCCCGACCGCCACGTCATCGAGGAGCAAGCTGTCGTCGGCATCGAGGGTGTAGTTGTACTGGAACGCGTTCAGGCCGCGAGTGCCGCTGTTGACGAAAACGGCGTTGTACATCTCGATTTGAAAGTGCTGCTGATCGCCGGCAGGCTCGGTAAACAGCGATTCCACGCTGGCCCCCGGGTCTTCGCGCTTCGGGGCACCATCCCCCACCCAGGTCGTGGACTGGGCGATGTACCCGTTGTAGCTGGCGCTGCCGATCTCGTGGCGGAGCAACGAGGCCTGAATGTCGTCGAAATCGCCGTTGACCACGGCGATCGCGTCCAATTCAATCGCGGTGAACGAGTTTTCCGTGCATGCGGCCAGCACGAGGAGCGATGCCACCATCATTCGAGAACGAGGCTGCCGCCCACCTGGACGACCGAGCTGCTCTTGGTGGTGACCGTGCTGAAGCTAAACCCGACCGGCGGACCTTCGATGTAGGAGTACGCGACGAACGAAGCGTTTCCATCCTTCAATTGTCCGAGTTCATCCGGCGTGTAGGTGTGCTCTCCGTCGTCCCAGGGCAAGGAGCCGGCGTAGCCCTGCGCGCCTTCCGGGGAGACCAGGGCACCTGAGATCTGGGTGCCGAAAAATGCATCTGGGTAGGTCTGCGCAGGGGTCCAGGTGTAGGTGAGGTCTTCCGCCCGATTGTGGGTGAAGTTGCCCCACCAGCCCGGAACCAGCATCTCAAAGTCCGCCGGAACGGTCGGCTGCGCGTCCTCAACGGTTTCCTCCGGGATGCCCTCAGGGTCCCCCTCGGTGTGCAGCGCATACATCTGGTCGAAGCAATAATCCGAGAGCGAAACGTCGTCCTTGGTGTAGTAGATCATGCCCGAGGCCCCATCAACGTGCTTGTCCAGGGTCACGATGTTGCAGTCGGATTCGAGCCAGACGTGATCGCCCGCGCTGACCGTTTCGTTGGCGGGGCAGTCGGCGCTGCCGCCCGTGGTGTAGGTCTGCCACACGCCGTTGCTGTCGTAGGGCTGCGGACCGCCGCCACAGGCCGGGTCGCTCGAACAATCGCTGTCGTTGCAGTCCGTGTAGTCGTCGTGGTCATTATCAAGGTTGTCGCTGCAACTCGACTCAGGATCGGGCGGGCACGGGGGGTCGAGCGGCAGGTAGAACAGCACCTGCACCCGCACATACTCGCTGATGCTGCCGGTCGCGTTGTCGATGCCCCGCGCCACATAGAACGAACGGGAAATGCCCACATCTCCGAGATCTACCTCGGCATCCAGCACGTTGGTCCCATCTTCGATGAACACGCCCTCATCGCCCGTGGTGATGAGGATGTCGCGCGTGCCGAGCTCGGCCGCGTTCGAAACGGTCATTTGGCCATACATGTTCTCGCCATCGAGCACCGTAAGGCTGTCGATTACGATGTCCCCCTTTTCGTCCCCAAACTGGAAGAAGCGGATGTCGCTCTTGTTGGTGAAGTGGGTGTCCTTGCCGAAGACCGTAAACGAAGTGGTCTGCCCCTGCGTGACCTCAGCGGGATCGAAGAACGCCGAGATGCCCACGCGATCCA
>CAMBIK010000228.1 GCA_945867435.1 Klebsiella pneumoniae
CCCCGTGCTTTCCAATAAACTCCCCGCCCTTTGCCTCTTCGCGTTTTCCCTCGCCCTTCCGAGCTGCACCCCGTCCACGAAAGACTCAGGCGACGCCACCGACTCCGATCACGACGGGGCCCCCAACGCCACGGATTGTGAACCTGCGGACGCCACGATTCGCCCCGGCACCGAGGAACTCTGCGACGGGATCGACCAGGATTGCAATGGGCTCGTTGACGACGGGCTGCCGCAACCCGGCTTCATCGACGCCGACGGCGATGGCTACGGCGACCGCTCCCGCTCGGCTTGCGAGGGCGCACCCGGCTATTCCGCGACCGGCGATGACTGCGACGACGAAGATCCCGCGGTGCACCCCGCCGCCGCCGACGGCTGCGATAGCCTCGACAATGATTGCGACGACGCAGTCGACGAAGACGGTACCGACACGATCTACCTCGACTTTGACGGCGACGGGTACGGCGACGCCGCGACCGCGAAAAGCGGCTGCCCCGAGGTCGGGTGGACGCTCACCAGTGGCGACTGCGACGACTTCAACGTGGATATCAGCCCCTTGGTCAGTGAAACCTGCGACACCGTAGACAACGATTGCGATGGCTGGGCAGACAATGGCGGAGTCTGCCCTTGCGACGTCTCGTGGTGGCCAGACAGCGAACACGCCTACATGTTTTGCACGGGCCCCTCCGACTGGCAAACGGCCGACGACGCCTGCGCGATCTACGGCTACCACCTCGCAACTTTCGACTCCGCTGCTGAAGGCGAATGGGTTGAAGCCACAGTCCTCACCTACCCGAACGGCCCTTCCTGGTGGATTGGCTTTACCGACGCAGCTGCCGAGGGCGCCTGGATTTGGAGCGACGGATCGCCCGTCACCTACACCAACTGGAGCTCGGGCGAACCGAACAACGGCCATGGGGGCGAGTGCGTGGACACGAGCGAAGAAGACTGCGCGATGATCAAATGGAATGGCACGGCTTGGAACGATTATCCTTGCGCTTGTGTGACAGAATCGGCGGTTTGCGAGGCGCGGTCGGAGCTGCGGCCGGACTGAGGGCACGGGCCGGTACACGCGAGCGTGCCACCGGGGGTTGGATACCAGCGAGGCCATCGATCGAATTGCGAAAGTCCGCCGGCGAGGTGGAAAAGAGGATCCGGGTCGGGACGGGGATCACGACAGCGCGTCCACAACGGCGCGGAGCCACGCGAGGTCGGAGTCAACAGGGACGGTCAGCGCCACGCGCCGGTCCACGAGTTCGATCCGCAATGGCTTCGACTCCGCTGTCGATGCCGGCCGCTGATGCGGCGGGATGGGGTTTGGTGGAAGGATACCTACGAGCCATCCAGCGGCATCCACAGCAAAATCAGAGCATCCCAAAGCACGTGGGCGACCAAGGTCGGCACCAGGCTCCCCGTGGTTGCGCGCAGGGCGCCCCACGCAAGCCCACATCCAAGCGCCGCGGCGACCAGCACCGGTGACCCGACCGGTGCGTGAGCGAGCGCGTACGCGACCGCTGTCACTCCGACGCCCGTCCACACTCCGAGGCGCTGCACCAATGGCGCTTGCACCACCCCCCGCCAGACCAACTCTTCGCCGAGGATCACTGGGAGCAGCGCAGCGGACGCGAGGGCGCGGGATGGCCCGCGAAAGGCCGCGTAGAGATGTGCGGTGTCGGCGGCGAGGAAGGGAAGCGCACGAACAGTTGGTGGATAAAGCAGGTAGGTGGCGGCCGCCATCGCTGCACCAACTGCGCAACCGAGCAGCAGTAGCTTAGGGCTGGGCCGGAGCAGCTCCCGGGCGTGAGACCCATCAAAACGCAGGACCATCAGGCCCAGGGCAACGGCGACCGAGCCAATCGCCGGCCAAAGTCCAAGCTGTCCGGCGAACGAGGTGGCCGTCAGCCAAACGCAGATAGCGAAGAGCGCGAGCCGCGATCTTCGTGACATCTCCGGGGCGGCGGCATCGATGTTCACGCGGCCTGAACCGAGACCACGGGCGCGCTCAAAGGCACCCCACAAACCGCGAACAGGCCCCTCACGCTGCTCGGCCGCCAGCGCACGCTCAGCGGCCACCGCAAAAGAAATCCGCTTAGGGTGGCCTATACGGTCCCAGAATCGCTCATCTTTCGCGAGCAAGTCGTCGGTCAAACCGACGACGACCTCCCGGGCGACCGACCATTGCGCCCGGGTGACAAACCGCACCCAGAACGAAGAGAGCCTGGGAGTAAGAAAGGGAACTTCGACCATGAACGGAGCCCTTAGTCCGATCACGCGCGTAGTCTGCTCAAGGATTGCCTTTCCGGAGAGTGTCTCCGGGCCGGGAATGTCGAAGCACGCGCTCTGCTGCTCGGGCAGATCAAGCGCACGAACTAACGCGACCACGACATCGTCAATCGCTATCGGCTGGGTGCGCGACTTCAGCCAGCGCGGAAGAACCATGAACGGAAGCCGAGCAGCGAGGTCGCGGACAATCAGCCAGCTCAGGCTCCCATGGCCGACGATCATGCTCGCCCGAAGCTCGATTGTCTGCACACTGCCCGCACGAAGAGCGGCCCCCACCGCTAACCGGCTGAGGAGGTGGTCAGAGCCGCCGTCAATAGGAGCTACCCCGCCAAGGTAGACGATAATTTCTACACCCGCCGTTGCCGCCGCCCGCGAGAAGGTCTGAGCCGCACGAACCTCTTTGTGATGGTAATCCCCACCATCGCCGATCGCGTGAACCAAGTACACCGCAGCCGTGCAACCGACGAGCGCCGCAGCACAAGACGCTTCGTCGGAGACATCGCCCTCGACCCACTCAAAAGAAGGCTGCTTCTTGCGCGCCCGCGGGGCCGCCCTCGTGAGGCACCGGACGTGCCATCCCTGTCCGAGCAGCGCCCCATGCACCGCGCCGCCTACGAACCCGGTTGCCCCCGTAAGCAGAACGGTTTGACCCGCCCGTGGCAGCCCCATCAGGTCCAGATCAGCGGGCAAACAAGCCCATGCAACCCCAATGTACGCTCCCGTGCGCGGGGCAACAAAGAAGCTGGGGCAGGCATGAAGCGCACCCATCGGGGATATCGCAGGTCACCACGCGCTGCCAACCGCTACGCTCGGAATCACGGCCACGCGCGCACCGGGACGCGCTGCGTGCGCGCCGCGCCGCGTGAACGGGACACGTCGTGACCTGCGCGACCGTACGCACCCCGACCCCACGGAGCTGTTGCCTCACGTGAGGGAGACTGCGACCGTGCGCTTGCACCGTTCCGAGCAGTAGCGGACCTGTTCCCAGTCCCGTGCCCACTTCTTGCGCCAGGTAAACGGGCGTCCACAACGGAGGCACGATTTTGTAGGGAGTTTCGCCTTCGCGTGCGGCATTGCGTGTGCATATTCTGTTCACCCTCCACGGAGTCACACGTGTCTGCTTGGTTCGCCCTGATCGCTCTCGCCTGCCAGTCCCCCTCCATCACAGGATCCCCCGTGAACGCAGCTATTCCGGCCTCCGCCGCCCCCACCGCCGTGGCACCCAACCCCACCTGGTACAAGGACCTCGCACTCGTCGGAATCGACGGGACCCCGCTCCCCGAGGCGACCCTCGCCGGGAAGGTCGTGCTGTTCTTCAACGCAGCGAGCAAGTGCGGGTTCACGCCGCAATACGAAGGTCTGCAAGCGCTCTGGACCGAGTACAAAGACCGCGGACTTGTCATCGTCGGCGTGCCCTGCAACCAGTTCGGCGGCCAAGAACCCGGCGCTGCGACTGAGATCCGGTCGTTCTGCAAGCTGAACTACGGAGTGGATTTCCCACTCCTGGAGAAGCAGGACGTGAACGGCGCGCAGCGCAGCAAGCTCTTCCAGTGGCTCGTCTCCAGCCCCGCTGGCAAGAACTCTGACGTGAAGTGGAACTTCGAGAAGTTCCTCGTGAGCCGGGATGGCCGCGTCCTCGACCGTTGGCGCTCCTTGACCGGGCCCGACAGCAAGGATCTCCGCAGTGCTGTCGACGCTGCCCTCGCCGCAAAGTGAGGGGCGCTCGGTGAACTCGCTACGGGATCGCTTCCTCGACGCGACGGTCGCGTGGAACTTCGACGCCTCGGGGTTCCGTCGACACGCTCAACGCTTCGATCGGGCGGACCTCGAAGTCGATCTCGGTGGGGCCGTCATTCTGGTGACGGGTGCCAACTCGGGGCTCGGACTGGCGACAAGCTGCCAGCTCGCTCGACTCGGCGCCACGGTGTGGATGCTCTGCCGGGACCGCGCGCGCGGAGAGGCTGCTCTGGCGCGGGTCACGGAGGCCGCACGGCACACGCCCCGCCTGGAGATCCTCGACGTCTCCGACCTTGCGAGCGTGCGGGCGTTCGCCAGTGCGCGCGCGCCGGCACGGTTCCACGCCCTCGTGCACAACGCGGGTGCGCTGGATTCGGTACGAACTCAAACCGCCGCCGGGCTGGAACAGACCTTCGCGACCCATGTCGCGGGTCCGCACCTCCTCACCGCCCTGCTCGGCGCGCGCTGCGAACGCGTGGTTTTCGTGAGCTCCGGCGGCATGTACACGCAACGACTGGAGGTGGACGCACTGTTCGACCCACCCCAGCCCTTCGACGGTGTGCGGGCGTACGCGCAGTGCAAGCGCGCGCAACTCGTGCTCGCTCGGGTCTGGGCGGAACGCCTCCCTGCGACGCGCCTCTCGGCCATGCACCCCGGTTGGGCAGCGACTCCTGGCGTCGCGCGGAGCCTCCCGGCCTTCGAACGCTGGATGCAGGGGCGCCTGCGGACGCCCGACGAGGGCGCCGACACGACGACGTGGCTGGTCGCCGCGACCTCGTCGGGCCTCCCGTCCGGGCGCTTCTGGTTCGACCGCTGCGAAGCACAGGAGTTCGCCGTACCGGGCACGCGTCCCCGCGCGGATGCCGAGCTCGCTCTCGTTGAGCGCCTGGACGCCCTCGTCGCGCGATTCTAGCTGCTCTTGTCACACCCTGACCCTGCCCACATGACCTGAAACCCCGTTAGGAAGAGCTCTTCATAGACGGGTTTTGGATCACGATCACTGTTCTATCAGAGATGGACCGGAACCACTTCGTCCCGTTCGAGCGTCCTCGGTAGGGAACGCGGTGCCAACGCCCGCATGGTGGCCGCGACCGCCTCCAGGATCTCCGTCTTCCAGTGCGCGCGGGACGCGATCAGGCTGACCTCCCGGGTGGGGACGGGATCGCCGAACGGACGGATCCGGGCCATGCGGACCTGGGCGGGGAGCGTGCGCGCAAAGGTCTCCGGCACCAGCGTGCAGCCGCCGCTGTGGTCGATGAGGGCGCGCAGCGTCTCGAAGCTGGCGGCGTCGAAGCGCACGTTGCCCATCACGCCGTGGGTGCGGACCCCGCAGAGATGGACGACCTGGTTGCGGAAGCAGTGACCGTCCTCGAGCAGCCAGAGCGGCTCCCGCTCGAGCTGGCCGGCCTCCACTTCCTCTTCCAGGAGCAGCGGGGAGTCGGAGTGGGCGTACAAGTAGAATGGGTCGTAGAAGATCACCCGGCTCTCGAAGCCAGGCTCGTCCAGGGGTGTAGCAAGCAAGCCGGCGTCCATGCGGAGGGCCTTGACCTGCTCGACGATCGTGGCCGTCGTCCGCTCGAGGACCGTGAGCTCGATCCGCGGATGCTTCTCGGCAAACGGTCCGAGGAACCAGGGCAGGACGTAGGGCGCGAGGGTGGGGATGATCCCCAGGGTGAAGCTGCCGCAGAGCCGCTCCGCCCCGTCGGCCGTTGCGAGGAGGCGCTCGTGGGCCGTCAG
>CAMBIK010000229.1 GCA_945867435.1 Klebsiella pneumoniae
ATCTGTTCCACGTTGGATGTGAACACCAGGATGTCGGGCACGCCAGAGGCATCGCCGGTCTCCTCCTCGACCGCGACAGGAACACAGGATCCCCCATTGTTTTCAGTGCCCGTTCCGCAAACCTGAACTGTACACCCGACCAATCCGGAGATCAAAAAGCTGCTGAGAATCATCGTCATCCCTCTGCGTGAGCGGAGGATTATCATGAAACGCCTGCGGGAGCACGGACCGGTCGGGTGGGAACCCTAAACCGTTCCCCACTTGCCAATCCCGACGCTGGGGATCGCCTTCGTCAGCGTGCTCTTGACGATCTCGCTGAGCACGGTCACGCCGCCGAGCATCTCCATCAGCTCCTCGCGCCCTTCAGACTTGCTCAGCTTACGACGGATCAGGTCAGGACGCAGGTAGAAGTTCAGGTAGGCCTTGGTCCGATACTGCCTCAGACGTTCAGCGGTGAACGTTTCGGTTTCAAGCTGCGGAATGGGACCGCCACCGTTGATGGTGTAGCGACGCCAGAAGTCGCCATCGACATAGCCGCGTTCCTGGGCGATCCGGTAGAGGTCGGTCGCAGGCAGAGCGGTCGCCACCGAGTAGCTGGCCCAATCCAGCCCGAGCGAAGCGGAGAAGTTGATCATCTCCTCTACATCCTGGGGAGAGGTGTCGTAGTAGCCGACCATGAAGTAGCCACGGGTCTCGATGCCGACCTCGCGGGCGATCCGGAAGGCGCGCTCGGTCTGTTCGCGCGTGATCTGCTTGTTCATGATCTTCAACACCCGGTCCGTGCCCGCTTCCACGCCCATGTGGATGCTGCGCAAGCCGGCGCGCTTGAGCATCTCAAGCACTTCCCGGTCAACGGTATCGACGCGGGCACGAATGTTGAACTTGACTTTCAGGTTTCGACGCAGGATCTCGTCGCAGAACTTCCGCATCCGCTTCTTGCCGATGGTGAAGGTCTCGTCGAACATCACGATCTCGCGCACCCCGTAGTTCTTGACCAGCCATTCCATCTCATCGACAACGAGCTCCGGCGCACGGAAGCGAAGCTTGTCGCTGTACACTTGGCTGCAGTAACCGCAGTGCCACGGGCAGCCGCGGGTGGTGACCATCGTGGCGAAGGGCTTCAGCAGCGTGAGGCAATGGTAGCGATTCACATCCACGAGATCCCAGGCGGGCATCGGATAGCGGTCGATGTCCTTGGGCACGGCCCGCGCCGGGTTCAACACGATCTCTCCGCCCTTCCTGACGCAGGTGCCCGCGATGTCGTCGAGGCTGCCGCCTTCCTCGACCCTGTCGCAGATCTCCAACATGGTTTCTTCACCATCGCCCACGACGGCCATGTCGAAGCATTCCCAGGTGAGCGATTCCTTCGGGTAGATGCTCAGATGCGGCCCACCCACCACCACGAGGGCGCCAGGAATTTCCACCTTGATCATCTGGGCAATTTCGATCACGGCCGGCCACCCGAGGGTCTTGGCTGTGAGCGCGACGATGGTTGGCTCGAACTCGCGAACGCGAGGCCCAGCATCCTTCGGGTAAAGGTTTTCGGCGTGCAGATCGATGACCTGCACCGGGTAGCCGTGCTGTCGGGTCCAGGCGGCCAACTGCAGAAGCGGCAGCGACGGGAAGATGCCTAGCTTTTCCGCCGCTTTTTTAGATAGCGGCTGCTGGTCAGCCGCCTCGTGGTACTTGATGAAGAGGATTCTGGTCTTCTTCGTGGTCATCGCATCCCCGCGTGCAATGCAGCGTAGCATTGCCGGGCAAACCGCCTATCCTCGACGCCGCGAAAGCAGCGTCGATTGTCACCGTAGCTACAAGGCGCGAGAGGTACTATGCTTGTGCGCGCAAACCGAACCAAACAAGGACTGCCCCCGATGTTGCTCGCACTCTCCCTTCTGGCCTGCTCTACAGACGAAACCGACTCCGGCACCGATGCCACCGACACGGGCAGCGGGCCCACCATTACCGCGCCTCCCCTCGTGATCAACGAGGTCCTCGCTTCGAACACCACCAACAACGCGGATGGTGCCGACGAATACGATGACTGGGTCGAGATCTACAACAAGGGAGACACGATCCTTCAGTTGGATGGGTTCTACCTCTCCGACAACGCCGACGAGCCCACCCTGTTCGCGCTCCCCGCCGGCGTCGGGATCGACGCACACGGGTTCATCGCCATCTGGTGCGATGGCCAGGCCGATCAATCCACGGCGACCGAGTACCACACCGGCTACAAGCTGAACAAAGCCGGCGATGAGGTTTTCCTCAACTACGCTGAGGGAAACCAAGTCGTGGTGGCCGACTCCGTTTACTGGACCGCCGCGCAGACGGCCGACGTCTCCGCTGCCCGGGTCCCCGATGGGGCGGACAACTGGGTCAACCAGGCCCCCACCTTCGAAGTCAGCAACGGCGGTTGAACGCCCGTGCGGGGGCTACTCGCCCCCGTACCACCGGCTCACGATGGGCGATCGGGTTTGGATCCATTCCCGCATCGTCGCGATCGAGATGTCCAAGGAGCGGCCCTCGTTGATGACGTTGCGCGGGTCGTCCTCGATCCAGGGTCGCGTAAGCGTGATGGCTTCATCGAAGAGAGCTTCCAGGTTCGCGGCTTCCACCTTTGCCAAGGTATCGGCCAGGACGGCATCGAAGTGCGCTTTGCACGCTGGGTCGGCCTGACAAATCCTACCGAGGGGTGAGCTCGCGCGTACCATGCGCCCCCCGTAAGAGGTGAAGCAATAGTCGAGGCCGGTGGGGACCATGTAGACCTTGCCCGTGACCCCATGGTCCACAAAAACGCGGAAGTTGTTCGACGCGAAGGCGTAGCCATCCCACTGGCCCGTCCAGGTCTCCATGATCTGGAAGCGGGCGTATTGTTCGAGGTCTACAACCGCGGCCAGCTGCGCCTCGAGGTCTGCTGAGCCCAGCGCCGTGACGACCGCCTCGACATCGTCCGTGCCGACATCCACGCCCGACTCCAGCTGAAAGTGGCTGACCTCGGCACCGGTGAAGTCCGCGTGATCCCAGGAGTCCGGGTACACGGGATAACCGCCCTCGTAGAGATTTCCATCTCGATTTCCAAAGTTTCGTTCAAGGTAATCTCGATCGGCTGTCTCCACATTGCTGTACAGTCCGTACACCGCTTCGTTCACAGTGACCCAGGCGTACCCGACCCGCGAAGCGGACAGCCCGGCTGCGGCGAACGCCGCGTAGGCAAGCACCTCATGAAGCTGGGTTTCATCGTGAGTCATGTTGTTGAGGGTAAGCTTGCCCTTGCCGTGGAAGCTCTGGTCCGGAACGAAGCGGTTGAAATCGATCTTGAAGGCGGCCTTCCCATTCAAATCCTGGAAGGAACCTGACCCTTTCAATCTCACGCCGACATGTTCAAACAGCTCGCCATCCACCGCCACCGAGGCGTCCACATAGATCTGCGGTTCCGTTCGCAGGCTACGCCGGGCCTCGTCGGAAAGCGTAAGGTCGATGGTATGAACCGCGTCGAGAGTGAAGAGCGCGTCGTAGGCGTCCCTGGGAGGAGCAGGTTCACCCGTGTCTTCAGGCACTTCAGACGTATCCCCCGGCAAGGTTTCGGTCGCCGTGTCTCGGCCACCGGGCTCGGGCCTGACGGATTCTGGAGGGACACAACTTAGGACCAGGACGAGCACCATGGACACAAGGGTAGCCCAGAAACGCCAGACCTCTATGGTATAAACCGCGGGTCCGAGCCCACCGCCGATGCCCAACCGCCAGAACGTCGCCGCCGGAGCAGCCATCGTGGTGATGATCGTGGGCGGAACACTCTGGGCGACTCGGGAGCGCGCCATCCCCCAGCCGGCCCCCGCCCCCAGCGAAGGTGATGCGCTGATCGTTGGCGTTGCGGCCGATGCCACCGACCTCCTCAGTCCCGTCGCCCATACCCCCTTCGACCTGAACCTCCTCGACATGATGGGGGTGAAGCCCCTGGACACGAGCTTCGACTGCGAGCTGAAGTTCAGCTCGGCTCTCGCCCAGACATGGAGTTGGAGCGCCGATGGGAAGACCCTGCGGATGGAACTTCGGAATGACCTTGCTTGGAGCGACGGCACTCGGGTGTTTGCCGCCGACCTCTCGTTGCTGGGCCAGTTGGTGACGGACGCCGAGGTACGCAGCCCCCACGGGGCCGCCTACGCGAACTTGGTGCCAGGTGCGGGACCGCGCATCCTCGACGCCACGCATGTCGAGTTCGAGTTCGAGAAACTCACGAACCCCATCGCCATGCTTGCCGACGTGACGACCCTCCCCATCGTTCCCAGTCATGTTTTAAGCGAGCCGACTCTCGACCGTCAAACCCTCAGAGACCACCCCCTGAACACCACCTCCCCCCTCTCCTCCGGGCCTTGGCTGCTGACCAAGTGGGAGCCGGAAGCGAGGATGACCTTTGAACCGAATCCACATTGGGGAGGCACCAAACCGAGCCTGCGCAAGGTGATCTTCAAGGTGATCCCGCGGTACGAGGACCGCCTCCTTGAGCTACGGAACGGCACCATCGACATGATGGAATCCGTCCAGGTGGCAGACGTGGACGACCTGGTGGCCGAGCACCCGGATATCAAGCTCGTACGCCGTGGATGGCGCTCCATGGAGTACATCGGGTGGAACGAAATCGACCCTTCCGCCCCACCCAAGGCAGACAAGAAAGTGCCGCCCCACCCCCTGTTCGGCGATCCCGCCGTGCGAAGGGCGCTAAGCATGGCCATCAACGTGGACCCGATCATCCACGAGGTGCTGAGCTCACCCGCAAGCGGGGAAGCGTATGCGAGGCGAGCGGTCAGCACGATCACCCCGGCGCTGTGCGGGGTACACAACGACGCGATCATCCCGATCAAGTTCAATCTCGACGAGGCGAAAGCATCCCTGGCGGCCCTGGGCTGGAGCGACAGCAACGGCGACGGTGTGCTTGAACGGAACGGCGTGCCCTTCCGCTTCACCATCCTCACGAGCGCCGAGACCGCCCGACGGACCGAAGTGGCCGCCCTCATCCGAACGCAGCTCCGCGAGCTGGGCGTGGATGCGGACTTCGAGGTTCTGGAAGGCGCGGCGCTCTACGACCGCTTGCGTCGTAAGGACTTCGACGCCGCCTACACCGGTTGGGCCGCCGGATTGTGGGCCGACCCCGCCTCCACCTGGGGCGAAGACAGCGAATTCAACTTCTTCTCCTACCGAAATCCCAAGGCGTCGAAGCTCCTCGACGCAGGCGCGGAGGCCCTCGACCCTGCTGCCGCTCGCGCCATTTGGCACGAATTCCAACAGGTGGTGTACGACGACCAGCCCTACACCTTCCTGTATTGGCTGGATGAGATCGTAGCGGTAAACGCTCGGTTCGAGAACACGCAGATCGACATGATCTCGCCGTACCACCACCTCGAGGAGTGGTCTGTGCCGACGACGAAGGTCAAGTACACGGAGTAGGCGGCGACCCCGGCTTCCTCGCCCGTCGTCTGGAAAGCCCGGCGCCGGCCCAGCCGTTAGCAATGGCGCATTCTGCCGCTCCGAAGTCCACGAAAAGCCCGCACGCCATGGGTGCCTGTGGAGAGGGGAAGAGCACCACGTTCAGCGCGTTACAAATGCGCTGAACGCCGCAGGCCGAAAACCGAAGGTTGGAGGCCGAAGGCGATGGTATGGGTGGGGGAGAAAGCAGCAAGCCCTTTCCCC
>CAMBIK010000230.1 GCA_945867435.1 Klebsiella pneumoniae
GTCCTGCGCGCCATGGGCGTCGACGTAGAGCTCGCACACACCAGCATCCGCTTCGGCATCGGCCGGTTCACCACCCGAGAAGAGATTGACTTCGCGCTTGGCCTCATCACCGACAAGGTGCGTTGGCTCAGGGAAATGTCGCCTCTCTACGAAATGGTGAAAGAAGGCATCGACATCAAATCAATCGAATGGGCGGCCCATTAGGGTCCAAAGGAGCACACATGTCCTACAGCAGCAAGGTCATCGACCACTACGAAAACCCTCGCAACGTCGGCTCGCTCGACAAGCTCGCCGAAGACGTGGGCACCGGCCTCGTCGGCGCTCCGGCGTGCGGCGATGTGATGAAGCTCCAGCTTCGCATCAGCGACGACGGCATCATCGAAGATGCCAAGTTCAAGACCTTCGGTTGTGGCTCGGCCATCGCCTCCAGCTCGCTCATCACCGAAATGGTGAAGGGGCGGTCGGTGGACTACGCGCTGAGCATCAACAACTCGGTGATCGCCGAGGAACTGAGCCTCCCGCCCGTCAAGATCCACTGCTCGGTCTTGGCCGAAGATGCAATCAAGGCCGCCATCGCCGACTTCCAGAAGAAGAAGGCCGCGCGTCACGCCGCAGCTGCCGGAGCGTAGACCATGGCCATCGAGCTTACCGACCGCGCGCGCGACCGTATCAACGAGCTGAAGATGAAGCGGCAAACGCCGGATCACGTCTTCCGCATCGGCATCAAGGGCGGCGGCTGTTCCGGCCTGTCCTACTTCGTGGATTTCGCCGTTCAGCCGGAAGCGAAGGACAAGATCTTCGAATTCGGCCCCGAAGGCGAAAAGATCACGGTGGCCATCGACCGGAAGTCCTACCTCTTCGTGAACGGCACCATCGTGGACTGGAAGTCTGAACTGATGAAGACGGGGTTCGAGTTCATCAATCCCCTCGCCAAGACCAGTTGCTCCTGCGGGGAGAGCTTCACCGTCTAAGCGGTCGAGCGTTCATGGCGTCCCAGCGATCCGTCTGTCATTCCTGCCACGAGCCCGTGCACGACCCGACGTGCGTGGGGTGCGGCGCGTTGCAGCCGCCGCCACCGGTCCAAGACCCCTTCGCGATCCTGGGCTTAGATCCTCGCTACCACCTAGACATCGCCGATGCGGACCGCCGCTACCGCGCTCGCGCCCGGCAGACCCACCCGGACCGTTTCACCACGCGCCCCGCGGTAGAACGCCGGATGTCCCTGTTGTGGACCGCCGCGCTCAACGAGGCGAAGCGCATCCTTAAAGACGACCGCACGCGGGCTCGCTGGTTGGCTACCGGAAAGGCCCAGCCCGCCGAGCGGGGCGGACCGACGCTGGATCCCGCCTTCCTCGCTGAAATGTTCGATTGGCGCGAACGGGACGAAGAGGAGCCGGGCGCCGTTCACGCGCTTGCCGTCGCCGCTCAAACGGCCCTGTGGTCCGAAATCGACGACACCTTCACCGCGTGGGAGGCCGGTTCCGGCTCCCTGGACCTCGTAGATGACCGTCTTGCCCGCCTGAACTATGTAGAGGGGCTGATTCGGCCCCAACCGGACGTTTGACCATGGCTAACATTGGAATCGATCTCGGCACGACCAACTCGCTGGTCGCCGTGGTGATGAACGGGCGGGCGCGCTGCCTCCTTGGAGACGACGGGCGCGCAATGCTGCCGAGTGCGGTGCGCTACGACGCCGATGGTGCCGTCGTCGTAGGGGCAACGGCCCAGGACGAGGCACCGCAGTTCCCGGGCCGCACCTTCACGAGCGTCAAGCGCTTCATGGGGAGGGCACCGCACGAATGCAGCCCCGACGCGGGGCTGTTCCGCTACCGGATGGATGCTGAGGAAGCCCGGTTTGTGCGCTTCCAGGTCGAGGGCCGTGGGCCGGTCACGCCGATGGAAGTGAGCGCCGAGGTGCTCAAGGTGCTCAAGACCCGCGCCGTGGAATGCCTGTTCGGCGAGCCCGGAGGGGCCGTGATCACCGTGCCCGCCTATTTCGACGACGCGCAGCGCCAGGCCACCAAGGATGCTGCGAAGCTCGCCGGCCTGGAGGTGCTCCGACTCTTGAACGAGCCCACGGCGGCCGCGATTGCGTACGGGTTGGACAAGCGGGAAGGCGGCACGTTCGCGGTCTACGATCTGGGCGGCGGCACCTTCGACATTTCGATCCTTCACCTGGACGATGGCGTGTTCCAGGTGCTGAGCACGGCCGGGGATACCCACCTTGGCGGTGACGACTTCGACCGCGCCATCGTGGATCTGGCGTTGGGGGGCGGCAGCGCATCCTTGGACGATGCCGCGTTTCGCTCGGTCCTGGCCGCTGCTCGAGTAGCCAAGCACGAGCTGACCGACAGCGCTTCGACCACCGTCCAGACACCCACGGGAACCGCGACGGTCACTCGCGAAGCCTTCGACACGGCGATCGCCCCTCTGATGGAACGCACCGGACAGGCGTGCCGCCAGGCGATGCGAGATGCGGGGCTCACTCCCGACCGTATCGATGCCATCGTGCTGGTCGGGGGTTCGACCCGCGTGCCGCTCGTGCGCCGCCATGTGCAGGCGCTGTTTGGCCGTGAACCCTTCTGCGACCTCAACCCCGACGAGGTCGTGGCCCTCGGCGCCGCCATGCAGGCCGACATCCTGTCGGGCACATCCAGCTTGGCCGACGACCTTCTGCTCCTCGACGTGTTGCCGCTCTCCCTGGGGCTCGAAATGATGGGCGGGGTTTCCGAAAAGTTCATTCCGCGCTGCTCCACCATTCCCGCCACCGCTCACCAGACCTTCACCACGCATGTGGACAACCAAACGGCCGTTTCCCTTCACGTCGTTCAGGGGGACCGTGAGATCGCGTCGTTGAACCGTTCGCTGGCGCGGTTCGAGCTTCGCGGACTGCCTCGGCTGCCGGCCGGGGTTGCACGCATCCGGGTCGACTTCACGGTGGATGCGGATGGCCTGTTGCAGGTCTCGGCGAAGGAAGAACACACCGGGGTCTCCGCGACCATCGACGTAAAGCCCAGCTATGGCCTGAGCGATGAGGACATCGAGCGGATGCTGGAGGATGCCATCGACCACGCCGAGACCGACGTGGACGAGCGCCTGCTGATCGAGGCACGGGTCGAGGCCGAAGGGGTCCTGGGGGCGCTCGACAAGGCGCTGGCCGCCGACGCCGAGCTGCTGGACCCCGGCGAGGCCGCAGCGTTGCAAGAGGTGGAAGTCGCCTTACGAGCGGCCAACCTCGGTACCGACCGGGACCGCATCACGTCCCTGAGTAAAAAACTGGACGAGGCGAGCGCCCCCTTCGCACAGCGCCGGATCGAACGCGACCTCACGCTGGCGCTGTCGGGCCGCGACGCGGGCGAAGTCGGCACCGCCCTCGGGATGAAGTAGCCATGGGCAAGAATCCCTACATGAAGTCCGAGGCGCCTCCGCTCCCCACGCGGGCCTACACCGTACGGGTCAAGGGAACAGACCTTGCGATCCAGGTCGATCCCACGAAGTTGCCCGATGCCGACCACGGCCAAGAAGGGTCGTTGCTGACCCTCCTGATGGCGCACGGCGTTGACGTGGAGCATGTCTGCGGCGGCGTATGCGCTTGTTCCACCTGCCACATCTACGTGACAAAGGGGCGGGAATCGACCAACGAGGCTTCCGACGACGAGCTGGACATGCTGGACACCGCGCCGGCCCTGCGCCCCAGCAGCCGTCTCGCCTGTCAATGCGTGCCGACAGGCGATGTCGAAGTCGAACTACCGACGTGGAACCGAAATGCGGTGAAGGAGGGCCATTAGGCGCCCAGGCGACCTACTGGCAGCCCTGCATGCACTTCATCGACTGCGTCGGGTCGGAGATGCCCTGGCATTTCTGAAGGCAGCCCATCGCGTCGTTCATCTTCCCTACGGCATCCTCCATTTCAGCCATGTCAGCTGAAGACGGCGCCTGGTAGGTCGCCTGCGGTGCGCTCGTATTCGCGATGCGCATCGCCGCCGCGGTCATTTTGGTCTGGATCGCGATGAACCGCATGTAACAGTCGGTTCCAGGCTTCAGATTCGCAAGGGCGGACCCAGCCTTGGTCGCCTTCCCCTGCAGCGAGGCCATCTTCGCGGCCGCAGACAAGTCGCCGTTGGCCATCTCCTCGACCGCTGCAAGGTAGTCGTCCACAAAGGACTCGTAGTCACTGAAGCCTTCGCAGTCGTCGTCTTCCGACGGGTCGGCTGCCACGGTGGGTTCCGCGGCCGGGGACGGCACATCGCCAGGCGACGGGGCAGTGACTGCGGCAGGCGCGACGGGCGAAGCGGCTTTTGAGGCTTCGTCGCCCCCGCAGGCGGTCAAGAGAAAAAGGAGCGGAAGTAGGTTTTTGAACATGAATTCCTCAATGGTGGTTTGGTTCAGACCGCGGCGGGGGCTGCGGCTTCGGTGAGACGGCTACGGTGTTGGAAGGCGCCCAAAGCGGCGAGCAGGAAGAGGGGGGTCAGGGAGAGGTGTCCTGCTATCAAGCGAATGTCAATCTCGCCGCTGATCACCTTGTTCCAGAGTAAAAGATCGCCGGCAAAGGCGAGACATGATGCACCTCCGAGCGCGAGGCACACATGGGCCGCGAGGCTTCCTCGCTCGGAGGGTTCCTTGAACAAGGCTACGCCGCCGAGAATCCAGGCCACACCGATGAGCGCCATCGCCAAACCCGATGCGTACACCACAATAGCCGCGTCGTCGCCGAGCGCGCTGCCCAGCATGCCGACGACAGCCACAACCATCAACAACATGCCGCCCCCGCCGAGGAGGGCGAAGATGCCCCATCCCCCCGAGCGCGGGCCGGCCATCGAACCCCACACCTTGCTGGTGACCAACAGATCCACCAGTGCCGACACGAACGCCACTGCCGCAGCGCCGGGCTGATTCATCGTTAAGCCCCAACTGACCTGCGCCCCGCAGAGGGTTCCGACTAGGCCACATTGGGCAAACATGACCAGGTCGCGGACGCGGAAGAACGGTCCATCGCCAACGGCGCCGGACCGTGCGCGGTGGCGACGAACGAGAAGGTAGTAGGTAATCCCAGCCAACACGCTGCCCGACGGGACGGCCGCTAAGATTGCAAAACCCTGCACGTCGCGCGGATTCTCAGCAATCAGCGTACTCAACATCCCCACCCCCAACGACAGGATGAAGAACACCAACTCAGGCCAACCGATCCAAAACCCGGGGGGAGAGAGAGGGGCTCGTTCTTGTTCCATGGTCAGGGTCCTTGGGTGAGCCGCTTTCATACCTGAGCACCAACGCAAGCCGTGGCCGTTCGTGACTCAGGCAGGCTGGTGGTGGCACCACAGGGCTGCGCCGAGCGATACACTTGCGCCATGCCGACGCTGCTCGTGCACCGGGATGGGCTTTCCAAAGCGCATCTTCTGCCCGCCTCCACGATCGTCGGGCGGGCTGCGGGGTGCGCCCTGCGAATGGACGATCGCGACTTGCCGATGCACTGGCTTGAGATCCGCTGGTCCCCGCACGGGTGGTGCTGGCGCACGCTCGCAGGGGAGGCCCGCACGCGCGGCGTCGGCAGCCTCCTCGCAGATGGCTGTCGACAACTACCAGAAAGCAGCCACGCGCGGCCCCAGCGCATTCGCTTCGGCGATGGGCTGGCGCTCGAACTTGTCGAGGGCGGCCCGCCCG
>CAMBIK010000231.1 GCA_945867435.1 Klebsiella pneumoniae
ACCGATACGGATACCGACACCGGCCCGATGAAGGCCACGTTGACCGGTACCATCTCGTTGCCCGACGGCAGCCCCGCCGAGAACTTCCGCGTCAACGTTTGCGATGAAACGGTGTGCATCACCTCGAAGTCCGGGGCGGACGGCAGCTACACGGTTGCCGGGATTGCCGAGGGAAATGCATCCTTCTACGTTCAAGCGGTCGGAGACACCGAGTACGGCGTCCCCTACGCTCCCCTGGCGTTTGTCGCAGGCGAATCGCAGTCCGTGTCGATATCGCTCCGAGAGGTCGATGGCACCACATCCTTGAGCGGAAACACCGAACATTGGCTGGGCGATTGGGCGATTCTCGATGCCGAGGCCACCACATACACGACGTCCTTGGGCGGGGCCATCTCCGAAGTCACCTGGACCCGAACGGAAGGTCTGGTCGAACGCCCGCCGGTGGCTTTCGAAGGCGAAACGCTGCTGGGCCTCATCTATCTGGGCGCGTTCGAGGGCGAAGCGGAAGAGCCGGGCACGCTGTCGTTCCCCAATCCGGGCAACTTGCCCGCGGGCACCGAGATCAAGGTGTACTACGCCGAGCTTCCCGTCATCTCGGTGTGGTCCCTCGGAGGAACGTTGACCGTCGTCGAAGGCGAAGAGATGCTGTCCGGAACGGCGAGCCTTCCGGTGCTCACCGCCCTCGCGATGACCATGCCGAACTAGCAAACCGTGCATAGGTTCCCGGCGTGAGCGGCGTTGACCAACTGCGGGGTCTTGTGGCGCGACTGCGGGACGAGTGTCCGTGGGATCGCGCGCAGAGCGTTGCGTCGATGCGGCCGTACCTGCTTGAAGAAGCGGCCGAGCTCCTCGAAGCTCTCGATGCCGACGAGGCCGCAGATGTGCGCGAGGAGCTAGGCGACCTGCTCTTCCAGATCGTGTTCTTGGCCCAGCTGTACGAGGAGCGGGGCGCCTTCGACCTGGAAGCTGTTGCCAAGGGAATCGTGGACAAGATGATCGAGCGCCACCCTCATGTTTTTGCCTCGGAGGCCGAAGAGAATCCAGGGAGCAACGCCGCATGGGAGCGCCGCAAGTCCCGCGCCGGCCGCTCCCGCATCGCCGGGGTGCCCTTGCGCCTTCCTGCTCTGGTGCGCGCCCATCGGGTGGCCGAGAAGGCAGCCGGCGTCGGCTTCGATTGGCCCAGTCTCGCGGGTGTGCTCGCCAAGGTGGACGAAGAGCGAGCAGAGCTCGCCGAAGCGCTGGCCAGCGGGAACCCTAAGGAAGTCGCACACGAATATGGAGACCTCCTCCTTGCCCTCGCAAACCTTGGCCGTTTCATCGGCGTGTCGGGCGAAGATGCGCTGCGCATGGCAAACACGCGCTTCGAACAACGCTTCATCGGCGTTGAACAGCGCGCCGCCGCGGCGGGGGTCGAACCCGCCGACGCGGGCATGGAACAGCTCGAAGCGTGGTGGCAGGATGTGAAGCGCGTAGAGCGAGGAGAACCCGCGTGAAGACTTCACTTTTCCTCTTCGCCGTGTTCATCCTCGCGCCGATCCTGGAAATCTCGCTGATCATTGAGGTGGGAAGCCGTATCGGTGGCCTCAAGACGACCCTCACGCTGGTCATGGCCGGCGTGATCGGCGTCTGGCTGGGCAAGCGTGCGGGCCGGACTGTGCTTCGCGAGATGGCCACGGCACTCCAGCGCGGGGAAACCCCGACGGTGAAGATCGTCGAGGGCGCGATGGCGCTGGTGGGGGCGGTACTGCTGGTCATCCCTGGCTACCTGTCCGATGTCGTGGGGCTCCTGCTGCTGTGGGGCCCCACTCGCCGTTGGATGGCAGCGCGTGTGCAGGCAGGAATGGGGAAGGCTGTTCAAACCCACGGTTTCCACGTTCCCGGGGGTGCGAGGCCTGAAGGGAAAACGGAGCCGGCCGAGGCGGCCTTTGATCACCCCGTAATCGAGTAGTTTTCCGAGGTCAGCATCCGCACCAAGCCCGCTAAGATGGGGGCGTCGGCCGGTGCCCAGTCGAGCTCGGATAGCGCCGCCGAGCCGAGCCATGCCCCATTGTCGTGCTCGACCAGGGTCGGCTCCCCGATGCCTTCGCACAGGTAGCCCACGAGATGAATGGGTCCCGTGGTCCCCTCCCCCACGCACGCGCCCACCTGCACCTCCCAGGCGAGCTCCTCCTGAAGTTCTCGCACCAGCGCCACCGAGTCCGATTCCCCGACTTCCACCTTGCCACCCGGAAATTCCCAAGTGCCCGGGTGCTTCATACTCGCCCCCCGCCGTGCCACGAAAACCGTCCCGGCGCGCACGACGCAGGCGCAGACCACACGCAGCGTGGGCGGCACCCCAAGGACGCTCAGGATTCGGACGGCGGGTCCGGGACCGGACCGTTGCTGTAGAATTCCACCGTGATGCGCGCCCCACGGCCGGGAACGGAGTCGCCGTTGAACTGAATCTGCGCGTAGTCCTCCATATACGTCCAGCCGGTTTCAGCATTTTCGGCGATGGCGGTCTTCTCGCTGTCGACTTCGGTCACCCAGACCTTTGGGTTGTACTTGCTTTCGTCCAGCTCGGTCGTATCCGCCTGGTCGGACTCGTAACGGGCAGCGTAGTCCAGCTGGAAGTTGGACGTGATGCCGGTTGCGGCCAAGCCTAGCGACTGCATGACCGGCGAATAGTCCTGCAAGCAGATGTCGGCCTCGACACCACCCAACATCCTGAAGGCGTCGCGGTAACGCTTCCCGGGCACAGCGGTCTGGCAGTTCTCGGAGACGTCCGGGCCGATGATGCCCGACATGACTACCTCGCCTTCCCCCAGCTCCGCCTTGGCATCGCGCAAAGCACCGACCAGATCGCCGACCGGGGTAAGCTCAGAGTAGCGACTGTAGCAGTCTTCCCCTGTCGCGGTCGGACCGAGGCGACCGCTATCCGAGCAGTCGTTTTCATCGGAGAGCTGGATGATCATCAGCAGAGCACCATCTCGCACGAAGCCGTCGTTGTGCGTTTCGCTCAGGGGCGGGCGCACGGCGTTGAGCGCCACCTCCAGACCCTTCTCCTGGTCACTGCCACCCGTGCCCTGCACAACCCGATCGATGAAGTCCTCGGAGTAGGTACACACAGTCCCGTCGGCGACACATTCATTGGTAAGGACAGCCGGCGAACCGAGCAGAATGCTGGCCTTGCTGTTCGTTGAATCACCGTCGGTCGTGACGAGCCCCAAGTGGAAGTCCATCTCGGCGCTTTCCAGCTGCGCGATGAAGTCCACGCCGGCCGCCTTCACCGCCAGCTGTTCTTCGTTCATCGACGTGCTGTCGTCGATGACCCACAGGATGTCCACCTTGTTGGAGGGTGCCTGATCAAACTCCTGGATCTTGGTTTCCAGGTTGAGCTCAGTGTATTCCTGATCGCAGGCGAGGAGCGACATCACCAGGACCGGGGGTACCAACGTGCGCATGGGATCACTCCGCTCGTGAATTTATCAGCCTGCTGCGGTCGATGCGTCATGAAATCGTGCGGTCGATGCAGAAACGCCGCCCCGTCTAAAGGACGGTGACCTCGGTCACACAGAGATCATCGTACTTCTCCCCCTTTTTCACGCTCGTGAAGGTGAGGCGTACCTTGTCGGTCGTGTGTGCGGAGAACGTGATGGACTGCTCGAACGGCATGTCCTTGAGCGTGACGGACTCGCTGGCGCCGTCGCTGAAGGTGATCGTGGCGGCAGTCGGGCGATTCACGGCCTTGAACAGGTCCCCTGACGGCGCACCGTTTCGGATCTTCAGGGTAGAGACGCTGCTCCTGCGCCCAAGAGTGAACTCCAGCCATTCCAGCGTGCCGTCTGACTTCTGGTTTCCTTCGCACCACATCGAATCGATGATGCCATCCCCGGCGTTGGCTGCATTGTAGTTTCCATCCACATCCCCCGGAGCGGTGGTTGAAGCACGGGCGCCAGACACCGGGACGGCTCCCTCGGAGCCGTTGTCGAAGAACTTGACCTCGGACAGTCCGGTATCCACGCCCTTACCCGCGTAGATTGCCTTGATTCTCAATTTTACCGTCTGGGTCTGTTTCGGGGACTTCAGCTTGAGCACCTGCGGCTTCTGCTCGTCGGTGGTGTTGAATTCCTCGGTGCTGCCATCGGCATACTCGGCGATGATCATCTTCGGACGGTTGTAATGACCGAAGTATTCCGTGTTGTACCAGTTGCTACCCCACACGGTGAGCGCGGTGAGGGTCTTGGCGGTGCCAAAATCCGCCTGCACCCAGGAGCCCAGTCCAGCGCCGGTTTCGCCCTCTGCCCACGACGTGCTCTGCTTGCCGTCTCCCAGGTTGGAAACCTCAAAGTTGCGAGCGTCGGAAGGTTCAGCCGTGGTCGAGGCGGTCCATGTGACGACCTTGAGAGGAGCCCCGGCGGATGCGGGAAGGACAGCGAAGAGCGCAAAGAGCAGCATAGAAAATCCTCAGAAGTTGGTGGTCAGCGCGGCGCGAGCGCCCTCAAACCCTGGAAGCGTGCGGCATTGTCCGCCAGCGCACCGGATTCCCGCACGGTAGGCCCCGTAGAACAGCTTGAGCGTGGTCACGCTCGTGGGCTGCCATTGGATCTCCCCGGCCATGTAAACGTTCTCGCTCACGTTCCCCGTAGAGTTCACGAGCCCGTTGTCGCTGAAGTCAGCGTACACGAGAAACGCGTAGGGCGAGCCGACCTTCAATGCGAGCGTGGTCGACACATCGGTGTAGTCGGCCTGCTGCACAGGATTTGAACCCCAGTGGTAACGCAGGATGTTCGGAGCAATCTCGAAGCTAAGGCGATGGCCGAGCGGCAGGGTGAGCGCCACATCGCCGTGCATCGTGGTGTCCCCCGCGTTGTCGGCTGGCGCATCGTCGCGCATGTCCAGGCGGTAGCCGGCGTTGGCGAGCAGGTGCAGCTCGCCAGCCACATAGAAGACTCCGCCGACGCCGTGCACCACAGTCTCCGGGGTCGTGTTGAAATGGACGCCTTCGAGGTCGGTGTCCCGAAACAGGGCGGCAGACAGGTACGGCGTGAGCGAACCCCCGTTCCGGCCCAGGTTCACATCGACCCGCGCTCGGGCGCCGCTGACCGCGTTGCTGTTGAGGGCCGCGGAGCTATCTTCCGTGATGGCACGTTCGTACTCCAGGGAAGGTCCAGACACCAGTTCGTACCCCTCCCCGGCCGCCAACACATTGATATACTCGGCGTTACGATACACCTTACCCTCAACCAATACACTCATGATACCTGGATACGCGGCGATGCTACCGTACAGCGCCCCGCCTTCCGTCACCGGGATCTCATCCGCGTTGTAGACGAAATAGTCACCCTCTATCCCGATATCGAAAGGGCCGACCCCCGAGGCTTCCAGGGTCGCCCCGAGCACACCCGAATCCATCCCGTTCGTCCAGGCCTCGACGGGGTTGCCGGGCGCGACATCGGCTCGAGAGAACTGGTAGGCCACTGCGTGCGCACCGACATGGACGCGCCCGTAGTAGTCCGCACGAACCGCGTGAACCGCATGCGGCCGATCGGCGCGCATGTCCACGTTGGGATTCTCGAGTCGTACCTGCTGGGCGTTCGCAACGGCTTCGACGAGGCGAACCTCGACCGCAGGGGTCACCAGCGTGGCATG
>CAMBIK010000232.1 GCA_945867435.1 Klebsiella pneumoniae
GGCTACTCCGCGATCGAGGCGGAGGATGGCCCAACCGCGCTCGTGCTCTTCGACCGCCACCGCAGCGAGCTGCGCGCTGTGCTCCTCGACATGACCATGCCGGTGATGTCGGGCGAGGAGGTTTTCTGTGAGCTGAGGCTGCGCGATCCGGGCGTTCGCGTAGTGCTTTCCACCGGCTACGCCCAGGTGGATTCTCGCCGCTTGGGCGGCCTCATCGGCCTGCGCGGCTTCCTCCAGAAGCCGTACAGCGTGCGGCTGCTCAGCGAAACGCTCAGCCGCGCCCTGGAGGATCGGCTCGGGTGACCGCTGCGTTTACGGTCATCATCCCCCACCGGAGCGCGCTCGCTTCGCTGAAGATCCTCCTCCCGACGCTGTCGCGTTGGCCGGTCCTCGTGGTGGACGACTCGGACGAGGGTCTCGATCTGGACGTTCCGAAGCTTCGCCTGGGCGGCGGTTCCGGGTTCGCCCGCGCCGCCAACGCGGGCTTGGCCGCGATTCGTACGCCCGGCGCCGTCCTTCTGAACGACGATGCCTTGCCCGCCGACGATTGCCTTGACCGATTGGCGCGGCGTGGGGGCCTCTGCGGTCCGATCCTGCGGGGACCGCATGCGGTCGAATCCAGCGGACTGCGCGTGGCGGGCTGGGGTCGCGTGGTGCAACGCACGGATGTGCCGACCGCGGACCGGCGCGTCGATGCGCTGAGCGGCGCTTGCCTTCACATGCCGGCGTCGGCTAGGTTCGATGAGCGTTTTCCACACGGGTTCGAGGATGTGGAGCTGTGTCGTCGGCTCGGGGGGGCGTGGCTGGTCGCGGGGGCGAGCTGCCAGCACCAAGGGGGTGCGACCGTGGACCGCCGCTCCGCGTGGGCGACCGAGGCGGCCGTGGTCGGGCAGGCACTCTGTTTCAAGCCTGGCTGGCGCACTGCGGCGGTAGCCGGACTGCATGTGGCGCAAGTGATACGCGAAGGGGGGCCCATAGAACGCTTCCGGGCGATCGGACGAGGGGTGGAGCGGGCGCTGCGGGCGTAGGGGGCCCCTTCCCCCTTTGTATGATAGCCGCATGCCGTCATGATCTTCCCCTTTGTGCTCCTCGCCAACGGTGCCGCGCTCGCGGCGGATCGTACCGCCGTCCTCGTCTCCGCCCTGCAGGCGAGAAACCCGGAGTCCCAGCAGCTTGCCGCGTTGATCGAGGGCTTTGTCGCTGAAAAGCTCGCCAACGACCCAACGCTGGGCGTTTTGCGGGTGGAAGACAGCCCCGACTTCGACGACTACTCCGCGCGGATCTACATGGATTCGTGCCCAAAGGGTGATATCGTAGGGTGTACCTTTGTTATTGGCGACAGGGCGAACGCCGCGTGGGCGGTCACCGGGGCCGTGCAATCGCTCGTGGCCGGTACCCGCGTCGACATCGACATCGTGGACATCTCGGGTGCCCGGGTCGCCGTGAGCTTCCGGAGCGAACTGGAGGGGGGTCGGGACGAGGTCTTTGCGGAGGGCGTTGCCCGCGTTTTGGTGGCGGCGATCGCCGGGGAGGTGGGCCGGGAAGTCGACGCGCGCGAAGATGGTGCCGAAGCGGTGGGCGCGGAAGACGACGAGGCCGTTCGGCGGGAGTTGGCCTCGCTTTCGAAGGAACTGGGTGCCTTCACCACCGAGATCCGCAGGCGCAACGTCGAGATCGAGGTGCCCAAGCTCACCGAAGCCGACATCGTGGAGCAGTCCACCGCCGAAGGCTCGAAGCCTTGGGAACGGCTGAACATGAGCTCCACCAATTACCTGCGCTACAAAAACTCTGGGATCGGCCTGCCTATTTGGCGTCAGCGTTCGGAGGGAAGGCGCTTCCAGCTAATCGTGCGTGCCAGTGCCGGGTTCGTAAACGGCCCGGTGGATGGCGCCTACTACGGGCGCTACGCCCTCGACGGACTCGCGACCGTGGATTCCTACGCCGCCCAATCCATCGAGACCGGCTCGGGCGCGATGGGCACCACCAGCCTCAGCTTCGGCGTGCACCCCCTCGTGGATATCGGGATGCGTCTCGGGGTGGCCAGCGGCTCGTTCAGCTACCTCATCAGCCAGGAAGTGGTCGGCGTTGCCAACGGCGAGCCCACCACCGTTTCCGAGCAGCAGGCCAGCGTCATCGTCGGTCCACGGGTCACGGTCGGCCTGTTGCCCGCCTCCAGCTTGCGTCCGGTGTTCGGCGTCGGCGGCTACTGGATGCGCGGGTCGGGCATCGGCGACCACATCCTCCCTCCAGACGAGCTTGCGAGGTTCCCCGCTCCTTCCATGGTCCTGATGGAGGTCTTCGGCGGCGCGGAGGTGCGGCTGGGCGACCATGTGGAGTTTTTTGCGCAGATCCCTGTTTCCTTCCTGCTGTCCGGCGACCGCGTCGTGGAGGAACAGCAGACCACCGTGCCAGCGCTGGAAGGGATCAGGACCCCGACCGGCGCTTCCGCTATCGGCGTGGCCCTCGAAGCGGGCATCCAGGTCCGGCTGTTCGGCAGCAAGGTGCGGGAAGCCTCGATCCTCGACGAAACCGACGAACCGTAGGCGGCGCTATTCGCGCGGGGACAGGCGCTGCCGCATGCGCAGGGTGCCTTGCTTCGCCAGTTGGCAGGCACGTGACTCGGTGACCCCGAGCTCGGCGCCGATCTCCCGAAGGGTGCGGCTTTCCAGGTAGTACCTGGTGATCACATGGCGTTCCTTTTCGGGCAGGTGCCCGATGGCCGTGATCATCTCGTCGGTCAGTTCCCGCGACACCCAATCTTCTTCCACGGTGGTCTGTTCGACGGAGATCTGGTCGCCGATGGTCGCCGTGCCCTCTTCGTCGAGCGGAGTGCTCGTACTTACGACGGTGAAGATGCGCGCCGCCGACACCATGTCGTCGTAGCCATCCACCGACAGCTCCAGGTATTCCGCCATCTCCTGCCGAGTGGGGAAGCGAGCCAGGCGCTGGCGCAGGTACGTGCGTGCGTATTCGAGACGGTCGTACTTGCGGCGCACGGCCCGCGTGACTGGGTCGATTCCGCGCAGGTAATCGACCATCGAGCCGCGGATTCGGATGTCGGCGAACCCCTTGAAGGGGACCCCCCGTGAAGGGTCGAAGCGATCGATCGCATCGATCAAGCCCACGGTGCCTACGCTGATCAACTCGTCGAGGTCCACGCTGGACGGGAGCCGCCGGACAAGCCGCCTCGCGATGATCCGCACCAGGTCGACGTGGTCGTAGATCAGCTGGTCGCGTTCTGCGGGCGTGAAGTGCATGGGCCAGGGCACGATACGACGTCGAGGGGGTCCACGCAACCTGCGCAGGGGCCCCTGCCCCTCTTGCAGGATAGGACAGCGCCATGCGCTACACTCCTCAGGGGTTCTACGGGCGGCTCGCACGCCGCGTAATTCAGAACCAAGCGGCGCTGGTCGGCATCCTGGTAGCGATTTCCCTTGTCGCGGGCTTCTTTGTGACCAAGGTCACAGTGGATAGCGACATCCTCCACCTGATGCCGCCGGACGAGCCCTCCACGAAGGCGTTGGCCAGCCTGGAAGAGGAAGAAGGCGGGGTGAACACCCTGAACATCGCCACCGAGGCTGAGGACCCGGCCGAACGCGATGCCTTCATGGCCGAGCTGCAGGTTGAGCTCGAAGCCAACCCCGACGTGGACTACGTTCTTTACGGTTTCGATCCCAAGACCACCGTCAAGCTTGGCTTGCTCCAACTGCCGGTCGAGGATCTGGTCACGATCCGCGACCGGGTCCGCACTGCCGTCACGCTGGGGTCGGCGCTGTCCAACCCGCTGGTCGCTGCGAGCGTTTTGGACCTGGGTCCGATCACGGAGAAGCTCCGGAGCGCGGGGGGGGATCTCAAGCTTGTGTCGAAGTCGGGTGTGGCCAGCATGATCGTGCGGCCCAAGGGTTCGGCGCACGACCTCCCGTTTGCCGAGCGGTTCATGCGCGGGGTGGATGCCTCGCTGGAACGCGTCGCGGCCCACCATCCCACCGTGAAGATCGTGTGGAAGGGGGGTGCGTATCGCCACAATGTCGAAGACTATCAGGCGATCATGAACGACATCGTGCACACGACGCTTGCGAGCCTCGTGCTGGTCTTGTTCATCCTGGCCGCCGCGTTCCGCACCCCCCGTGCCCTCGTGGTCATCTTCGTGCCGTTGCTGCTGAGCAACCTGTGGACGCTCGGCATCGCAGGAGCGACCGTCGGTGGGTTGAACACGTTCACGAGCTTCGTGAACGCCGTGCTGATCGGGCTGGGGGTCGAGTTCGGCGTGCATCTGTATTCGCGTGTGCGGGAACTGGTCGATGAAGGGTACGAGTTGGAGGATGCCGTGGTGCGGGCGTGGGACCTCGTGGGCAGCGCCTGCACCAGCGCCGCCTTCACCTCCTCCGCGGGTTTCGCCGCCCTGTTGTTCGCGCACTTCGCGGGCTTCCGGCAACTGGGCTGGCTCCTGGCGCTCGGCCTGGTGCTCACGCTCGTCGCGGAGATCCTGCTGATGCCCATTTTGGTCGTCCGCCTGGATCGAAGGTCCGCCGCGAAGAAGGCCGAGGGGAAGCGCAGGGTGTCGCGCCGGTTCCCCGCCGTTTACCGGCTTGCACCGATGCTGCTGCTGCTCATCGCCGGGTTCACGGTGGTGGCCGCCCTCTTCATTCCCAAGATTCAGTTCGAATACGACCTCTCCGAGCTGCGGCGGCAGGGGCTGGCCTACGCCGACCTCACCCCGCGCGAACAGCAGCTCGCCAAAGACAGCTACTCCCCCCTCGTCATCAGCTACCCTTCCGCCGAAGCGCTCGATGCGGCCGTCGTACGCGCACAGGCCAGGGTCGACGCCGGGAACATGCCCGAGGTCGCCAAGGTGATGTCGATCCGTACGGCCTTGCCGATCGATCAGGCCACCCGCGTCGGCGTGCTGCAGGAGATCGTGGCCCTGGCGAAGGATCCGAACAGCGCCTTTCTACCTGCTGAAGTCCGTGCCAAGCTCAACTGGGTGGCGGAAGCCGATCCCCAGATGATGACCGCGACCGACTTGCCACGGGGCGTTCAGCATGTGCTCGGGGCACTGAATGGAAAGCACAGGTTGCTCCTGTTTCCAAGCGAAAACATGTGGGACATGCGTCGCGCCCACCACCTAGCCGAAGTGATGGAGAAGGAATACCCCAACGAACGGATCGCGAGCGAATACGTCACGCTCGGCGTGCTCTACCGGCTCATGGGCCGCGATGCGCCCATCATCGGAGCGGTCGCCTTCGCCCTGGTGCTCTTCTTCACCTCCCTTGACCTCCGGCGCTTCTGGTCCGTGATGGTGGCCATGGGCGTGCTCGTCGCCGGGGTTGCGTGGTGGGGCGCGCTTTTGGTGATGGCCGACATCAAGATCTCGATGGTGAACTTCGTCGGTATTCCGATCGTGCTCGGCATCGGTATCGATGTGATGATCCACCTGATCCATCGAATCAACGAGGAAGGGCCAGGAGGAATCATCAAGTCGTTGTCCACGACCGGGTGGGCCAGCGCCTTGGGCACCTCCACCACCGTCGTGGCGTTCGC
>CAMBIK010000233.1 GCA_945867435.1 Klebsiella pneumoniae
GCCCATGCGAATCCCGCACGGTAGGCATGGCCGAGGCCGCGTTCGCCCGTGCGGCGCATCACGTTCACGCCAGCGGCCTCGGCGATCGAGGCTGTTCCATCCTCGGAGGCGTCATCCACGACCAGCACGGCTGCGGTCGGCAACGCGGCGCACACACGGGCGATGATCCCCGCGACGGTTGCGGCTTCGTTCAGCGTGGGAAGGACGACAAGCGGAACCATCGCGGCGGGCGGATAACTCGGGTGCGGAGTGCGACACCGGTTACAAGGCCCAGGTGATGCTCGACGCAGATGATCTTCGTGGCCTTGCGCTGGCGTGTGCCCGGCGGTTCCCCTCCGCGGACATGCAGCGGCGCTATGCCGGCCTCGTCGGGATGCCCGTGGACCGCACCGTGCCCGGCGATGCGGAAGCCGCCTGGGAAGTGATCTTTCGCGCTGCGGATGATGCCGGATCGCTGGGGGTGCTCGCCGCGGCGCTAGTCAAGGATGCCCCGAACGACGAAACGTTCCTGGCATTGGCGCGCACCCTCACGGCTGCTACCGCCCCGGAAAGGTCGCGGGGAAAGTTGATAGGGATGATCAGCGTTGTGGCGGTACTTATTGGCGGCGGTTGGGCTCTGCTGTCGGGGGGCGAGGAAGTGTCGTCTCGGCCCGCGGTCGTCGCTCGCGCCAAGACCGAAGCCCCCGTGGTGGTGCCGCCTGTCGCAGCGCCCGTGGAAGCAGCGGTCGCGCCTGAAGTCGCCGCGCCCGCAGCCCCTTCCGTTACGGAACCCAAGCGCGCCGAACCTCGGGTGGTGGCGGCGCCTTCGCCCGCGGCACCAGCCCCCTTGCGAGTGGGTTGCACGGGCGGCCCGCCGGGCGAGGTGGTGGGCTATTTCTACGCTGGCGCAGACAAGCCGGGAGAGGCCGGGCAGGTCATCACCCTGTCCCGCGATGCCCGTGTCCGAGCGGACTATCCCCGTCGCGAGAACCACCACAACGCTCGTTCGCCGGAACGCTGCGTGCTGCCGCGCGGTACCGAACTCAAGCTGGACCGTGCGCCGGTCGATGCCTCCAAAGGGCACTGGTGGGTTCCTGTGGTTGCGGGGGGGTGAGGGAGCCGTCCGCGGGCTACACTTGCCGCACCCGTGGAGTTCTCGATGGCGTCGATGGTCCTTTTGCTGCTGCTCGGCTGCGGCGCTGGGGAAGACGCTGACCCGCTCGCGAAGGTGGACTCGCGCTTCGCAGAGATCAGCCTGAGCCTCGCGGCCGCGGATAGGGACACCACGCGCAACGTTCACAACAAGGACGCGCGGCGCCGCAAGTCGGAAGCCGAGGGCGAGAAGGTGGCCTTCTTCAAGGACACCCGGGTGATGGAGGCGATTCTGGCCGCGCAGGGGGCACCCGATGGTTCGCTCCTGAAGATTCGGGGAGACGTGTACGCGCGCAAGGCACTGGAAACCCGCGCGTGGACCTCCGCGGACAAGGCCGAGGAGACCCGCCTGCTCGGCGTGCTCGACGAGGCCGCATCCCGACGCGCGGAGTGGTTCACCTCCGATGGTCGAAAGTTCACCTTGGACCGGTCATGGGACGAGGTGAGTCGTGAGGCCGATGGGCTTGAAGATGCGGTCAGGCAGGAGCTGGCGACTGCGTTCGCCAGCCATCGCATGCAGCTGGCCGGTCCGGACCTCATCGCGCTCGTCAAGCTCCGCAACGAGGTTGCGAAGCGTGCGGGATACGCCAACTACTATCAGTTGAGCCTGAACGCTCAGGGGCTGTCCCAATCCCAGGTGGATTCCGTCGTGTCGCAGCTCACTGAAGTGGTCCGTCCCTTCTTCGCCGTCGATCGCGCGGCCATCGCTGCTGCCAATCCTGGGGTCGTCGATGATTTTGTCAATCATCCCCGGCTGCGCCGCGTCGCGAAGATTGGGACCGAAGCGGAGCTTGCGGACGCATTCTTCGACGCCGACCTGGCCGAGGAAAGGATCGTGACCGCCTACCACGACATGGGCTTCGATACTGCGGATCTTCAGCTCTACACCGGGCCGTCCCGTATTGTTCGGCCTGGCGTTTACGGGTTTGTGATCCGTCCCCCTGAATTTGTCGCCATCGTGCTGAGCGTGGACGAACGCTGGTCCGCGTGGCCCTACCAGGCCTTGATGCACGAGGCCGGGCATGCCGTGTGGTGGATGAACCTGAGCCCCGAATCGGCCGCCAGCCCAGCCACATGGGAACCCGATGCACCGTGGTTCGAGGGTTACGCCCAGTTCTTCGAGCGTGTCCTCGCAGAACCAGCCTTTACCGCCAAATATGTGCCGGAGCTTCCGGAGGAGGCGAGGGTGGGCTTTCGCGCTGCGCGCGTTCGCGACGCCGCCGAGGGGATCGCCAACGCCATCGTGGCCACCCAGGCGGAACGCAACCTTTACGAAAGTCCCGACAACCTCGCGGGTGCCTTCCAGTTGGCGGAAACGCTCCGCAGCGAGCTCACGGGGGCGCCGGGCTCCGGCGCCGACTACGACCCCTCCCTGCTAAGCGGGCTTCTCTGGCATTATCCAGCCTACTCCTCGAACTATCTCTTCGCCTATCTCACCGAAGCTCGGCTGTGGGATGGGGTGCGAACTGCGATTGGCGAGCCCGTGGGGAATGCCCGGCTGGGCCCTTTCCTGGTCGATTCGATGGTGCGCCAGCCGGCAACGCAGTCCTTCGAGGCCCGCTTGGCTGCGATCTCGCCCGGCGATGGGGCGGCGGCGCTGAGCGCCTACCTACGCAGGTAGGGCTGAGTCGCGGTCGGAACCTTGCTCTCCCCAAGCACTGTTTTTTACCGTGCAGACGCCTTCTCCGCGCAGCTCCGCCGCCGCTTCTCCCGGGAGCGGGAACCACCGAAGCCGCTCGGCTCGGGCGGGCAGCAGGGGGTCCACGATGCCACCGGCGTGCGCGGCCTTCGTGGCCTCCGCGATCCACCGTTCCGCGTCCACGAGATATTCCGCCAGGACAGATTCGGGCTCGGTCATGTGCCGCGAGCGATATTCCACTCCGCCCGCATGGAACTTCACGTCGTGCAGTCGGAGGAGGTCCTTTGCGTGTACGTCGCGATGGTGCCAGGACCCTGTGTCGAGATCGACCCGGTACAGCGCAAGGAACTTCCAACCATGCGTGGCGATGAAGTGTACGGCCCGCAGGAGAAAATCGAATACCGCTTCCGAGATGAAGTAGTTGAAGTTCATCCTGACCCAGCCGGGCTTCACGCTCTCTGCGCCCTCGAGGATGGCACATTCGAAGTCGTGGCTGGTCTCCAGGTTGATTCCGAGGAGGCGGTGACCGTACGGCCCGGCGCATGAGCAGCCTCCGCGCGCCTGAATCCCGAACAGGTCGTTAAGGAGCGCGACCACGAAGTTGTGATGCAGCATCACGGCCCCGTGACGCACCACGAAGGACACAATCGAGAGCCGCCACAAGTTCGGGTTGCCGAGGATGCGGAGGTTGGGATTTCCCCCCCACGACGCGATTGCACGTCGGATAAAATCCTCTTCGCGCTCGTGGATGAGGTCGGATCCGATGCTCTCTTTCAGCTGAAAGACCAGCCCCGCCCGGATGGATTCGATGATGGCCGGAGTCCCGCCCTCTTCGCGATGGATCGGATCGGTGATGTACCGATGCTCCGTGGGGTTCACATAGGCGACCGTGCCGCCCCCGGGGGTGCTCGGCACCCGGTTGGTGAACAAGTGGCGTTTGGCAATGAGAATACCAGGCGTGCCAGGACCTCCGACAAACTTGTGCGGCGATACGAAAAGGGCGTCTTTGTATTGAAGCGGGCCATCGTCGGTCCCATCGTTCAGGTTCATTTCGATTCGGACGTAAGGCCCGGCGGCCGCAAAGTCCCAGAAGGAAAGTGCACCATAGCGATGGAGCAAGGCTGCGATCACTCCGGTACGGCTGCCAATCCCGGTTACGTTGCTGGCACCCGAAAAGCTGCCGATTTTCACGGGGCGACTTTGGTAGCGTTGCAGCTCCTGCTCCAGCTGGGCGAGGTCGATGCAACCGTCGCTGTCCTCCATGATGGTGACGACCTCGGCGATGCTCTCGCGCCAGGGCAGCTCGTTGCTGTGATGTTCGTACGGCCCGATAAACACCACCGGGCGTTCATCCAGCGGAATCTGATCGAGCAGATGGTAGCGCTCGTCGAGGTTCGCGGGGATCCGAAGGTTCAGGATGTCGATCAGTTTGTTGACCGCACCGGTCGCGCCGCTCCCCGCAAAAATCACCAGGTCGTCGGGCCCGCCCCCCATGGCCGCGTGGATGATGGAGCGGGCATCTTCGCGGAAGCGCGTCGTCTGGGCGCCCGTTCCGCTCGTTTCGGTGTGGGTGTTCGCGTAGAGCGGCATCACCTCGTCCCGAATGAAGTCTTCGATGAAGCTTAGGTTTCGCCCTGAGGCGGTATAGTCGGCGTAGGTCACGCGCCGGGGGCCGAACGGAACCTCAAGCACCCGGCCTTCCCCGATGATGGAGCGGCGGATGGAGTCGAGGAGGTACCTCTGGGATTCGGTCATGGGTCTCGGGCTAACCCGCACGCCTGCACCATGTGCGTTACTCGCCGCGCGATGGCCATACGCTCCGAGCCGACCTTTCGCATCCGGGTCGGCGACCTTGTACGACAGATTCCCGCCGGTCACGTCATGGGCTACGGACACGTCGGCGCGGCGCTCGGGGTGCCGGGCGCGGCGCGCCAGGTCGGGTACGCGATGGCTGCGCTCCCTTCGGATACCGACGTGCCGTGGCAGCGAGTGATTCACAGCGATGGCACTCTCGCCACCAAGGGGGATCCTGTCCGCGCCGTGGTTCAGCGCGGGCTTCTCGAGCGCGAAGGGGTGCAGTTTATGGGTGAGCGGGTCGAGATGGCGCGCTTCGGTTGGTCCGCGCCCAGATGATGTGGATGTGGGCGTATCTGGCCGTGGGGGTGCTGCTCTCCCCCTTGCTGGCGCTGGTCGTGCGGGTGCATCCCAGGACCCGTGCCCATTGGCGGGAACGGCTGGGTTTTCCGCTTGCTGAGGTGGAGCCGGGAGCGACGTGGTTTCACGCCGCCAGCCTGGGAGAGCGGCGGGTCGTCGATGCGCTTTTGCCGGCAATTCGTCAGGCTCACCCGGAGACCAGCGTTCTGGTGAGCTGCACGAGTGCGGCGGCGCGGGAACGCGAGGAGGGGGTCGAACAGGTCGTTTGCCTGCCGATCGACGTGCTTCCGTGCGTGCTCAACTGGCTTGACCGCCTTCGCCCGCGAGGGCTGATCCTGGTCGAAGCCGAACTCTGGCCCGTGCTGCTCTTCGGCTGCCGCCTCCGCGGAATTCCGGTCCTCCGGCTCGCACCGCGGGACGGTCCGGGGATGACGCGTTTGCGGCGGCTGCCAGGCTTCGCGGACACGCTGCTGCGTGGCTTGTCGGCGGTACGGCCCGAGTCTGATCTCAAGAGGCTGGCCCCCCGCCCCCCCCCGCCCTTCGCGTGGTCCGGTGAAGCGCTCGTGGCCGGCTGCACGCACGCCGGCGAAGAGGCGC